>JAZNDZ010000061.1:0-39339 GCA_045588345.1 Bacteroidaceae bacterium
TTGTTACGCTTGCCCGAAAAATACTCATTTACGCTTAGTAAACTGCGTTTTTTCGTGCTTCGCAAGCCTAAAAATAGCTCTTTTTATCCAACCTCCCTACAAACGTGGGTGACCCATTTCACTTTTGGGTCACCCACATGTATAAATCAGGAAAATCTTTTTTTACTTCTTGACTGGAGTAATCCTGAGCTTGTATGTCATCTCCTTTTCGGGAACACAGTATTCAGGCATTGTGCCTACATCGTATCCGCAAGATGCGTTGCCGATACCGCGCAACCATGCATCGAAGTGAACAACTGTGTATGGACGTTTTGTCATCTCCCAGTAGTGTCCGGCTCTCATGAGGTCCTCGTCAGTGTAGGGGAGCGCAGAGAAACTTACATTGCCTTCTGTCTCAATCTTTACACCATTGCCGTTGTTGTCGGTGAATGTAACCTCGCGCAAGCCTTCGCGGCTGCCGCTGCTCTGTGGCTTAACATACGGGTCGGCCATTGTGTCGACTGTTGTTGTGTAGCGGCCTACGACAACGCCGTCCTTGCGGTCTACGGTATTCTCCCATGGGCCGAGTGCGTAGTAGTCCACGTTCTTGAGTGTTGAGTCAAGGCCGCATACAAGACCTGCACGGCGCAGGTTGCCGTTCTTTGGAACGAATGTAGCCTCTACATCAACAATACCTTGCGGGTATATTGTGTAGTTGATTCTTGTGTCGCAGATAGAACCTTTGCGTACTGTCTTTACAACGGTGTTGCCGTTCTCCTCGACAACAGTCACTTCGCCTTTGGCTTCAAGGCCGTCATTGGTCTGTGCGTGTTCTTTACCTGAGTCCGGGCCGTAGTAATCGTAACCCTGACGGTCATTCTCAATCCAGCGGTGGTTGCTGTAGATGAAACCCTGGCCGTCTGTTATGATATTCTTGCCATCAAAGGCAAGTGCAGTCAACTGTGCAGTCTCGGCATTGAACTTCAATTGTACCTTCTCGTTGCCGATAACTGTCTCGTGGAGTGAAGATGTGGCGGCAAGTGCATCACCCTTACTCTTTACTGCTGCAAGCGGAGCGCGTTCTGCAAGTGTGAACTGCTGTAAGGCAACCTCATGACCTGCAGGAGCCCACAACTGGGCATTGCGGTGTACAAGGCGTATAGTAATAAGGAGTTCGTCACCCTTCTTGGCTGCCTTCTCAATGCTTGCCTTCTTTACGGTTAGCCAAACGCGGCCGGTTGCGTTGCTCTCAGTGTCCGGTGCTTCGGTGCGGCCGGTGTAAACGATTTTGCCGTTCTTTACAATATCATATATGACATTGAACTCGTTCAGATTTGTGAAGTTGTACTTGTTCTTGAGATCAATTGTCACGATATCATATTCGGTATTTACTTCCGGCATTGTGATGTCTACAAACTGGTGAGCAGCCTTTACCTCCTTGAGTTTGCCGCCCTCCTGACGCAATGGAGAAACTACGCCGTTTGAACAGAAGTTACCCTGATGCGGGCCCGGGTAGTCGTAGCCGGTGTGTATGCGGTAAATGCCCTGTTTCATCTCCTGCGGGTCATAGATAGCCTGGTCAACCCAGTCCCATATACAGCCACCTATGCAAGAGTTTGATGCTTCAATCTTCTGCCAATACTCTTTGAGGTTGCCGATAGCATTGCCCATTGAGTGTGCATACTCGCAGATGAACATCGGCTTGTCAAGGTCATTTGTGTTCTTGTTCATCCAAGCCTGACCGGGGTACATCTTTGAGTAGAAGTCGCTGAATCGTCCGCCGCCGTAGTCGTTTGCAGAACGTGTTCCCTCATAGTGTACGGGGCGGCTGTCAAGGCGCTTGGCCTCATCGTAGCACGGGCCGAAGTTGTTACCGTTGCCGGCCTCGTTGCCTAAACTCCACATTACAACGCTTGCGTGGTTGCGGTCGCGAAGAACCATGCGGTTGATGCGGTCAACGAATGCTGGAATCCATGACGGACGGTCCGAAATGGTCTGGTTGGCATGGTCCTCAAGGTCGGCCTCGTCACAGCAATAAAGACCGTAGTGGTCGAACATTGCATACATTTTTGCCGCATTGGGGTAGTGGCTTGTACGTATAGTGTTTATGTTATTTTGCTTCATGAGCAGTACATCCTTGAGCATTGATTCTGTTGTAACGGCACGGCCTCTCACCGGGTCGGTATCGTGGCGGTTCACACCCTTGAAGAATACTCTCTGCCCGTTGATGTATACGAGTGAGTTCTTGATTTCAATATTGCGGATACCGTGTTTTGTAGAGAATGCAAGCTCTTCTTTGCCGTTCTCGTCCAACTGTGTTATGCGTACGGTGTAGAGGTTCGGCTTCTCGGCGCTCCACAACTGTACATTGTCAACGGTGAATTTGATATCTCCGCTGAGTGATGCAATCTTGGCAGCGGTGTTCATTGCTGCTGTGTCACATGCAACCAGGTTGCCTGCCGGGTCATATATTGCGGCTTTTATACTCTTCTTGCCTGGGATAAAATCGCGGTTGTCGATTTCAAAGTTCACGTTTACATCGGCACTGAACATGTCGGTTGACAACTTGCTTGTGATGTAGTGGTCGCGTACTGCTGTCTTTGGCACATTATAAAGGTAAACGTCACGGAATATACCGCTCATGCGGAACATGTCCTGGCACTCGAGGTACGAGCCGTCGCACCAACGGAACACCTGTACGGCAAGTCTGTTCTCGCCTTTCTTCAGGTAGTTGGTGAGGTCAAATTCGGCTACATTGTTTGAACCCTGTGTGTAACCTACATATTGGCCATTGAGCCATACGAATGCTGCAGAATAGATACCGCCGAAGTGGATGAATGTACGGCGACCGTCCCAATTTGCGGGTACGGTGAATGTGTGTACGTATGAACCTACCGGGTTGATGCCGTAGTTCTTGCCGCCATCATTGTAGCCCGGACGGGCATTGATGAATGGAGGGGTGTTTGAATGCGGATACTCTACGTTATTGTAGATTGGTTTGTCATATCCCTGCATTTCCCAGTTAGACGGAACAGGAATCTCATCCCAAGCACTAACGTCAAAACCTTCTTCAAAGAATGTCAACGGGCGTTGTGAAGGCTCGCTTACAAGGTTGAATTTCCATGTGCCGTTGAGGCTCATGTAGCGGCTGTTTACAGGCTCAGTCCAAGGTGTTGCATAGTAAGCAGTGTCGGCAAGCATCTCTGCCTCGTTGTTGTATGGCATGTAAGTTGCAACTCCGCGTTCTTTGTTCTCTGCAAATACAGTCTCATCCTCCCATTTGGGTGATGCAATTTTGGGTTTCTCAACCTGTTCAAATGTGAACCATGCTGCACTGTCGGCAGGGTTCTTCTCTACAAGCATCATACGGCCTTCCTTGAGTGCATACATTGTACCCTCTTTGCCTGCTGATGCAATGAGATATGTGCCTGTTTGGCCTTCAACAGGCTCAAAACGGAACTTTGCATTGTTCCATGTTCCGGCAACGGCTGGCCATTGCAACAGATAGTCTATACTTGCATTGTTGCCGCCGTCATCAAAGTTCTGTCCGTAGAATGCATTCTCAACAGCAAAGGTGTTCAGGTTAATAGTCTTTATGCTCCAATACTGTCCGCGGTTATCGGCGTTGATTTCCTCGGCTACGATACGTGCATTGTTTTCGCCGGAATCATTGTTGCCCAATACTTTGCCCGGTTCCTTTATCGGCACTATGCGGTATGTGAGGTTATCATCGAAACCGGCATACTTTGAAACTTCAAAACGGAACTTTGCAGCCTTGTGCTTGAGGGCAACCTCTTTCTTTACCATGACGAGCATGCCGCCCTGTCCCTTTGCCAAAGCAAGTTCGGGGCTGTTGGTAGGGATGAGCAAACCGTCCTCGAATTTCCACAGTTGGGCTTCATCGGAACCGTTGTTCTCGCCAAGTTCTACCTTGCTGCCGTTAAGACGCAATGCATTTCCGCTCACGGCGTTTATTATACGCCAACTGCCCGAAAGTTCCGAAACTTTCCAGAGTTGTCCGGCTTCGCCTTCTGTAAAGTCGGCCAAGCCAACAGCTTTTCCATCTTTTTCTGTTACCACGTTGCCCTTTTTGCCTGCGGCATAAAGGTGGTACAGTTTGCCTTTCTCAAATGCTGCCTGAGCATTGACAGCAGCGACACCAGCAAGTGCCAGGAGCATCAATGCCAAACTTTTTCTTAATGTGTTGATAGACATAGTACTTTTGTTTTATGATAGTTATAAATATATATGCATGCTGTAAATATACGTTATTTAATATAGATAGTAAAAGTTTTTGCTTTTTTTTAACAAAAAGAGATACATATATCTGCATATAATGCAAATGAACTGTTTATGTGTAGGGGATTTTAGACTCTCACCACCAGAATGTCTTCCCAACGGGTTGTGTACTGTGGCGACAGGTGCTCACGGTTGGTATGGTCGGTGACAGTTCCTTGCGAAACAAGTCTGACGCTTTCACGTCCCATTTCGGCATTTATTCTGTCCATTGCTTGCATCAGTGCCTTGTGCTTGGGACGGTCAACCTCATCAAAAAGCGATGCCTGTACGGCTGTTGCCGGGGTGACACGGCTCAATCGCACGCCACTCTTCTTGTAGCCGTAACCTGGCCGATAAATGCGCTTTAAAGCCGCTGTTGCCGCTTTTACAATCTCCAGTGTACTGTCCGTAGCAGTGGGGAATAGTATCTGTTCACATTCATAATGTTGCGGGTGGTCATCGCGGTGGCGGTTGGTGAGTATGAATACCTGCATTTCCTGTGCCACGCTTTTCTGTTTGCGGAGTTTCTCTGCTGCAATACCTGCAAAGGTCGTTATTGTGTCGTGAAGTTCATCAATGTTGTGAATCTCTTTTGAAAACGAACGTGAGACCATTATGGATTGTCTGTCCGCAGTTTCATGGCTGAACTCAATGCAAGGGGTGCCTTTCAGTTCAAGCCATGTGTGCTTGCCTGTGATGTTCATGCGGTTATCAATCCACTCTTCCGGAAGGTCGCAGAACTGTGCGGCCGTGCTTATGTGGCAGTCGTGGAACATCCTTGCTTGTCGTCGCCCAATGCCCCATACGTCCCCAATAGGGAATTTCTCCAGAACCTTGCGTATGTCTTCGGTACGGTGCATCAGACAGGCATTGTTTAGTTTGGGGTATTTCTTGCACAATTTGCTCGCTATCTTTGCAAGGGTTTTTGTGCGGGATATTCCAATGCTTACAGGAATACCTGTGTTGCGTTTCACTATGCGGGCAACGTCTTCGCCCATCTGTTTGAGCCGTTCGATAGGGTAGCCTTCCAACAGAAGAAAAGCCTCGTCAATGGAATAGATTTCTATTGCAGGTATATGCTGTTTAAGAGTTGTCATCACTCTTTGCGACATGTCGCCGTAAAGCTGGTAGTTGCTTGAGCGAACAGTGACGTTGTGCTGTTTTATGAAATCGCGTACCTGGTAGAGCGGTTGTCCCATTTTGATGCCCAGTGCCTTCGCTTCATTGCTGCGCGAGATTATGCAGCCGTCGTTGTTGCTCAGTACAACTACGGGATGTCCTTCGAGTGAGGGGTCAAAGACTCTTTCGCACGATACAAAGAAATTATTGCAGTCACATAAACCGAACATATTTAAACAGAAAGGTGAAAACTGAAAACGGAGTTTCTACAATGTGTTTTTATCAGACTTTCTTGATAAGATAAGTTACAACTCCCCAAATGCAGAAACTGTTCTCGGCTGTAACTCTCAATGGAGTGAACTCTTTGTTGGCTGGTACAAGCAGGGCATAATCCTTGTGTTTTTCGAATCTTTTTAGAGTGAACTCCCCGTCAATGTAACATACGGCAAGACAACCGTTGAAAGGCTCAATGCTCTTGTCTATGACAAGCAGGTCACCGTCGTTTATACCCTCATCTATCATTGATAATCCGCTTACTCTTGCATAGAATGTCGATGCCGGATTCTTTATCAGTTCTTTGTTCAGGTCGAGGCTCAACGATGTGTGGTCCTCGGCAGGGGAGGGAAATCCTGCTGCTACGCGTTCATCGGAGAGCGGTAACTGCAAACCGCCGTTCTCCTCGCCGGGGGTAAATATATCAATGCCGTCGTTCATAAACCATTTGCTATATAATGAACCATTATTTGTAGAAACGGTTCAGTTCTATAATCTTGTTGTAGTGGCTTATTTGTTCTTATATTGCTTTTGTCGTCAATCCGTTTTCTCTTGTTTCCTGCACATTATTGTTTTATGAACTTGGCTATGTGCTCAACCAGTTCACTCTTTATTGGCAGTTCCGGGTTCTTGTATGTTTCAAGTTGTGTGAACATGTCACTGCTTTCGCAATGTTTCAGTACATGGTTCATGTCTGCTATAACGTGGTACGATGAGAACATACGTGCCATGTACAGGCACTCAGCATCCTTTACGCCAACTTGAATGTCTTTGTCGCCCTGAATGATGAGGACTGGTATTTTCAGTTTAGCAATCTCATTTGCTGGGTTGTAGCGGAACCATGAAATAAGGTAAGGCTGCACGCTCTTGTGGTAGAGTGCGGCAAGGTAGTTCGGTACATCCTCTACGGTACGTCCTTGCAGCAGTTCCCTGTTTATTGCGGCTGCCTCGTTCCTTATCTGTTCGGGCTGGCGTTGAAGCTGTTCCTCAATCACTTCGTGTGCTGCTCTTCCGCAACCGGCTATCGATATGTACGCCTTTACCGCTTTGCTCTTTTGTGCAGCAACCATGCCAATGAGCGAGCCTTCGCTGTGCCCGGCAATGGCAATGGTGTTGAACCTGTTGTCAGCCCCGAACTTGTCGGCCCATGCTGCTGCATCGTCAATATAGTGCTCAAAGCGGAGTTCTGCCTCGCTCGTTCCTGCCGATGCGCTTTTGCCGATTCCGCGTTTGTCGTAGCGTATACTGGCAATGCCTTTTGCAGCAAGTCCTTCGGCAAGCATCTTCAAGGAGTTGCCCTGCAATTCACTGCCGATAGTATTGCCGTTCATGTCGGTAGGCCCGCTGCCGGCTATTATGATGACTAAGGGGCAGGCCTCTTTGCACTCTGGCGTGAGCAATACCCCGTGAATATCGCCAGTAGAGGTGGTGAGGGTAACGCTCTCTTCGGCAGCATGCGCTGTCACGAAAAACAGCAGTGCAAGTGTTGTCATAATAGCCTTTTTCATACAGTCTTCCTTTATCTTGTTTATCAATTGCCGAACTTGCCGCCCATTTTGCTTCCGAACTTGCCGCCTGTCTTTGCTCCGCCATTGCCTTTAGCGGCAAAGATGTTCTCGCCATAGTTCACAGCCTTGAAGCCTGCATCCTGCTTGCGGCGGAACGCAATATCGATAAGGCGGTCAATGAGTGCGGTAAAGTTTATTCCGCTGTACTCCCACAGGTAGAACGAAAGTGAACCGGGAATTGTGTTTATTTCGTTGACGAAAATCTCGCCTGTAGCCTCGTCAATGATGAAGTCAATGCGTGCAACGCCGTCGCAGGAGAGGGCGCGGAAGGTGTCACACGCAGCCTTTTGAATGAAATCTGTGCTCTCCTTAGGCAAGTTGGCAGGTATTTCTCGTACTGTCGACTGCATGCCCTGCGACTGCTTGCCGCCACCGTTCATGTACTTGTCCTGATACGAAAGAATCTCACCGCTGCGCACCGGAACCTCGCACACTGAAGCCTCGCACTCATAATAATTGCCAAGTACGGCGCAGTTCACTTCCTTCAGTTTTTGTACATATTTCTCAATAATCACTCGGCTGGTGAAAGAGATTGCATAGTCTACCGCATCGAGGAACTCCTCGCGGTTGTGCGCGGCGCGTATGCCAACGCTTGAACCGCTGTTGGCAGGCTTCACAATTACCGGGTATCCCAGTTTCTTCTCAACAGCAGCGACAGTAGCCTCTTTCTTGTCGGCCCACTCCTTGTCGCTGAACCAACAGTAGTCAATGACCGGAATACCGCATTCCTTGAGAATCATCTTCATAGTGATTTTGTCCATGCCGTTTGCCGATGCCAATGTGTTGCAACCGGTGTATGGTATTCCCGAGAACTCCATTACTCCCTGGAATGTGCCGTCCTCGCAGTTGGTGCCGTGCAGTGCAGGCATTACTACGTCAAGCCTGGTAACAATCTCCTTTTGGAACAAGCCCTTCTTAGTGCGGTAGAGGTTGGTGTCGCCATAAATGGGCTTCATGTATACCTCTTCGCACATGCCAAGCAGTTTCTTGGTATCGCGGTAGTTGGCTACATTGAGCAATGCTTCGCCGGTGTACCACTTGCCCTCTTTAGTAATGTATATGGGGGTGATGTCATATTTTTCCCTGTCCATTGCAGCCATAGCCTGGTTGGCTGTTATTACTGAAATCTCATTCTCGACGGAACGTCCGCCAAATACTACTCCTACGTTGGTTTTCATTTTATTTTAGTGGTAAAGATTATTAAGGATAACTAAGTGTTATTAAGGGCTGATAAGTTACTTGAAATTATCAGGCAGGTCATTTTCGTAAAGAACTACATCGCCGGGGCGCAGAATCTGTGCCAGTTGCCGGTGCGCGTGGTCAAGCGAGTCGGCAAGGAAATATTTTCCGGCAGGCATGCCACCCTCTTCGACACCGCCCTTTATCGCATCGCGGTTTACGGCGTTCACTATTATTGCGTAGTCACAACTTTGTGCAATTGTACGGCCCAGTTCCTTGTTCGCCTCGGCCTGACGGTTGCCCATCTCAACAAATCCGGGGGTGATTACAATCCTTTGGTTGCCCTCGCCTACAGCAAAGTTCTTCAGTACCTCAAGTCCCATTTTTGCTCCCTGAGGGTTTGAGTTGTATGCATCGTCGAGTACGGTTATGCCGTTGGCAACCTTCATAGACAGGCGGTGCTCCACAGGTTGCAGGCGCGCTATTGCATTACGTTGTTTGTTTGCAGGCACTCCCAGGTGGTCGGCTACGGCAATGGATGCCAGAATGTTAAGCAGATTGCCGGCACCAAGCAGACGGCTGTTGAAGTGCTCGTTGCCAAGAGTGAATGATACGCCGCTTGCACCATATTCTACATTGCGGGCCTTGTAGTCACCTTCATCCTCTACGGCATATCTTACAATCCTGCAGCCGCTCTTTATTCCGTTGTACTCCTTTATGTATTCCGAATCGTTGTTTATCACTCCCAATCCGCCGGCCGGCAGTGAGTTGATAAGTTCGAATTTTGTGTCCTGTATGTTCTTCACGCTCTTGAATGTCTCAAGATGCATTTCCCCTACAGCAGTGACAATGCCTATCTTGGGGTGTACGAGGTCGCAGATTTCTTTTATGTCGTTCTTTTGCTTTGCACCCATTTCCACAATGAATACTTGATGATAGGGGCGCAGTTGCTCACGTATGGTACGTATTACACCCAGCAGTGTGTTGAAGTTGCCCGGTGTTACAAGTACATTGTATTTTTCGGCAAGCACGCTTGCAAGATAGTTCTTTGTGCTGGTTTTCCCGAAACTGCCGGTGATGCCTATGATTATAAGTCCCTTGTGCGCCTGGATTATGCGTTTTGCATCATTGTAGTAGTGGCGGTTTATGGCTTTTTCAATAGGGGTGTTAAGCAGGTTCGCAAGCAACATGAGTATGTTTGAAAATACCAACTCTGCTCCAATGATTACAATTGCCCACCTTTCGACAAAAAGGAACGCCAATATAGCAATAGCAGTGAAGAGTATGATGTTTGTTGCAAACAATCTTTTAACGCGCATAGTATACACTATCGGAGTCTTGAATTTCTCGCGCCATACAAGGGCAAGCGTGCCGAAGAGTACACCTGTGGCAAAGCCTGCTCCCCAAAAACCGGGGAAGAACGGTGGAATAAGCATTAGAATTGCAAGGAGTCTCTTTACCGATACAATGTTCCCCGGAACAAGCCAGCGGAAATATCGGCTGTAACGGTATGAATTCAGTTGGAACATGTGTATGTCGTACTTGGCTATCACAATGAAGAAGATTGCCGCTGCAACTGCGTATATTATTGTAGTGCGTTCCATTATGCTGCTATTTTATTTTGAAGAAATTCTTTATAACTGCTGTGAACAGTCCAGGGTTCTCAAGGAACGAGAAGTGTCCTGTGCCGTGTGCCACAACGAGGCCTGCGTCGGGGATAAGTTTTTCCATAGTCTTTGCATCGCTCAGCGGTGTTGCAGTGTCCATGTTGCCCCAGAAGA
This sequence comes from Bacteroidaceae bacterium, assembly GCA_045588345.1. GTDB lineage: Bacteria > Bacteroidota > Bacteroidia > Bacteroidales > Bacteroidaceae > HGM04593. The sequence goes on from JAZNDZ010000061.1 coordinate 10,178, forward strand.
GCAGGGTGGGGGCCTTTATGCTTGGCATCAGGTGCTTGAGGTCCTCGTTGACAACCTTTGAGAGTATTGCACGCATCATTGGCGAAGCGTTGTTGTAGTCGCTTGAGCCGGCACCCTTGCGTCGCCTGTCAATGATTGCTTGTGCCTTCTTCTTTGGCAGGAAAGTATTGCACAACCATTTTAAAGTCTTGAATGTGTATATCTTCCAGTAATATTTAAGCGGGCGCTTGGGTTTTATGCCTGCGGCATCGACCAGTACCACGCGGCTTACATCGTTACGCGAAGCATATACAATGCTCACTCTGCCGCCGAACGAGTGTCCCATCAATGCCGGCTTTTTTATCATGTTTTCCTTTACAAAGGCTTCAACCATGCGTGTGTACTCCTCAACGCCCCAAACAGCAGTTGGCTCGTCCGAAGCACCGAACCCCGGAAAGTCGAAACTGTATGTCTTGTAAGCGGTGGCAAGGACAGTCTGTATGTCCTTGAAAATCTCGCCTGTGCAGCCCCAACCGTGAAGCAGGAGAACAGGTTCACCCTCTCCGGCTACGGTTATATTCACATTTATGTTGTTGTAACGGAATGTCATTTCCTCTTTAGGTATAATTTCTTGCGAAGATAATAAATTCTGTCAGAATATTCCCGGTTGTCGAGGTAGAATTATTGACGAATGAGATAAAAAATACGCGCTATTTGCCGTTCTCCCCTTTTTTTGCTGTATCTTCGCGTCTGGAATAACAGAGCAAGATGATATACCCCCGGAATTTTGAAACGAGAATAGAGTTTGACGCTGTGCGCCGCATGCTCAAGGAACAGTGTCTTTGCCAGTTGGGCAGGGAGCGTGTCGATGATATGCAGTTCATGACCGGCTTTGCAGTTGTCGATACCCGCCTGAACGAGGTTGTGGAGTTCGTGCGCATAATGCAGGTTGAGGAAGGTTTCCCCAGTGATTTCTTCTTCGATGTGCGTGAACCGTTGCAACGCATACGCATTGAGGGTATGTACATGGGTGCTGAGGAACTTTTTGCATTGCGCCGTTCGCTCGATACGATAGGGCGTATCCTCTCTTTGCTGCGCAAGCAGAGCGGTGATTCGGCCGACGGTGATGACAATCCTCTTTATCCCTGTCTCAGGGCTCTTGCGGGTGATGTTGAGGCTTTCCCGCGCATAATTCGTGACATTGATTCCATAATAGACAAGTTTGGTGCGGTCAAGGATAGCGCATCGCCCACGTTGGCGCGTATACGTAGCGAATTATCCCGGACTTCGGGTAGCATCTCACGCACACTCAATACTATCCTGCGTCGTGCTCAGGCCGAGGGGCTTGTCGAGAAAGATGCCTCGCCAACAATGCGCGACGGTCGTTTGGTCATTCCCGTTGCACCCGCCCTAAAACGCAAGATGGGCGGTATTGTGCACGATGAATCGGCAACAGGAAAAACGGTCTTCATTGAGCCTGCCGAGGTGGTTGAGGCCAACAACCGCATACGCGAACTCGAGGCCGAAGAGAAACGCGAGATAATAGCCATTCTGTCGGCATTTTCGGCAGAACTGCGCCCGCAAGTGCCGGCACTTCTGCAAGCCTACGGTTTTCTCGGTGAAATGGATTTTATCCGCGCAAAGGCCGAGGTCGCAGTGCGCATGAACGCAATCAAGCCCACGCTCGAAGACCGTCCAATGATTGATTGGGGCACAGCCTGTCATCCGCTTCTTGAATTTTCGTTGCGCAAGCATGGGCGCAAGATGTCGCCGCTCGACATTGAACTCGATGGCAAGCGCCGCATACTGCTCATTTCCGGCCCTAATGCCGGCGGTAAGTCTGTTTGCCTCAAGACTGCCGGCCTTTTGCAGTACATGTTGCAGTGCGGCATGCTCATCCCGGTGCATGAACGCAGCCGTGCAGGTCTTTTCAACAGTTTGTTCATCGACATCGGCGACCAGCAGAGTATAGAGGATGACCTGAGTACCTATTCAAGTCACCTTTTGAATATGAAGCACACCTTGCGCAACTGCGACAAGCAATCTCTCATACTCATTGATGAGTTCGGCGGCGGAACAGAACCGCTCATAGGTGCTGCCATTGCCGAGGCATTGCTCAAACGCTTCAATGAACGCGGAGCCTTTGGAATCATAACCACACATTACCAGAATCTGAAACATTTCGCCGACTCCACTCCCGGCATAGTCAACGGAGCAATGCTTTACGACCGTGCCGAAATGCGTCCTCTGTTCCAGTTGCAGATAGGTAATCCCGGTTCATCGTTTGCTGTGGAAATTGCACGCAAGATAGGCCTTCCCGAGGAGGTTATTGCCGATGCCTCGCAGATAGTGGGCAGCGACTACATACAGTCCGACAAATACCTTCAGGACATTGTGCGCGACAAACGCTATTGGGAAAGCAAACGCAAGACTGTGCACCAGAAAGAGAAGGAACTCGATGAGATATTGGGCAAGGTACAGGAACAGGGCGATGAACTCAAAAAGAGTCGTAAGCAGATACTTAAAGAAGCACGCGATGAGGCCGAACGTCTTTTGCGCGAAGCCAATGCAAAGATAGAGAATACCATACGCTCCATTGTCGAGGCCAAGGCCGAAAAGGAACGCACCCGTCAGGCGCGTCAGGAACTCAGCGATTTCAGCAAACAACTCGAGGAACTCGCACGTGAGAAACAACAGATGCAGACCGACCGCGAAATGACGAAGATTCTTGCACGTCAGGAGCGCAAAAAGAACGGCATAAAGGGAAAGAAGAACCCCGCAGAACAGCAGGCGGCAGGCGCTTTGCAATCACCGGTGCCGCAACAACCCAAGATTGAACCAGGAATGCATGTACGCATAGCCGGTCAGCAGGCAGTGGGCGAGGTCATGTCCGTGAATAAATCAGGAGCAACGGTACGTTTCGGCGCAATAAAATCCACAATATCGCTCGGCAGGCTACAGCCATGCGAAGCACCCAAGGCCGAAGTGCGCAAAGTGTCCTTCCTCACAAGCGAGACACAGGAACAACTGCATCGTAAGCGCCTTGAATTCAAGTCCGACATTGATATACGCGGTATGCGTGGCGAAGAAGCAGTGCAGGCTATAGGTTATTTCATTGACGATGCCGTTGTTTGCGACGTGCACCAACTGCGTATCCTTCACGGCACAGGTAACGGAATATTGCGCACCCTCATAAGGCAATACCTCAGCACCATGCCATTTGTCAAGACCTTCCACGACGAGCATGTACAGTTCGGCGGTGCCGGAATAACAATAGTGGAGTTGGAGTAAGGGTACGGTTATTATTGAAATAGAAATAAACTGAGATTTCTGTACCGAATTTGAAGTAGCATAATATTAGCGAATATACATTACACTGCTCTATTTAATATTCTACATCAAACCACAACTTCTCGGCTGCGCTATTGGCTGCTGCTGCGTTGTTTCTATTGTAAGTATTTCTACATCTTACCACAATAAGGCTAAATGCCGAAGGTCATAGACCTATACCTCCGCGTACTCCGTGGAGGTTTTTTGTTGCGTTTCCGCAAAGAACTTATCCCTTTAACTCTTTTTTTATATAACTATAGTTATTATTAAATAAAAAAGTTATATTTTTGGGAACGATTGATTATATTTGGAATACAATTAACTTTTAACTATTACATTTTATGAAGAAATTCTCTACTTTATTTTTGCTCTCCATCTTTGCTGTGGCAAGTGTGTGGGCGCAGGTGCCTTTCAAGGTAACAACCATTGAGAATGGCGAGTTTGCCGAGGGTACGACCTGGTACACTATGGCTATTGGCGATGGTGCAAGACTTATCAAGGACAATGCCGGTGCTGACCACATTGCTCTTGGCACATCAATGCCCAAGGGTACTGATGACGAACTCTGGTGCTTCGTGGGCAACGCAACCGACGGTTATGCTGTATATAACAAGCAGGCCGGTCCAACTAAGGTGCTTGCTTCAAAGACAACCATGAGTGCCATTTCGGGTTACGGAGGTACAGGCGGTTCAACCTTTCCTACAATGCAGGAGGCCGATGCGTTGCCAACCGGTTATGTAGGCCGTTGGGACTTTGCCGCATCAAACAAGATTGCCGATGTAGAGGGCTATTTTATGAGAATTCATGGTACTAATTATGCTGTGAACAACTTCGGTGGTATCGGAAAACTCGCTTTCTGGGCCGAGGGTGCCGATGCCGGTTCTACAATCGTCTTCACCGCTGCAGAGACTTCTGTTGAGATTCTTGCTTCAGTAGGTTCGTTCACTGCAAGCAATGCAAGCGGTACATGGCATTCAAAATGGGAGAGCAGCAGCCTTGCTGGTTTCTCTCTTTCAACCAATGCCAACAACATGACAACATCGGGCGACTATATCGCCGGTTATTCAGGCCAGTCAGGAACCTCTACTTACACCATTACTGCTCCTGAAGGTCTTGTTGTCAAGGGCTACACTTTCGATTATGTGAACACAAACAACGACGGCAGTTACGAACTTACTTTGTCGGTTGACGGTGGTACATATAAATCTTCAGCCGAGGTGCAGACACTTAGCGTCGAGGTCGCAGAACCCGCCCGCACTGTATCTTTCACACAGACCGGTGCAAACAAGGGTATCACTTTCTCAAACTTTGTTGTTTATATGGGACTTGACATCCGTGTTCCGGAGCCTGCTTTCGATGTATTTCCCACTCCTACAACCAGTGCAATCCCTTACCGTATCCCGGCTATTGCGACAGCAAAGAATGGCAACATCATCGCTGTTGCCGACTACCGTCACAGCCGCGCCGACATTGGTATGGCAACCAATGGACGCATTGACCTTCGCGCACGTATAAGCAAGGACAATGGCGAGACATGGGGTGAGATATTTAATATCATCGAAGGTCAAGGTGCTAACGGAGTGAACACTCCTGGGCAGATGTATGTAGGTTTCGGTGACCCTGCTATCGTTGCCGACCGTGAGAGCGACCGCGTGCTTGTAATCAGTTGCTCGGGTAACGTTTCGTTCCCTAACGGACAGCGCAATAACCACCAGGGAATTGCTCATTTTTACAGCGAAGACTGTGGTGAGAACTGGAGCGCACCGGTTGACCGCTCGGAACACATTTACGCACAGTTCGACAACACACAGCATGGCCCCGTACGCGCGATGTTCGTAGGTTCAGGAAAAATCTCACAGAGCCAGTATATCAAGGTAGGCGACTATTACCGTATCTATTGTGCAGTGCTTGTGAAGAATGTGAACGGCACACACGTGAACTTTGTTCTCTACAGTGACAACTTCGGCGACAGCTGGACAGTGCTTGGCGGCGGTGAGATATCTCCAATTCCGAGTGGCGGCGACGAGCCTAAGGCCGAGGAACTCCCCGACGGTTCTGTAATCATCAGTTCACGTACAAGCGGTGGCCGTATATATAACATCTTCTCATATACTGACAGCAAAAAAGCCGAGGGTTCCTGGGGCACAGCACAGTACTCTAATGCCAACAACAACGGTACAATAGCAGTGAATAACTCAACCAACGGCGAAATCCTCTTTGTGCCCGCAAAGCGCACATCTGACGACAAGAAGGTTTATCTTGCATTGCAGTCTGTTCCATTTGGTTCAGGCCGTGCGAATGTAGGTATCTACTATAAAGAACTTGAAACACTTGCCGATTTCGTTACTCCACAGGCTATTGCTGCCGATTGGGACGGCCGTCACCAGTCGACATACCTTTCAAGTGCATACTCTACAATGTGTCTGCAGCAGGACAATAACATCGGTTTCCTCTACGAGGAAGATACTTACGGCACAAGCGGTGGCGGTTACACCATTGTCTACAAGAACTACAGCATAGAGTATCTCACTGACAGCGCGTATGTATATGATGCCGATGTTGACAGAACAGCAATAGTTGCTGCAGGCCTTGATTCAAAACTTGATGCCTTTGATGCAGATGCACCTGCTTATGTAGGCGTTGCCGACAAGAATTCTGTTGATGCTGTAAGCGAACTTATCGATGCATATAAGGCAACTCCTTCATACGATGCATACGAGGCTATCAACGCAGCCATTGCCAATCTTCCAAGGCTTGAAGTCGAGGCCGGCAAGTGGTACCGCATCCGCAACACCGAGCGCAGTGGTGCTACGCTCTACCTCAACCCAGAGGCAAACCGCGTATCAACAGCAACATCAAACGTAAGCAATGCAAACCAACTATTCTCATTCGTTCCAACCGGCAACGAGAAGGAGTATTACCTCTACAACGGCAACTTTGAGTATTACCTTGGTCCTCTTGGTGCAAACGAGACACAGCCGGCAGTACCTGCATCAACAGCGTCTGCCGGAAAGTGGAAGATTAGCAGCACTGCCGACGGCAAGAGTTCAATCATCTGTCAGAACAACACAGGCGGCAACACTGGCCTTCACCTTGCCGGTGACAACGTACGCCTTGTGCCTTGGACAAACAATCATCCGGCATCATTGTGGTACATAGAACCGGTAGACGAGTTTGAACTCGCAATTGACGGTTTTGCAGCAGTGCGCATGCCGTGTACAATGACTCTGCCTGAGGGCGTTATAGCATACACAGCAGGTGCTGCCCAGGAAATTGAGGGTGTTGCAGTCGCTCCATTGACAGAGTATGGCAAAGGTGTTGTCGCTGCAGGTGTTCCGGTAATCCTTGCAGCCGAAAACGGTACATATACAATCGGTGTAGGCGATGTTGCCGAGCCATTTGAGGGCGATAACCACCTTTCAGGTGTTCTTAAGAGCCAGAGCGTCAGCGGTTCAAATGTGTACACGCTGAATGGCGGTGCTTTTGAGAAACGTACAACTGCGACAGGTAACATTGCTGCCAACACAGCATATTATACAAGCGACAGCCAAGCAACTGCAATTGAGTTGAAGAAGGGCGAAACAACCTCAATCGCAGGTGTTGCCGTTGAGGGTGGCAAGGTTAAGTTCTACGACCTCAAAGGTAATCTTGTCAAGAAACCCGTACGTGGCATCTATGTAACCTCAGAAGGCAACAAGGTGCTTGTTAAGTAATCTACCGGATTTTTGATTATAAAATTGATGTGCGGCTCAAGCCGCACATCAATTTTTTTCAATAGCACAATGTGTATCTTATCCAATTTTCCTTATTATGGCATCTATCGAGAAGTTTCCCGGGCCACTGAAGAACATAAGCACAAATATGGTGAGGTACATCAGTGCCGGCTCCACCACGTTAAGCGGGTCGCCGCTGTGAACGACAAAGACTGCTACGCACATGCTTATTATCATTGGAATAAGGCTAAGGCGGAACAGTGCGCCCAGTATGCAACCGAAGGAGCACAGAATCTCGGCAAATAGTACCAGCCAGAACGACAGTGTGCCACCAAGCCCAATCGGGTCATTGAACATCTCAGTCATATCCTTGAACATAATCCATTTTGCTATTCCGTGGCTCATGAACAAGAATCCGAAGACAACCCGCGCACTCATAAGAATGAGTGATTGGGTAGTTGATGTCTCAGGCGCAACAAATAGGAACTTCTTTATTTTTCTTATTGACATAATATATGCGGTATTTCTCAAAGGAGAAACACCGCATATCGTTCATTTGTTCACACTCTCCACTTTATTTCAGTTCAAACCTGACATTCGCATTGAAAGTATATGTAATCTTTCCGATGTTTATAACCGGTGCTGTGTTCATTCCGTCAACCGCTGCATCACTTTCCTCCACAATATTTGCACGCGACTTGTACAGCCTGGGCTGCTGTCCGCTGTTCATCCAAGAATTGATGCTTATGGCTTTTCCAATCTCCTGCCCGATAGCCCCGGCAAGAACCTTGGCCTCGGCCTGTGCCTGCTTCATGGCCTCCACGCCCATTTCCATTCTCAGTTGATTCTCCTTTGTGTACTTGACCTCAGCCAGTTCAATGTTCGATATCTGGCGTTTCTCCAGTGAAGCAATCACATTCTGCATTATTGTTGCATCGTGCAGTTTCAGCATGTATGTAGCCAGTGTCTTGGGCTTTACTTTTTTTGAGAAAACAGTGTAACTCACCTCGCTACCCATGTAGTTCAGTGTCAGACATTCAGGTATGTCTATCCTGTTCTCCTTCAGTGCGCCAATCAATGCCTCCTGCATCTCCTCGAGGCTCTTTTTCCCTTTGTAGTCTATCTCATTTATTATAATCTTCAGGTAAAGTTCATCAGGCGTAACTTCACGTTTTACAGTAGTATTGAGTTCTATGTTCGGTGCGACGGCCTGTTGTGCATGGCCTGTTGCAGGCACGGCAAGCAGCATGGCAACTGCAATAGCCTGGATAAAAAGAAACTTCTTCATAATAGTATTCAATTAATCTTGTTTATGTATAATGTGTATGCTCGTGCAATATGTGCTGTTGTATAACTGCACAACCATTGCATTCGCTTCATATTGTTACAATGCCCCAAAATTGTGCATAGTAACCCTATAAAGCAAATTAATTTGCAATACTTAACGTCATTTAGAGATTTTTTGTGCCTCTCTTGCGGAACTCCAGCGGCGGCACGCCCATTTTCTTCTTGAAAAATGTCGAGAACTGTCCTATGCACTCAAAATTCAGTTTTAACGAGATTTCGGCGATACTCATGTTGGTAGAGTAGAGCAACTCCTTTGCCTTTGCCAGTTTTAGTTCCTGACGGTACTGTCCCGGTGAAATGCCGCATTTGTTCTTGAATTCCCTACGAAAGAGCGAGTAACTCACATTGAGTGATTTTGCAATGCTTTCAAGGTCCTTGCTGCCGTTCATGTCCTCTTTCATTATAACCTTGGCCTGGTTTATTATGCGCATTATGTAACTGTCCTCCGATGAGTGGTTCATGTCCTTATAGTATATGCGCCCAATGAGCGACATCGTGAGCCCGGCTGCTATCTGCTGGAATCCTTTCTTCTCATCTGCAATGATGTCAAGAATCTCGTGATATGTGTTTATTATGCGGTCGTCTACACCGGTGCGGAACACACAGTTCTTGAAGGTGAAGAACCCCGAACTTATTTTATCGTCCATGAACGAGCCGTTGAAGCCTACCCAATGGTCGTCCCAGCCTGTTTCGGGGTCGGGTGCAAATGTGTGCCATTCTCCGGGGAAAAGCATGAACATCATGCCTGCCTCAATTTTTGTCCTTGAGCACGACGCGCTCTCAAAATAGCCTGAGCCGCGTGTAATGTACACAAGCTGGTATTCGTTGAGTATGCGGCGTTTGTTCATGGGAAAATTGTATCCGTCCGGGTGCGATGAAAGAGGGTATGTCTCGCCCGGATGCACATGTTGGAATCCTACGGTTGTCAGGGCCAGCCCCCATGATTTATCCCGTTGTGATACTTGCAGATATTTGAAGTTCTCGACTTTGCGTGTTTCGTTGATAGTGTTTACTTTCATTGTGCAGTAATGTGTTTCTTTTAGTTTGCGCGCGTTTGCTTGCTTGGGTATTTTAGAAGTTGTTTAAATTTCTAAAAAAAGTTTTATTATATTGGAAGCCGCTATTTCGTTGTCTTTTATGTTCAAAAATGTCTGTTTTCCTCTTTTTCTCGGTTACGTAGCCCGCTACGCGCCCTCAAAAAATAACAAAACATTCTATTTTTGACCTATAAAAAACTAAACGATATAAATTTAAACAGTTTCTTATTTCTCATCGAATGCAGTCTATTTTCGCGCTTAGTGCAAAGATAATAAAAAATATTAACAAATGTGGTATGCGGTGCTACTAACTGTTGTGTGTGCTGTAAAATCTTTTACACTTTTGAGCCCGTAAACAAAACATCGCTTCCAATGTTTATACTCTGTAACAATTAAAAACTGGTGTTATGGAGAGATTTATTAAAAGAATTGTGTTGTCGGCTTTTTTGCTGCCGGCTGTTGCTGTGGGCTATTCACAGCGTTGGGTTGAGATTACAGATGATGTTCTCCCCATGATATGTATAAGTGAAACGGTAAACGAGGCTCCCGATGTGGTGGAGATTTTCCAGAACTCGCAGAGCACCTACCATCACGACCCTCGCGCTCCGCGTTTCGTGCTCGTTGACCAGGATGGCAAGTGGGGTCTCGGTATCGGCGGTTATCTGCAGACCAAAATTGAGTACGATTTTGACAAGGCTGTAGACAACGTCGATTTTTTGCCTTCGGCAATTCAGCGTGGCGGTTCCCCCTCAAGCCAGTACCGTATGGATATGAGCAACTCCACAATCTTTCTCAAACTCGTGGGCTCAAGCCGCTGGTTAGGTGACTTCATTGTCTACACATCGGCCGATTGGCGCGGTGATGGTCTTGGCTTTCAGTTGCAGAACGCATATATGAGTACAAAATATTTTACATTCGGTTACGGCATAGGCTCATTCATGGACATCAGCGCCATACCTGTTACTATTGATTATGGTGGCCCTTGCGGTATGACGTTCTACCGTTCAACCCAGTTACAGTTCAGGTACGGCTTCGACTTTGGTCTTTCTATGGGTATAGCAGTGGAGGCTCCCAATGTCAATGCTACCGGCGACGAATATATTGAGGTCGGTGCGCAGCGTTGTCCCAACGTTCCTGTGTTCGTGCAATACAATTGGCGGAACAACCCCAATAACCACATTCGAGTAGGTGCCATCATGCGCGATATATCATACACCGACAAGGTCAACGGCTCCGATACCGACAAGGTGGGGTGGGGAGCCCAGGCCAGTCTTCTTGCAACCATTGGAAAGTTCCAGTTGAAAGGCCAGTTCACAGTTGGCGAGGGTATAGGCTCGCTTGTCAACAATATCTCCAACATTGGTGTCGATGTGGTTGCTAATCCCAACTCTCCCGGCAAGGCTATGATGCTCACAAGTGAATCGTGGTATGCAGGCGTGCAGTACAACATCAGCCCCAAGTGGTTCACTTCTGCTGCATTCAGCCAAACAGCACTTCATTCACGTAACGGTTATGCTCAGGCGCATCCCCAGGGCTATCGTAAAGGACAGTATGCAGTTGCAAACCTTTTCTACAACGTCAGTCCTAATCTGCAGTTGGGTGTCGAGTATCTGCACGGTTGGCGCATAGACTTTGACGGCCGAACATACAATGCAAACCGTGTGAACCTGTCGGCAAGGTACGATTTCTAAGACAGGGATTCCTTTGGATAAATATTACAATGAGGGCATTTAATGCCCTCATCGTAATATTAATGTAACAGTAGTGTAACAAACGTTTAACAACGTTGTAACTTGCATGTAATCTGTAAATGCAATTTTTGCAAAGTGAAAATGTGCTGCCATGGCAGCAATGTCTGTAACTTAAAGATTGATTTATGGATTTCTCTTTTTTAATGGATTTGAACGGTACCCAGATGGCATATCTTCTAATTGTCATCTTTCTGTTCGTGCTTGCAGTCATTGACCTTTGGGTAGGTGTAAGCAATGACGCGGTAAACTTCATTGGTTCGGCTGTGGGCGCACGTGCTGCAAAACTCAAGCATGTAATGATTGTGGCGGCTGCCGGTGTTTTTGTGGGTGCAGCATTCAGCAACGGTATGATGGAGGTCGCGCGTAGCGGAATATTCTCTCCGTCGGAGTTTGTTTTCAGCGAAGTTATGGTAATATTCCTTGCTGTGATGGTGAGCGATGTCTTCTTGCTTGACCTTTTCAATTCCCTTGGGCTTCCCACCTCGACAACGGTCTCAATGGTATTCGAACTACTTGGTGCAGCCTTTATCGTGGCATTGATAAAGATAGCATCGGGCAGCAGTGACATAGATATGTTCACACTTCTCAATACCGACAAAGCGCTCGTTATGATAATCTCCATTTTCCTTTCTGTAGCCGTTGCCTTTCTCTTCGGTGTGTTGGTGCAGTGGTTTGCGCGTCTTGTCTTCACATTTCATTATAAAAGGAACCTCGGAGCAAAGATTGGAATCTTTGGCGGAATTTCAGTTACCTCAATCGTCTACTTCATGCTCATCAAAGGACTCAAAGGCACAACGCTGGTCCCCGATACAGTAAAGGATTTTGTCGACAGCAACACCGTGTTCATTCTTTTGGGCTGTCTTGTGGCATTCACAGTCCTCATGCAACTGTTGCACTGGTGCCGTGTCAATGTCCTCAAGGTTGTGGTGCTAATCGGTACTTTCTCCCTTGCACTTGCCTTTGCCGGTAATGACCTTGTGAACTTTGTCGGTGTCACCCTTGCCGGCTACGATTCGTTCCTGACATTTATTTCACCCGAAAATATCGGTGTTCCTGCCGATGCTCTTGTCATGTCATCGCTCGAAGGAGAGGCTAAAACATCGCCATTCTTCCTTTTGGCTGCAGGACTTATAATGCTCATAGCCTTGTGGACAAGCAAAAAGGCAAAGAAGGTGTTGCAGACTTCTGTAGGTCTTTCAAGTCAGCAGAACGACGGTAATGAAATGTTCGGTTCATCGGCCTTTGCACGTAATCTTGTGCGTATAACCACTAAGGCTGTCACTGCTGTTGCGCGTTACACGCCTGTGGGTATCAAAAACTGGGTGAACAAGCGTTTTGCCCCGCTTGAGGAACGTGAAGATGTGGCATTTGACCTTGTACGTGCTTCAATCAACCTTGTGCTTGGTGGTCTGCTCATAGCGGTCGGAACATCGCTCAAGTTGCCACTCTCGACCACCTACGTCACCTTTATGGTGGCTATGGGCTCTTCGCTTGCCGACCGCGCATGGGGTCGTGAGAGCGCAGTCTATCGTGTTACCGGTGTTGTTTCGGTCATCGGCGGCTGGTTCATCACAGCCGGTGCAGCATTCCTGCTTGCTGCTTTAGTTGCAGTGGTAATGTATTTTGGAGGCTTGCCTGCAATGTTTGTGATGATACTTCTTGTTTGTTATATGCTCTACCGCAGTAATGTACGCTACAAGAAAAAGATGGAAGAGGAAAATAGTGATACCGACATCAAAGTGATGTTCCAGTCAAATGACAAGGAACTGGTGTGGAGTGCGCTGAAGGCACACGCCGCCAAGACATTGTCGCACTCTCTCGCATTCTCGGCCGACACTTACGCAAGGCTTTTCGAGTCCTTTGCCAAGGATAGTCTGCGTCCTTTACGCAGTTCGCTTGCAGGCATTGTCGATGAGAAAGCACTGCTCAAGAAGAATCGTCGCGACGAGACTCTTGCCATGCAGCGCATTGACCAGCAAATAGCATACGAGAACAGTACATGGTACCATTTGTGCACCAACAGCAGCCAGCAGATGCTCAATACCCTGTCGCGTATTGCCGAGCCCATGAAAGAGCATACCGAGCACAGTTTCAGCCCTCTTTCCAAAGAGTACACAAACGAGTTCGCTCCCTACTGCCGAAAGGTATATAATGTGCTGGCCGATATCAACAGCATAATATCGTCAGGTGATTACAGCTGTGCCGAACAGGTGTCGGCATCCGCAAAGGAACTCAAACACGAACTTGCCAAGTTGCGCAAGGAGCAGACATTGCGTCTGCACCGTAGCAACGGTAGCCTGCGCATGGATTTTGTTTATCTTAACCTTATACAGGAGAGTCATGAACTCCTTAGTGAAGTGCGTAATCTGTTGCGTGGCGGCAATAAGTTATTTGCGCAGTAGTGCTGTATTGCCACGGTGATTATTGTGTGATTAACAGTCTTTAAACAAACGGTGAGGGAGTTCCAATGTGCATTGAAACTCCCTCACTGTTTATAATATTACAGGTTATATCATAGGCTTTATCCCATTAGTGACTTATCTGATAAATGTCTTTTTCCCATTTATAATGTAAATTCCTTTGGCTGGGTTTTCTACCTTTCTTCCTTGTAGGTCATAAATGGTTTTTGACTTTTCGTTTTCAGTTTTTACATTGTCAATGTCGGTTACACCCTCACCAAAGCGGAAGCCTGTGCTTTGCTGCAAGGCTGCCGGTATTGCGCTCGCAGGCAAGTATGCCTTGTGGCTGTTGTTGAGGAATGTTTCCTCTGCCAATCCCTCGGTTATAGCACTATATAGGCCTACAGCGCCTTCGACTACAGCCAACACGTATCCCTTTTCTTCTATTATGCTCTGGGCAATTGAACCTTTCAGCAGGTTTGCTGTGAGTTCTGTTGAACAGTCTGTAATAGCGAACTCATAGGTCTTGTCTGTGCCGTCAGCCTCTTTTGTATACAATATGACACCTGTATTTGCTGGTATAACGCCTTCTTCAATGGTTGTCAATGAAATGTAACCATTCTTTATTCCATCTTCCATGACATAATATGCAGTTACTCCATCAGGGATTTCCAATGCAACTGGAGCGAAGATTGTTGCCCAGCCTGTCTTTCCGAAGTTCACCGGCAGGCTGCTTGCCTTTTCAACATTCCATTTGTATCCGTCTTCTGTCGGATATCCTGTTTCCTGTGTTCCACTGTCAATGTTATCGTAAGCACCGAACAGGTAACGGTATCCATTGCCGTAATCCCCGGAAGAACCTATTGCTATGTAGTATAAGCCTTCACTCGGAACTATTGATGTCTTTACAGGTGTTTCCGTTACAAGAGTGATGTTGTATCTGCCCGCACTGCTTACCACACCAAGGTGTTTGCCCTCATGATATGCGAGCAATGTTGAATTGGAGTAATAGAACAAATCGTTGGCATTGCCCATGACAAGACGGTTATTGTCATTTGCATCGGTGGCCGATGTCAGGTTCTTCTTGTCTCCACCGGCACATGTGAATCTATAGTAGGCATTTTCTTCAATAGTGTAGTCAACCTTTTCTACAACCTCAACAACAATGTCATATACAATACCTTTGTCAAGGTTTGCGGTTCCGTTGCTTGGCCAACCGTTCCATGCGTTGGTGTATATAATCCTCACACGCGATTCGCCTGCCGGGGCATCATCGGGCACTGTAATGGTGTGTGTTATGTTCATTACCTCGTCATAGTTGCCATAGACGTTATTGCTAGGCGGATTGTTGCCCCAGGTCTGCACTGCCGCTCCTTGGAAAGTGTGGTCCTGGTCAAAATCGGTGAATAGCGATGCGTGGCAGTAACGCATGTCCTCGTGTACAGTACTGCTGCTTCCTTCTCCCAAAGATTTCGCGGCGAGGTTCATCGTGAATGATTCACCTTTTGCTAATTGTACTTTGCCGGGAACAACCACAAGCAGTTGGTTGGGGTGCTCATTTGCCGAGTAGTCAATGTTTGTGTCACCGCCGGTTGTTGTTATTGATGTAAGGTAATTGTCGGTGTATGTCGCACCCGTCGGGGTGGGGTAATCTGGGATAATTGCTGCTACTTTCTCGAAGTTGGCAATAAAGTTACTGTTTGCTGTTATGGTTACATTTGTTGTAGCCTCTTCGCTAATAGTGCTTGTGCCGTTTGTCCAGTTTACGAACTTGTAGCCACTGTTAGGTGTTGCTGTGAGTGTAACGGTTGCACCTTCGTTATATGTTCCGCCACCTGTAACGCTACCTGCTGTTATAGGATTTGCTGTTGCTGTGATGGTGTATTGGGCTGGGGGGAAGGCACCGCCGCCGGCACCATCTTTCATTACTGTTACGATGAAACTCTCGATAGTTATATATTGCTGACCGACTTGTGAAGTACTTATCGTAAATTGTGCGGTTTGTGCATTTGGAGTCGCTGTTAAATAATGATTGTTAGTATCATTTGGAGTCTCTGTGGTGGTTCCGTTAGAAACTGTAACCTGTCCTTTGTAACTGTTAGACACCCAATACGTCAAGTTATAACTTGTAATTATATATTCATCGGGAACGGATAAAGTATATGTTGCACTACTGTAACCGGTATCGTTTGCATCATAGACATAAGCGTAAAGTCTGTTACTGGTATTTGATAGACCGTAAACTTCTTTTGAACCATTTGAACTTTGGAGTTTTAGAGCAGCAGGATGATTGTTGTCTATATTGTATGTCCATGTGCTGTTGCGTGCGCCAGTCGAAGAGCCACTTGAAGATACATTGCTTATTATCATATTATAATCAACAACAGCCAGCACGAAATTAGCAGTAACGCTCATTTCGCCTGTCGCTACCAATGTCAACGATGTGCCTTGGTAGTTGGTGCTCTCCGTGCCTTTTGTTATTGTCCAGCCGGTGAAGATGTAACCTTCAAGCGGTGTTGCGGTGAGGGTAATCTCTTCGTTCTGGTATGGTGTGATTCCGGTGCCCGTAACGGTGTTGCCGTTATATTTTATAGTTCCTTTGCTGCTGTCGTATGTTACAGATATGTTCACAGTTGTGTTACCCACTGTAAGGAAGTTTGCAACGTAGTCGTTGTCGCTTGAAGCAACCTTTGCCTGGCAACTCTTGCTTGTGCTTACGACTTCGCCTCCTTTTGTCCAGTTTGAGAATGTATAACCGGTGTTTGCTGTGGCTGCGAGTGTTACAGTTGCACCTTCAAGGTATTCACCGGTTGCACTTCCTGCTGCTGCACCGCCATTGATTGATACGGTACCTGCATTTGTTGGTGAAACGGATGCATTTACAGTGTATTTGGTTTTGTTGGGAGTGAAATTGAATATTGCATAGTGGTCGGCTCCGCCTTGCCATGAGTAGTTGTCACCCTGTGACGGTTTTATGGCATCGAGTTTGAACCAGCCGTTGCTGCCGCCGCTCCAGCCGAAATTGAAGTGGAAATAGTCGTTGACGGTGTAGCCGTCGAGCACGAACATGTGGCGTGTGTCGCCTGTTCCGGCATTGTCCGAAGCATAAGGAATCGGGCAACCATTGTCGATACTCTCCTTGATTTTTTCTTTCCATGTATCAATTGTGAAGTTTGCCTGGTACGAAGCGTAAACAAGGTTGTAATTGAAATATTTATTTGGCTTGTCAGTGTTACTTGGGTCAGATACAGATGTTTGACTGCTTCCGTAAGTAACCATAAAAGAGTGCCCAAGGTGCGACATCAGTTTCGCAACCTCGTTAATCTGCTCTGTGCTCCAATTGCCGTCATAGACCAATGGCATCTTGCTGTAGTCGTATGTTCTGTCTGTAATCTCTACGTAGGTGGGAGCTTGGCAGTTGTACAGTGTCCCTGTTCCAACCAACGGCCACTCATGGTAACGCATTATTATAGCGTATGCCGTAGGCACACAACCGGTAAGGGCATTAGTAGAGCCACCGTACGAGGTAAAGCACTGGGTGTTGAAAGGATAGTCCTGTCCCCAGGATGCTGTTTCCAAGTACACCTTGTCGCCCATTGTATCGGCTGCATAGTTGGTCTTCTGCATTGCGTTGCGTGCGGCTGCAGCCTTCTGTGGGTTCTCGGCATTGTATTTTCGGAGAGCCTTGACTTGTGCATCAATGTCGGCAAGGTAGTCTGTGAGGCCTGTAGGCATCTCTCCTTCAGTGATGAATTCGCTGTCGAATGAGTAACCTATAATAGGGTTCTCCATCTCCTCGCCCGATACAATGACGAATCCTTTGCCGCTTGCAGGGGTGAGGATGTGGAATGTGGGCACGTCGCTGCAGCTCTCACTTGAGAGAATGCGGCTGTCGGCACTCTTTTTCAATGACATTGCAGCGGTTGAACGCGCTGCTGCGTTCTTTTGCTTGCTGTTCTGGAAGAAACTGTTTGCAATCTCCTGTGCACGTTCGGCTGTTATTACCTGTGCCTGTGCGCTTGCAAATGATAATGCAAAGCATGCGGCGATTACCAATGTGCGTAGTGAATTTTTCATGGTTATTATGTTTTATTCTTTTGTTGCTTTCTCACGGAGTGATGCCCTATAATTCCACAAATGTAGTAAGAAATTGTTTAAAATTCTAACAATAAACATGTTTATTGTTTATTAGTGTCTTATTTGTCATTCATTTGCTCTCTTTGTGCTCTTTTGCCGGTGGCCAATCGCTACGTACGTTATCGAAACTTATATTTTTTATTTTTAGTTTTCTGCTTTCAGCGAATTTATCTGATAAATCTCTTTTCCCCATTTATAATGCAAATTCCTTTGACCGGGCTTTCTGTTGCTCCGGCTCTTGTGTCCTGTGCTGTTGCTGCAGAGCAAAAAGGAACAGTGCAGTCAGCAATGTTGGCAGTATTTTTTCCCTTTTTATGTCCAAATGTGCTTGTAGAATTCTGTTTTCTTTTCTAATGCAAGCGGATATGCGCGCGAACTCGACGGCATACGCCACAACTTCATTTTCCTGTTGTCTGAGCGGAACTCTACTGCGTTGCCAACAGCCGGCTCTTTGCACCCGAATGTATCAACAATTATGTCGGTAGCCTTTTGCCCGGTGGTTACAATGGCTGTGCAGTAGGGCAGTGCGTCCAATAACGCATTGATATCAGTGGGCGTAACCACTTCAAGGAATTTGTCCGAGGCATTTTCCTGCAACCGCCTTACCTCGTAGGCTGTGTCGTACAGGGCAATGCCCTTGTCGAGGCAAAAATCAATGATGGCATCTTTGTCGAATCGCTTTTCGCCTTTTACCTCGAAATGATGCCTGTCGTTATAGAATAGCAAACCCATGATGCGCCACATGTCGTTTATCCAGTTGGGGTAAAAGAACTCCATGGACCACCGTGCTTTCGGTGGCGGAAAACTGCCGAGCATGAGTATCCTTGCATTCTCGGGCAGGAAGGGCTCAAGAGGGTGTCTTTCGATGGTGTTATTACTCATTTGTGGGTGGTGCTAATGCAGAATAACAGCCTCTGGGGAAGTGCCTGTTCACTTGCTATGGGTTGCTGTCTAAAGTTTTTTGCCTTTACCGGAGTCGCAATGGCAAACCGGTAAAGGCAAAATGTTACTGTCGGGCTTTTGCCCTGCTTACTTCTTGTCCATATCTTCGGCCTGTGGGCGTGGCTCCTTCTTGGCAAGTGAGATAATCTTGTAGACGTACTCTGTCATCCACTCTTTTGAGTAACCGAGTTTTTCCTTGTACTGGCGCACTGAATAAACGGTGCGGAATGTGGCCTCGTCCTTCCAGTTGTTCTTTGTGAGAATGTCGTCGATAACCTTCTCTGTCATGCTGTGAAGCAGTTTGTGCATGAAGCCCGGAACGCGGAACTTCCATTTCATGAGGTTGCCTACAAGCATCATCAGGTCGTTGTTGAAACCTTGGAATGCGAAAAGGAATGCCTGTACATCCTGTATCTTCTTGCAGTTTTTCTTTATTGATGCGTCAATCTCCTTGAAGAAACTGTCATTGAATCCGTATAGTTCTTCAATCATCTTCTTGCAGCGTCCGCGCTCGGCAACACCCAATTTGTTATTCTGTGTGGCAACCTTGAGTGTGCGCTTGAAGGTTGCAAGGTCGGGCAACATGCCAATGTTTGTAATACCTACATTGGCGGCAATGGATGCCTGGTAGTATACGCGAATGAGGGTCATAAAGTCCTCCATGCCGCCTACGCGCTCGCTGTTCTTTTTCTTTTTGAAAAAATCAAACAATCCCATCTGATATATTATTTTTTATTCTTTCTTTCGTTTCTCATTCTTTCTCTCTCTTCAACAAGTTTCTTCTGCTGCTCCTGGAGTGCCTCAAGGCGCGACATCATGTTCGACTGCTTTGCAGGGTTATTCTTGTTGCTTGCTGCATAGGCTTCCATCTTCTTCAAGAGTTCGTCTTCGTTGACGGCCTTTCTAAGGTAAATGTAGATGATTACACTCGATAGGGTCGATACAAAGTAGTAGAAGTTGAGGCCCGAAGAGTACTCGTTGAACATGAAGAAGAACATGATTGGCATACCGTACATCATCCAGCGCATCATCTTCTGCTGCTGTTCCATTTCGGGGCTGCCGCCCATGCTTGGCTGCATCTTGCTTGTATAATAGGTGTTGAGCAACTGTGTTATGCAGAATAGCAGACAGAACAGGCTCAAGTGGTTGCCAATGAGGGGCAGCGATGTGTCCCAACTCAAAATGGCATCGTATGACGAAAGGTCATTTGCCCAAAGGAAACTCTGCTGGCGCAGTTCAATTGCGTTAGGCACAAAGTTGAACAGCGCAATGAAAATTGGCATCTGTATGAGCATTGGCAAGCAACCGCCCATGGGGCTTGCTCCGTACTTTTGATACAGGGCCATGGTCTCCTGCTGTTTCTTGAGTGCATCCTCGCTCTTTGTGTATTTGGCGTTTATCTCGTCAACGTATGGCTTGAGCGCACGCATTTTTGCCGATGATACATAGGATTTCTTTGTAAATGGGTAGACGAATACTTTTACAATGAGTGTGAGCAATATGAGTACGATACCCATATTGAGACCGAAGCCTGAAAGGATGTCGAACAACGGCATTATGAGGTAGCGGTTTATCCAACGTACCACAGGCCAGCCGAAGTAGATGATTTCCTCGAGTTCGGGGTCGCTGCCGTTGCTTGCCACAAAGGCATTGCTCTCTTTGAGAGTGTCGAACTTGTTGGGGCCAAAATAGAACTGCAGTGATGTGGGTTCATTGCCTGTGGGGTCAAATTCCGTAGTCATCTTTGAGGTACATCTCTTGAGAAGGTTCTTCTCCTTTTGGATAACCTCTGATTTCATCTCGGCATCGGTAAACTTGTCGCCGGCAATCATTATGGCCGAGAAGAACTGGTTCTTGTATGCAATCCAGTGCATGCTTTCGCTGAACTTTTCCTCGTCATCGCTCATCTCGCTCAAATAGTCCGAGTCGTCATCAATGGGCTTGTATGTGAGGCTTGAGAATCTCTGCTCAAAGTCGTAGCCGGGCTCAAGTTGGCGCACGAACTGCTTCCAGGTAATGCCTACCTTGTCGCTGCCGATAATGTCGTTCATGTTGTGGGCAACGATGTCAAGGTCTAAGATTTGGCTGTTGCCCTTCAATGAGTATATGAAATCGATGTAGCGGTCACCCTCCTTGAAATCAAGACGCATGGTAACGGAACTGTCCGATGCGTTAACCGGAGTAAAGAACAGTTCGTTGGTGTTGATGTTTCTGTCGGCAAGGTTGCTCTTGAAGAAGAAATTGATTGTGTTGCTTCCGTTGAGAGCCTTGTTCGCTTCGGTAACGTTAATCTTGTCCTTGCTGTCGAAAAGAACGAGCGGGTTGCCGTCCTGTCCCATGTAGTCCTTTACGGTTACCGATGCAACACGTCCGCCGTATGTGGAAATGTCTACTTTTATCTTCTCGTTTTCAATGGTTACGTTCTTGTTCTCGCCACGGAGCACGTTGTAGAAGAAGTTGCCCTCGTTGTTCACAAGTTCCATCTTCTTTACCTCTTCGGCCATAATTATGCTGTCCTTCCTCGCACTCTCCTTCTTCTGTGTCTCGGCAAAAATTCTTTCGGCCTGCAACTGCTCCTCCGAAGGACGGCTGTAGTAGAAATAGCCAAGAAGAACCACACCAATGAGAACGTATCCGATTATACTTTTTTTATCCATATCTTTTGAAAATATTTGAAATATGCAGTTTTTGTCGGTTTTGACAATTTCGTGCAAAGTTAGTAAAAATAATGATTATAATACTCAAAAAAGCGTATAAAAAGTGCTCTTTATCGGGGCTTGCATGCTCAAATGTCGTTCCAAACTTTATAAAACCGCTAAAAAGTATTAACTTAGCGCAGTGAAGATGAAAGGCTGCGCCATGTAAGTCTCTTTTTTGTACAGATACTGAATAAATCACGATACTATGAGAACAAAACTGTTACTATTATTGTTGCTGTTTGTGGCGGTCATGCAGATGCAGGCCCAAAACAGCCTTGCCTATGACTATTTCAACAAGGGCATAGATGAACTCGTTGCCGCAGCCAATAAGGTAAATGGCGATTACGATGAGGAAAAGACCAATCATGTGTATTCAAGGATGTTCACGTCGCCGGTGCTTTACAAGGCTGTGTTGGGCAATGCCGTAGCCGACGAGAGTGGGGATGATGAGAACGATAACGCTCTGCTTGCTATGGATGCGAAACGTTCCAAAGTTATTGACGGGCTCATGCTTGACCTCTATTGCAACCATCCTGAAAAAATTGCAATGACAGAGGATGAACTCCGCAACGAGAGTACTGTGGCAGATATAAACCCCTTGGACAATTCGGCCGCAATAACATATAGGAATACCATGCTGTATATTCCTGATAACGTTACCGGTGACATGAAGACTACGGTCGTAAAACCGAATTATTGGAGCACAAAGGGGGGTGTTGCACTCAAGTTTACACAGAACTACATCTCAGGCAACTGGTTCCAGGGTGGTGAGAGCAACAACACTATGCTTGGTGAGTTTGACTTTGATGTGAACTATGACGACAAGGACCGCATCTCTTTCAAGACGCACTTTGATGTTGACTTGGGCTTTGCGACAACAAAGGCAGATACACTGCACAGTTTCAAGACAAACACCGACCGTTTGCGAATAGAGTCGACATTCGGTTACAAGTTGGTCAAGAACCTTGATGTCGCAGCAAAAATGAAACTTGAGACGCAGTCGTTGCCTAACTACCCGACAAACAGTCCCGATTTCGTCTCAAAATTTATGGCTCCATTCGATGCTAACTTCTCAATCGGTCTTAACTACAAACCAGCATGGGAGAACTTCAAGTTAGAGATATATTTCGCACCTCTGTCGGCCTACAATTACCGTTTCGTGCGCTACGGCTCATTGGTTGAGCGCTATGGTATACGTCCCGGTCGTCACCACAAGGAGGATTTCGGTACGCAGCTGGTGGTTACAGTGCCTACACAGAAGATACTGAAACTGGTCGACTGGACTTCGCGCGCTGAGTATTACAGCAACTACTCACGTGCTTTCTTCCAATGGGAGAACAAGTTTGACATATCCCTGAACCGTTACCTGACGGCTTCGTTGAATCTGCATGCACGTTTCGATGACAGTGCTCCCGGCCTTTACGATGACGAGTATGGCTACTGGCAGATAAAGGAATTCATGACACTGGGTGTCACATACTCCTGGTAATTGTTTGATTCAAGTAAAAAGGTATAATGAATTTCAGTTCTTTCTTTCCTGTTGCCGATCCTACCTGGATTTTTCTGGGGGTGCTGTGCATTGTGCTTTTTGCACCTCTGATATTCAATAAACTGAAGATGCCTCACATCATAGGCATGATTCTTGCGGGTCTGCTCATTGGACCTAAAGGACTGAACATACTTGAACGTGACGACAGTTTTGAACTCTTTGGCGAGGTGGGGCTCTATTATATAATGTTCCTTGCCAGCCTTGAAATCAACATGCAGGAGATGAAACAGGCCAAGGGTGGCGCACTGCTCATGGGGCTTGCTGTATTTATAATACCGATAGCACTGGGAATGATAAGCAACGTCTTCATTCTTGAGTACAGCCTCATAGCGTCGTTGCTTCTTGCCAGCATGTATGCCTCGTACACGCTAATCTCGTACCCCATTGTCGCACGATACGGTCTCTCGCGTCTGCGTTGCGTGAACTTTGTGGTTGGCGGCACCATAATAACCGACACGCTTACCCTTTTCGTGCTTGCTGTTGTTGCAGGAACATTTACCGGTGAGGCCAGCGTGTGGTTTGTGCTTTGGATGCTTGTGAAACTGTTAGCCATCGTGGCTGTAATAATATTCGTATTCCCGCGTGTGGCACGTTACTTCTTCCGCACATACAACGACAGCGTCATACAGTACATCTTTGTAATGGCATTGCTGTTTCTTGGAGCGGGAATGATGGAGATTGCAGGAATGGAGGGTATCTTGGGTGCCTTCATCACAGGTCTTGTGCTCAACCGCCTGATACCTCACTCGTCACCGCTAATGCGCCGAATAGATTTTGTGGGCAATGCAATATTCATTCCCTACTTCCTTATAGGCGTGGGAATGATGATTGACGTGAGCGTGCTGTTCAATGGCGGAGGTTCTCTTGTCGTGGCGGTTGTAATGGTGGTTACAGCGTTGACGGGCAAGTGGCTGGCCTCCTTCCTGGTTGCCAAGGTATACCGTATGAACCGTGGTGAACAGTATCTGATGTTCGGCCTCAGCACTTCACAGGCTGCCGCAACGCTTGCAGCAGCAATTGTAGGACATAAAGTGGGGCTGCTTGACGAAGATGTGCTGAACGGTACTATTCTGCTCATACTTGTGACATGCATTGTCAGTTCAATAGTGTCGGACAGGGCATCGCGCAGGCTTGTAGTGTCAAGCAACTTGCTGGCGCGTCCGGTTGCCCACAATTCAAAGAAGACTCTGCTTGCTCTTGCCAATCCTGCTGCAGTGGACAAACTCATGGACTTGGCTCTGCTTGTGCGCAAGGAGAACAGTCAAATTCCTCTTTCTGCCATTACCGTTGTGCTTGACGAGGACAAGCAGTTGCACAAGAGCGCAACTGCAGTGCTTGACCTTGCTGCCAATATTGCGGCATCGGTCAATGTGCCATTACTCACCAAGATGCGCCTAACTACCAACCTTGCGCACGGTATTATCCACGAGGTCAAGGAGAACGATTACCGCGAACTTATTTTGGGTTTCCACAAGAAGGAAACTGCGAACGACTCTTTCTTGGGCAGCGTGCTGCCCGAGGTGCTGAATGCTCTCGACTGCCAAGTTGTAATGGCGCGCATGAACATACCGCTTAACACAGTGCGCACCATACACATAACATTCCCTGCCAAGGCCGAATATGAGGCCGGTTTCTCCTATTGGGTTGAGGAAACTGCACGTATGGCAAGCGGGCTTGACTGCAAGATAATGTATCATGGTCACCACGATACGATGGCAAAGATTCAGTTAATACTCAAGGAGTGTGACCCGGTAAATGCGCATTTCCTTGAAACTGACGGCGGCAACGACCTCAAGCGCCTGGCAAGTATAATACATGAGGACCACCTGCTCATCATTGTGAGCGCGCGTAGAGGCTCAATCTCCTTCCGTCCGTCACACGACCACATATTCGTGCAACTTCAGCGCGACTATCAGAACACCAGCGTGTTGCTTATCTATCCTGGCGCATACAAGGTAGAGGGTGGAGAAACTCATTAAAAAAGAGAACAGAGCAAGGAGATAATGTTGCTTGCAACAACATACGCACTGCGCGTGTCGCGGGTTTCTCCTTCCTCCTTTAACCCCATTTCATGGGCTTGAACCTTGGTTGCGCTCGCTGTAAAAGCTCAAGTAAACTTGGCTTTCGCTCGCTTGGCACAAGCTTTCTCCTTTAACCCCACTTCATGGGCTTGAACCTTGGCTGCGCTCGCTGTAAAAGCTCAAGTGAACTTGGCTTTCGCTCGCTTGGCACAAGCTTTCTCATTTCTTACTTGAACTCCAGTACACCGCCGTTCATTATGTCGTGGTGTGTAATTGTCGTGCCTTCCACATGCTTGCCGTTGAGGTAGGCTTTGCGATAGAAAACTGTGTCATTCTGAAGGTGCGTAGCGACTGAAGAATCTCTTTCTCTTTCTGGGATGCATTCTTCTTGGGATTTCTCACTGCGTTTGAAATGGCACAGCACGGTAAAAGTCTTGCCGTTTGCAAGGTGTAACTTCACTTCGTCAAACAGCGGTACTCCAAGTTCGTAAATGCCGCCGCAAGGGTCAACGGGGTAGAACCCCATTGCCGAGAACACATACCAAGCCGACATTTGACCGCAATCCTCGTTGCCGCAAATGCCGTCAGGTGCATTGCGGTACATTCCGCGCATGATTTGCTGTACATATTGCTGTGTCTTTTCGGGGTTGCCGATGCGGTTGAACAGGTACGCTACATGGTGGCTTGGCTCGTTGCCATGGGCATATTGTCCAATCATGCCTGTGCTGAATATTGGTAGGTCGGCATTCTCGGTAGGGGAGTATGTGAACATGCTGTCAAGTTTCTGTGCAAACGTCTTTTTACCCATGTGTGCGATGAGTCCGTCAATGTCGTGCTGTACGCTCCACATGTAGTGCCATGCATTGCTCTCACATATATGCGGGGTGTATTCATCGGGGGTAAAACCTGCCTGAAACTCTCCTTTGCTGTCGCGTGGCTGCATGAATGTGGTTGCCGGGTTGTAGTGGTTGCGCCAGTTGTCGGCACGGCTGTAAAAAACCTTGGCAATGCTGTCGTGTCCCATGGCTTGGGCCATTCGTGCAATGCAGTGGTCATCGTATGCATACTCCAGCGTGCGCGACATTGACCAGTTGTCGGCATTGTACGGGTCTGTAACGTCGTATGGTATATATCCCAACTGTTTGTACAGCCCAATTCCACGGTAGTTGTCGCAGTTGGCTGTGGCAACGCATGCGGCAAGTGCCTTTTCAGCATCAAATCCCTTTATTCCCTTCAGGTAGGTATCAGCAATCACCGGCACCGAGTGGTAGCCAATCATCATGTCTGTCTCACTTCCCCACATGTTCCACACCGGTAAACGTCCGTGCTGCTCATAGTGGGCGAGGAAGGAGTTTATCATGTCGGCAACACATTCAGGTGTTGTCAATGTGTACAGTGGGTGTGCGGCACGGTAGGTGTCCCAAAGTGAGAACGTCGAGTAGTTCTGCCATGTGCCGGCGGTGTGGTTCATGCCGTCCGTGCCGCGGTACAGTCCGTCAATATCGCAGTAGAGGGTGGGAGCAAGCATGGTGCGGTAGAGTGCTGTGTAGAAACATGTCTGTTCGTCAAGTGTACCGCCTTTTACCTCTATTCGCGACAGCCGGCGGTTCCAATAATCACGTGTCCCCGCACGGTAGAGGTCAAAACTGTCGTGCGGAGCCTCGGCAGCAAGGTTCCTTGCTGCACCTTCAGGTCCGGTGCCCGACAGTGCTGTAACCACAGTAAGCCTTTTGTCGCTGTCAAGTGCAAATGTGAATCGCGTGGTGCCGGCAACCTTTTTGGTGAATGTGCCGTCGGGAATCTCTATGCTGTCGCACTGCATGGCGGCAATAGGGCGCGAGAATCGCGTGCGGAAATAGACCTGTTGCCCACGTGCCCAACCGTTTGAATAGCGGTACCCCTCAATGGTGTGGCTGTCGACCTGTGTTATATATGTATCGGTGGTTGCATCCCAGTTAGTGGCTTTGCCCAGGTTCAGCAGCACTGTGGCTGTGTCGGTGGGGTAGGTGTAACGCTGGATGCCGCAACGTTCAGTGGCGGTGAGCTCGACATCAATGCCGTAACTGTCAAGGTGTACTTTGTAGTATCCCGCTTCACATTCCTCGCGCTCGTGTCTGAATTTGGAGTGTACTCCCAAAGGTTCTGATGCAATCTTCAGGGGGTAGGTCACCGGCATGAAACTGATGTCGTAGAGGTCGCCTGCGCCTGTGCCGCTAAGGTGCGTGTGGCTGAACCCGGCAATTGTGCTGTCGGGGTAGAAATAGCCGGCAATCCAATCCCAACCAGGCTGCCCGTTGTCGGGACTCAACTGCACCATGCCGAACGGAGCCTGCGCTCCGGGGTATACATTGCCCTTGTAGTCGGTGCCTATAAGCGGGTTTACAAGCGATGCATAATCAGTTTTCTCCTGTATGCTGCACGACAGCAGCATCACTATTGCCAGTGCGGGTAATATGTTTCTCATAGAATATCCTATTTTGCGCTAAGATAGTAAAATATTCGGCATGCAACTCATTGCCTTGATAAAAACAGTGAAGGAGGCCGCGGCCTCCTTCACTGTTTTTATTCAAAGTGGAACGGTTCAAACTCCGAATCTTTATCAACCCAACTTGGCTTGCGCATTGCATATATTATAAAAGGAGCGCCAACAACAATAATACATCCAATTACAAGCACTGCATACCATACGGCGTTGCTGCCCACAGAAATCTGTGCCGGCGGAATGAAACTGAGTACAAACGCCAACAGGCTGCCAAGGAAACCGACACCGCTGACAATCCACATCACTCCGTTGCCCTTTTTCCCCAAGCGGAACGGGCGCGGTGCATCCTTCATGTTATAGCGCAGGTATATTGCAGCAGCAAACATCAGCAGATACATTATAAGGTAGAGCAGCACGGTCAACTGCGACAAAATCTGGTAGAAACTCTGCACCGAAGGCATTATCACAAACAGCAGACTCAGCAATGTCACTATACCGCCTTGAATCAAAAGAATATTGCGCTGTACGCCAATTTTGTTGCTTTTTTGCATGAACGGCGGCAGATAGCCGGCCTTTCCCACAGCAAAGATACCTTTTGAGGGGCCGGAAACCCATGTCAGCACACCTGCAAGTACACCAAAGGCAAGAGCAATGGCTATTACAGGTGACAGCCACGACATGCCCACAAACTTGAAATAGTTGTCAAAACCCACAAGCAGGCTCTGTGTGAGGTTGATATCCTTCTGCGGAATTATTATGCCAAGAGCAAACGTGCCCAGTACGAAGATGAGCACCGTTATTATGGCTCCAAGGAATACAGCACGGGGGTAGTTACGGCTGGGGTTCTCCATGTCCTTCACATGTATGCCGGTCATCTCCATTCCTGCATAGAAAAGGAATATGCCCGATGCCAGCACAAGGTTGTCAAGTTTTGTTATGTCAGGGAAAAAACTGCCGCTGAAGTCCATCTGTGACTTGCCTCCTGCAATAAGGTATATGATAGCAAGCACCACGAGCAGTGCCGCCGGGATTATTGTTCCTACAAGGCCGCCAATCTTTGCAACCTTGCTCACCCAACCCAGTCCTTTGAGTGAAATGAGCGTTGCAGCCCAGTAGATGGCAAGCACCACCGCAAGAGTGTAGACTTTGTTTGATGCAAGCGACATGTCGCTGGTGCTGTTCATGCCTATGAATGCCAGCGATACTGCGCCGAACGTGAGTACGGTGGGATACCATATTGTACTCTCGACCCATTGCAGCCATATTGCAACAAATCCCAGTCGTTTGCCGAACGCCTCGCCCACCCAGCGGAACACACCGCCTTGTTTGTCTTGGAACATAGCGGCAAGTTCCGCAGCGACAAACGATGTCGGAATAAGGAATACCAATGCGGCAAACAGGTAATAGAATGCCGAACTGAGGCCGTATTCCGCTTCGGCTGGCAGACCGCGGAGCGATACAACGGCAGTCACGTTCATTATGGCCAGTGTGGCCACACCCAATTTTACACTTTTTGTTAAAGTTGACATAGTTATCCGTATTTAATGGTTATTGAAGAAAATCCATAATGCATGATAGGATAACATCTGCCGGGTGTGGTTGGTTCGTTCACTGTGGCAATATAATTCATCTGCAACAAAAATGAGGCTGACTAAAAAGGCTCTTTTGTTGTTACGCTTGACCGAAAAATACTCATTTACGCTTAGTAAACTGCGTTTTTTCGGGCTTCGCAAGCCTAAAAATAGCTCTTTTTATCCAACCTCCCTACAAACGTGG
>JAZNDZ010000062.1:0-3295 GCA_045588345.1 Bacteroidaceae bacterium
CCTTCTTTTGTATGAGGCGTGAATAAAAAGTAAAGTTCAAGGCTTGTGAAGGCTTCAAAACCGCAGTTTACTAAGCGTAAATGAGGATTTTGAAGCCAAACGTAACGTAGAAATTTGCTTTTTAGTCACCCTCCTCATATATAAAAATCATTGCTTATTAGAAGCTGTTTAAATTTATATCGTTTAGTTTTTTATAGGTCAAAAATAGAATGTTTTGTTATTTTTTGAGGGCACGTAGCGGGCTACGTAACCGAGAAAAAGAGGAAAACAGACATTTTTGAACATAAAAGACAACGAAATAGCGGCTTCCAATATAATAAAACTTTTTTTAGAAATTTAAACAGTTTCTTAATCGGTAACATCCTTAAGACGGCTTTCCTCACCCATTCTGCATATAAGCAGATTGCCGTCCTTTTCAGCAACAATACAATTATCCATTCCAACAACAACTACCTTTTTCAACCCTCTGGCACTGACAAAGCATTTGTGCGATTCAGTAAAACGCACATCGGCACCGACTGCCACATTCGAGTTAAGGTCCTGTTGCAGATTGTCATGCAACGACATCCATGTTCCCAAGTCACTCCAACCGAAATCCGAAGGAAAAACAAAAATCTCCTCAGCGCGCTCCATTATGGCATAATCGACAGAGAT
Organism: Bacteroidaceae bacterium; assembly: GCA_045588345.1. Lineage (GTDB taxonomy): Bacteria > Bacteroidota > Bacteroidia > Bacteroidales > Bacteroidaceae > HGM04593. The sequence goes on from JAZNDZ010000062.1 coordinate 655, forward strand.
GTTACGGCATTCGGGGAAACGTTCGTCAATGCGTGCCTGTTCTTCAGCAGTAAAATAATAAGGAGCAAGCGATTCAAAGATTGAAGCGATAGGAGACTGGTAGACACGGAATGCATTTACAATTGTAGCCACATTCCAAATGAATATCCCCGAATTCCAAAAGAAATTATTCTTGGCAACATAAGCCTTGGCAACATCCAAAGAAGGTTTCTCTTTGAATGAATCTACACGATAAATCTCTTTGTTCGAAAGGGTTGAATTTCCAAGAACCGCCTCAATGTATCCATATCCGGTTTCGGGACGGGTCGGTTTTATTCCTAAAGTAAGAATTGCGTCGGAACCGTTTACGAATCCCAAAGCCGAAGTTATCACTCTACGGAACTCTTGGACATCTGCAACAAAATGGTCGCTCGGGGTCACCACCATATTAGCCGACGGGTCACGTTTCTTTATTTTCCATGCAGCATAAGCAATGCAAGGAGCAGTATTTCTGCGACAAGGTTCTTTTAGAATATTCTCTTTGGGCAACATTGGCAATTGCTCTTCAACAATAGATGAGTATTTTTCCGAAGTCACTACCCAGACATTCTCAGCCGGGCATATTCCCGAAAACCTGTCAACCGTCAGCTGCAACAAAGACTTGCCGCAACCCAAGACATCTACAAATTGTTTTGGAACAGAATCTGTACTCATGGGCCAAAGACGGCTTCCTACCCCGCCTGCCATAATAACAATGTGATTAGAACCAGCCATAAAGAGTATCAATTACGTAATTGTATCAAAAACAGCCTGTTGCTGCAACAGATGCGAAGATAATTCAAAATCGACAATAAAACAAGTCTTCGTCAAATTATGCAACCACATTTTTATAGTGCAACCTAAAACCTAATAAGCAAGCCCTATGCGCGCAGATTAGAGCCAACATTAAAATAATCTATTCAAACATAAAAATGTTCCATTCATAGAATAATTGGACAAGAATATTGAAACATGATAAAATATTTCATCAAAATTATTGCTGGTTTTAAAAAGTAATGACTATTTTTGCGCAGTTAAGTATCATGGGCTAACAAGATAATAACAGCAACTTCTTGCCACGATGCCCATTTTTTATTAACCACAACTATTACTGCTTATGTCACAGGTCTACCAAATATTGATACTGGCTGTATTTGCTTTTCTTGGAACCCTTTGGGTGCATCCTAAAATTCTGAAGATAGCAATATTAAAAAATCTGGTTGACAACCCCGATGCACGCAAATTACAGCGTAACCCAGTGCCTGTAATGGGCGGTTTGGCTGTATTCTTTGGCATAATTATTGGCCTTTGCAGTTCACAGACAATCTTTGGCAGTTCATTTGAGGACGTTACCGATGCATTTCTCCTTGTATCGGCAATGCTCATCATGCTCTATGTAGGTACCATTGACGACATCTTGGACCTTACACCAACTGTGCGTTTCATCATTGAGATACTCATTGTCTTGTGGCTTATGTATGTGAACAAGACATCTATCAATGATTTTTGGGGATTATGGGGAATTGAAGAAATACCATTATGGTTTTCATGGCCACTGACAATCTTTGCAGCAGTAGGAATTATAAACGCTATAAATCTCATTGACGGAGTAAACGGATTGTCATCAGGGTTCTGCTTCATGGCCTCAGTCTTTTTTGCTGCAGTTTTCTACATAACCGGCAACGTCAAGATGACAATCCTGGCAGTTTCGGCAGCCGGTGCCATCATACCATTCTTTCTCCATAACGTTTTCGGTGACAAGACAAAAATGTTTATCGGCGATGGAGGAACTTTGGTTATAGGCACAATGATGTCGATATTTGTCATGGACATCCTTCATTCGGATTCACTTTGCGCTCCATTAGCCGAAAAGGGAATGGGACTAATCCCATTAACACTTTCAATATTGTGCATACCGGTATTTGACACGCTCAGAGTCATGTCAATGAGAATAATGAGAGGCACATCGCCATTCCACCCCGACCGTACTCATCTGCACCATATATTCATTGAATTAGGTTTCTCTCACGTGGGAACAACCGTATCAATACTTTCACTGAACAGCCTTGTTGTTGCGATGTGGTATATTTCTTACAAATTAGGTGCACCGGTTGATATTCAGTTATATATCGTGCTGGCATTGAGCATATTGGTAACATTCGTTTTTTATAAGTTTGCGAGCACACAAATAAAGAGAAAAGGCAGAGGACTGAGATTCATGAAAAGGATAGGCAAATCAATCCATTTTGAAAAGAAAGGTTTTTGGCTCACAGTACGCAAGATTATTGACAGAATCTGATATTCACAAACAAGAAGCAAAAGAAATTCTGCATAGTCTCTTTTAGGGGAACTATGCAGAATTTTCCTTATTCAACAGTATATATACCGGTATTCTTGAACTACAGCAAGAAAACGGCTCAGCAGCCAAAAGATGTGGTTTGAGAAAAACTATAAAACAAAACTAGGGCTTTTCGTTCTTTTGGCCGCCAAAAGAACATGATAGAACGACTTGAAGAAAAATACAAGTCAACAATCAAGGTTGAGGACTGCTGCGTAATACAAGATGAGTAAAGCGAAGAAAATTCACCTGCAAAAATCAGGGGATATAGTTTTTTTGATGACG
>JAZNDZ010000063.1:0-19275 GCA_045588345.1 Bacteroidaceae bacterium
TTGCTGGTGATACCTATTATCTTGAAATTCTCAACAAAACCTGATGGCAATATCAAACGGGCTAATTCCAGTAGTATTTTTTCGTCTTGCATAGTACTTTATTTTAACTATGCGAAGATAATATTTTTATATCATCCCCCCAGCTTTTGCTGGTGAGCCGCAGTCCTCAACCTTGATAGTTGGCACACACAGGTAATTTTCTAAAATCTCCGGCACTATCTAAAACACAACAAACAACCGTTCAGTCATCGGAAACAGGATAAAAGTTGTTTGAGCGGTGAATTACCGCGTTGCTGTTATTCCTTGAAAAGCGAGTTCTTTTATCCCCGATGACTGAACGAAAAGTTGTTTGTGGCAAATTTTGTGTGACTGAAGGATGTTGCATGCAACTCCTGAACAAAACACAAAATGACTGTTTTTGCAGTGCCGGGCGCTTTTGTAACTTTTCGCGCGACGAAAAGTTAAGATAGAACAATAGCAGAAAGAATATACGACAACAGGTTAAGGGTAAGTTGGGCTCAGTAGAAAAAAAGTGTGGGTAATATTGTACATGTACGATTATTTTCTATCTTGAATATCTTATTCTGAGGTTAATTTTACCCTTAATCAGTTATCTTGCATTCCTCTTGCAGTCGTTCTGTCATGTTCTTTTGGCGGCCAAAAGAACGAAAAGCCCCGGCACAGAGTTCACCAGTAGCATGATGCTTTGCTCATGAATTGCCGTGCAATATCATTCGGTCACATCAGTAGTGCTGAAGCACCCATCTTGTGCTATGAGAACGAATACAAAAAAGCGCACCCATAGGGATGGATGCGCCTATAAAAGACTGTATTCTGCAACTTACGCCTCAGGAGTTTCCTCAGCACCAGCCACCGGAACTTCAACAGCAGGCTGCTCTGCTGGGATAGTCTCTTCAACTGATGCAGGATTTGTAATGCTGCCTTCACTCTGCTTTGGAAGAGAATAAGCAGCAGCAACACTGATTACAACAATCAATGCAGCAAGAGTCCATGTAGCCTTCTCAAGGAAATCAGTAGTCTTTCTAACACCCATAATCTGGTTTGAAGAAGCGAAACCCGATGCCAAGCCACCGCCCTTTGAGTTCTGAATCAATACTATTCCGCACATCAGTACAGAAACCAAAACGATAAGTATAACACAAAGCAAATACATACTATTCTTTTTTTATATGTTTTATTATTTTTTCTAAAAATCTTATTTGGTCTGCAAAGTAACGATTTTTATTCGGATATTCCAAACATAATCGTTTAATAATTTCAAGAGCCTTCTCATATTTGCCCTGTTTGATGTAAATTCCGGCAAGCGTCTCAGTAAAAAATGAATTCTCCTGCAAAATTTCATCATCAACAGGGGGAACAGCACCGGTTTCTGTCTCAGAAGCATCTCCCCTGAAGTCAAGCACAATTTTCTCATTGCCGCCAGCCAGGAACTCATCGATAAGGTCCTGACCACTCAATGCAGGAATTTCCTCGTCAGGCACCCGGTCCTTCAGATATGCCGACACATAGTCGACAGCCGCAGCACTTTCAGCCTCAAGGGATACACTGTCGGCAGGCAGAGTCTCAAGAAATGCATCAATCAGCGACATTGTCCTGTCAACAGAAATATCATCGGGAACGGCCTCATCAGCAAGAGGCGCTCCGTAACCGGCCATGAGTTCAAACAATGGCCAACGGCTTTTGAGATAAAGGGCCGCGCGACGCAGTTCCTTCCCGAAATCCGGCTCATGCAACAGATAAAGATTCTTTAGCATAAGCAGACGGGCAACATCAAAGTAGGGATATTTCCCCACAATAAGACGCAACTCGTACAATGTGTCGCGGTTGAGACGTTCGGGATGCGATATGTAAGCCGACAGATTCTCCATTATTTACCAATTGGCAACAGCTGCATTGAATATTGACTCGACTATCTCCTTTATCATCTGGTTTACCAGTTCCTCCTGTACCGAATCCAAAGACTGCGTCGCATCAAAATCGCGCGTAGCGGTAAATGTGCGCTCAAAATCCTCATCATGATTGGTACTGTTCGTGAAACGCACGTTTACTGTCATCTTCAACTGTACCATAGCAGAATAGCCGTCGGCCGAGATGGACTTGTTGAGTTGGTCATACGCAGTTATCTCACCCTCAAAATGGAGGTCACCCCCACGCGGCACCTGCTGCAGTTTCGTCTGCTGCACAAACATGTCGCTTATCGCCTCATTGAACATGGTAGCCATTGGTGCCCACTGATAGGCAGCGCGGTTCTGGAACTGCGCGAAAGAGACAGTCTTTACTTTGGTATAATCAATTGAAGCGCCTGTAAACTTGTAACTGACGGTACAGCCTACCAGAAGCATTGCCGCAACAAACAATAACGGCGCAACAAACAACCTTGTTTTCTTATTCGATACCATATTCCTTTATTTTTCTGTAAAGAGTACGCTCTGAAATGTTAAGTTCCTTTGCGGCATTCCTGCGTTTTCCTTTATTTCTCTCAAGCGCCAATATAATCGCCTTTTTCTCAACATCATCAAGCGACACAGCCTCTTCGACATATTCATCACCATTCAGGACCGGTTCGTAATGCCCCGGAGTGGGTTGCAGATGATACGTTGGCGTATGTTGTACCAATGCCACATCCTGCGCATCGGTATAATATGGCATGTGTTCCACACTCTCTTTTCCCATTGCACGCAGACTCTCTACCTGATTTTTCAGTTCAGTAATATCCCTGCGCATATCAAAAAGCACGCTGTAGAGAATCTCGCGCTCACTCTCAAAACTCTTTCTGTCGGCAGCAGTATTATGCCCTGCCAACATGGGCAGGCTGTTGTTAACCTCCTGTGGAAGATAACGCATGAGTACCTCGGCATTAAGTTCGCGGTTGAGTTCAAGTATTGACACCTGTTCGGCAACATTTTTCAACTGACGGATATTGCCCGGCCATGAATAGTTCACCAGCGCAGCCATTGCATCATCAGTCAATTGCAGACGCGGTATCTTGTATTTGGCAGCAAAGTCCATACAGAATTTCTTGAACAGCATTACAACATCATCGCCTCTCCTGCGCAACGGGGGCACACTGATGGGCACCGTGCTCAAACGGTAATACAAATCCTCACGGAAACGTCCCTCGGAGATAGCCTCAAGCAGATTCACATTTGTCGCGCACACAATACGCACATTGGTCTTTTCTACCTCGGACGACCCCACCCTCAAAAACTCTCCATTCTCAAGCACGCGCAACAGGCGAGCCTGAGTAGGCATAGGCATTTCAGCAATCTCATCAAGGAAAATAGTGCCGCCATCGGCCTCGCTGAAGTATCCTTTACGTTCATTCACTGCACCTGTAAAGGCACCTTTTATATGACCGAAAAGTTCCGAATCTATTGTACCTTCAGGTATTGCGCCACAGTTTACAGCGATGTATTTGCCATGCTTGCGTACACTGTTTGTATGTATAATTTTAGGGAAGAACTCCTTTCCCACACCGCTTTCACCGGTTACAAGCACCGTCAAATCGGTCTTCGCAACCTGTACAGCAGTATCGATAGCCCTCAACAGAGCAGAATCATTACCGATGATTCCAAACTGCTGTTTCACCTTCTGAACTTCCGTAATATCCATAATCTATTATCCTAATTCTACGACAAAAATACACATTTTTCGCTATATAATCTGCAATTTTGACATAAAAAGTACGCACTCCAATCAGAAGGGGAACAGTAAAGGCAACACCAGAATCATTACAATACCGAGGATTATCTGCAATGGCAATCCAACCTTCACATAATCCGAGAACTTGTACTGTCCCGCAGGCATTACCAAAGCATTTGGCGGTGTAGAGAACGGCGATGCAAAGCACAGGCTTGCTCCCAACGTAACAGCGAACAGGAACGGAACCGGGCTTACCCCCACCTGCTGAGCCGCACTCATGGCTATCGGTGCCATGAGAACCGCAGTTGCAGTATTGCTTATGAACATTGTCATGAACGATGTGGTAAAATATATGCCGGCCATGAGCAACAGAGGACTGTAACCGCCAAGCGATGATACAAGAGAACCTGAAATCCATTCCGAGACACCCGTCTTCTGCAAAGCCACCGACATTGGCATCATAGCCGCAATAAGCACAATACTTTCCCAATTGATAGTCTTGTATGCAGCCTCAACATTCCTGAAGCAACCAGTCAATATCATTAGGATTGCAGCAATCATCACAGCCGTTACCGGCGCAATGGGGATAAAGTCAAAAACCATTACAGCAATCATTGCAAGCATTATGACAGCAGCCACAGGTGCCTTGTAGTCAAGTGTAACCTTTGCAGCCTCTTCAAGCGGACGGCCCACCACAATCCATTCGTTGTTATCCTTTTCAAGGTTAGCGATGTGGTCCCATGAACCCTGTACAAGCAGCACATCTCCCACATGGATTGTCTCCTCGGCAATCCCCTGTAGTATGTACTTGTTCTTTCGGCAAATACCCAGCACGCTCAAATTGTACTTTGTCCTGAACTCAATCTCCTTGATACTCTTGTTTACGACCGACGATGTAGACATTACCACAATCTCAGCAACACCGATATCATAGAAATCAAGACCACTCTTTCCGTCGGCATCATCATCACGCATGAATTCAAGATTGTATTCCGATGCGAAAGCCTCTACTTTCTCATTTGTACCCGACACATAAAGCAAATCATCGGAACTGAGGATTGTATCGGAATCAGCAGCCTCCTGCACAACATTCTTTTTCAGCAGGTTGCGCTGGCTTCGCTCTATGTGCCTCACCTCTATTATGTTTATTCCGAAGTTGTTGCGTACATCAAGTTCTCCAATCATCTTGCCAATTAGCAAAGACTTCGAGTGTACCTGAAGACGATGCAGATTGTTTGCAATGCCATACTCCTTGACAAGTGTCTTCAACGACTTTCCGCTACTTGCGCTGGCACCGCTCAATGCACCCGGTTTAGAAAGGAACTTCTTGCTCAGCGGCATAAGCAACAATGTACCCACAAGGGCGCAAATCAATCCCACAGGAAGGAATGTAAAGAAACCGAGACCATCATAACCATTCTTTATAAGGGTTTCATTAATCACGAGGTTCGGCGGTGTACCGATAAGAGTCATCATACCACTCATGCTACTAGCAAAAGCAAGTGGCATGAGCAAGCGGCTGGGGTTCATCTTCACGCTCATGGCCATACTCACCACAATAGGAATCATTATGGCCACAGTTCCCGTATTGCTTACAAAAGCCCCCATAGAGGATGTTACCACCATAACCAATATAAAAAGCCTTGTTTCGCTGTTCCCGGCGAACTTCATCAGTTTGGAACTAATCATCTTGGCCAAACCAGTCTGGAATATCGCTCCTCCTACCACAAATAGACCTATCATCATAATGATGACATTGTTGGAGAACCCCGACAGAGCCTCAGCCGGTTCAAGTATTCCAAGAACCATAAGCGCCAACAAGGCACACAGCGCAACAATATCGGAGCGCACCTTTCCGCTTATGAAAAAGAATACCGAAACAATCAGAATCGCAATAGTCGCAACCACACTGTCCATGCCCGGTTCATTATATGTAAAGGAGCCTAACAACTGATTGAGTTCATCAGACTTTGCCGCAACATCCTCCAACGTGGCTGTTGCCGGAACTGAGTCGGCGAAGTTTTTTATTGAGGCAAAGACATCCTTATAATTCACATTTGAGCAACTGTACTGCCCGAGACCGTTGCCTACCGTTATCTTATCAAGGAACATTTCGGCCTTAGCCACCTCGGCACACAGTTCGGCACTCATCACTTTCAAAGACTCCCGGGGTGCAGCAGATTCGCCCTCTGCCGAATCGCAAATAACTTCAAGGGATTTATCTGCAGCAACCGGCACAGTTTCGCCCTGCGCCATTAAAACAGAAGACACCAGCAACAGCACCAATGCCAATAAACATTTTCTCATATAAACACCTTTCATAGATTTTGAAAAAAAGCCACAGAAAGCGGACAAAAACCGTTCTTAAAGCATTATGCCAAAAAATTACAGCGCCGGAACAACCTTGCTTTCTTATTTTTTGCAAAGTTAATCTTTTTACATACAAAAACAAAGCAAAAAGATAGCGCAGTAACCATTTTGTCACGTTTTTTCACTATCTTTGTAAAGTCGGGAAGAGACTGCCCATCAATGCAAAAAACTGCAATTATCTTCCAGGCAGAACTAACGCCGGCGACCCACGATGAAACATACCGCCGGCTAAACCAGGAATAAACACACAAAAAGAGATAAAAGCACTTAAATACATATCAGTAATCATCGCCATACTGGTTACAGCCATTATCGCAATGACCTTGTCGCTTAGGCTTGAAGCCGTACAGCGTCACTTTGCTCGCATCTCATGCGACAAGATAAAGGACAAATACAACATTCCGATAGAAATCAGCAACATAGAAATCAAGAACCTGAACGAGGTAACATTAGAAAACGTTCTTGTATTTGACCAACACAATGACACACTTCTGTTTGCACGGAAAGCAATGGCAAGCATTGAGCCCGCAGCCTTGACCGAAGGTGCACTGCACATAAACACGCTGCTGTTCGAGAATCCCATTGTAAGATTAAACCGCTTGAATGCCAATGAACAACTGAATATCCAATTCATACTTGACAACCTGGACACCGGCGACAATAGCAATAAAACCACAGGCCTCCGCATAAACCAACTTCTTATAAATAACGGCAGATTCAGTTATGACGTAATAAGTGAGGAACCGGTTCCCGACAAGTTAGACCCGAACCATATTGACATCCGTGATTTCTCATGCAACCTTTCACTGAAGAACTTTGACAAGAAAAATCTCAACCTATATATACGCTCCATAAAAGGAAATGAAAAAAGCGGCCTTGAAATAAACCGCATAAAAGCGCGCATAACCACAAAAAACGGAGGCGTACAGTTCAAGGGCCTATTGATAGAATTGCCTGGAAGCCAGATATCATCGGACAGCATTGAGATAAGCAATTTCGGAGACAATCTCTCTATGGTAAGCATAGATGGAGAACTGCACAGCAAATATTTCTCATTCAAGGATATTGCCCCGATATTTCCACAGTTCAATATAGGACTCCCCGAACTTGAGTTCAAGATTGCAGGAAGCATGAACTGCAAAATGGGGCAGGGCTATATAAATATCGCAACGACAGATTATTCGCTGACGTTCCAAGGCGAGACATTGATAAAAAATCCCTACAGCCGAGAACGAGAAGTAGATATGCGCATAGACACACTCGTCCTCAAAGAAAATGCCATTGAAGAACTTACATCTTTGCACGAGACACTGCCGCAAGGCATTGCCTCAAAATTCGGCGACACAGGAATCACCGGCAACGTGGCTTTTTCATCGCGTTCGCTTGACACACAAATACAGATGATGTGCCAAAACGGACATATTGATGCAAAGTTTTCAATTGACAGCACAGGTTACTATACTCTTGCCGCAAACGGCAGAGACATACACTTAGGCCGGCTCATCTTGAATCCGGACTTAAAAGAATGCGACATAAAGGCTACATCAAAAGGCAACATCCGCAATAAAAAGAAATTCGCAGACTTCAGCATAGTTCTCAATTCGTTGAAGTACAAAGGATATGCCTATTCCGGAATAAAAATCAAAGGCAAAGCCGGAAAGAATGGAGGAGATGCTTCACTGCTTGCCAAAGATCCGAACCTGGCAGCAACACTACAAGTAAACTACACCAAAGGGGAAAGTGAAAACAGAGTTGAGATGACGCTTAATGTCGATTCAATCATCCCACACAACCTTAACCTTATTTCCAAGCACCCCGACAATGCATTCTCGTTCAAGTTGGAAGGCAAGATGACAGAATACCCTGACAACAAAAGCCTCACAAGCATAGAAATCCGGGATTTCATCCATAAAGACAACAAAGAGAACTATAAGATAAAGAACATATACATCTACGATGATAACACCGATAACGAAAGAGCCATAACCATAAACTCAGACATACTTACAGCCGACCTCATAGGAGATTTCAACACGTTAAGCCTCTATGAAAGCATTGCAAAAATAGCAAACATGCACATGCCCTCGCTGCAGATGCGGGAGAAAAGGGGAAAACCGAATAACAACTACTTCTATAAAATCGAAGTAAAAGACAGCCGGCTCTTCACCAAGCTGTTTGACTTTCCTTTCACCATAAACGAACGCTCATCGATAAGTGGTTCGTGCCACGATGCCGACAATACATTCAACATAAATGCAGAACTGAATAACATAAACATCGGCAATACGCTTCTGCGCACAATCGAGTTCAAGGGCACATCAAGCAACAAGAATCTTATCTTGGACGCGAAAATCCTGAAACCGACAATAAAGGACAAAAACAAATTCAACTATCACGATACGGAAAACGATGTTGCCATAAGCCTGTACTCAACCATAAGCAACGATACCATAGAGAGCAAGGTTGACTGGAACAACAACGCCGCATCATCGGGCAGCAACGGAATGTTGGGAATGAACCTGGCATTGACACGTGACAAAAGGCAGAATCTGAACTTCAATGCAAACATCGCCCCAAGCCATTTCAAACTAAATGGACAAGATTGGCACATCACCCCAGGAAGCATCATAGGCAACGACGAGAAGTTCGTTGTAGAAAACATACAGTTGTCCAGTCAGGAGCAGAGCCTGAAAATTCATGGCACAGCCGGGAAGTTCATAGACGACAGCCTGAGTATTGAACTGAACAAGATGGATATTTCCACTATCCTTGACTTAGTAAACTTCAAAACTTTCAAGTTCTCGGGCAAGGCATCGGGCAAGGCATATATAACCAGTCTTCTGCACAGTGTAGATGCCAACGGGCACTTCCTCATTGACAGTTTGTTCGTCGACGAAGCACACATGGGAAAAGGAGATTTGGATATCGGATGGATGAACTACAACAAGACATTGTCACTTGACTGCGACATACACAACGACACAAAGATATCGAATGTCTCAGGATTCTTGTCACAGCCCAAAGACACCATTATGCTAAAAATTGAAGCCGACGGACTCAATCTTGGGTTCCTTGGCAAGAAGATAGACGGATTCATAAGCGAGACAACCGGCACTGCCAACGGTACTGTATACGTTCTGGGACCGTGGAGCCGCGTTGACCTCATTGGAGCAGCCGCCCTCCATTGCAATTTAAAGGTCAAGGCAAACAATACAACATACCGCATAGAAGGCGACACTTTATACATGTCACCGGCTTCAATTTATTTCGACAATGTAGGCATAAAGGACAAATTCGGCAACAAAGGTATCTTGACTGGCAGTCTTGACCACAGGAACTTCTCGAATTGGAAATGTGACTTGAATGTTATAGCTGACAATATGCTGGTATATGACACGTACGGTTTTGACAATGACCCCTTCTACGGTACAGTGTTTGCCACTGGAACAGCAAATATAAACAGCCAAGGCAACGGGCTGACACTCAAAGCCAATCTCAGGAGTGAACCCAACTCAAGTTTCACATACAACTCCACTGCAGCCAGCGGTGCCCACGACAACAGTTTCATAACATTTACCGACAGCAAGAAGAACTCCTTGCGCAAAGAAGCAGCAGAGGCAAAACCAGAAAGCACATACTCGCTTGCAAACAGCAAGGTTAATCTTGACTTCATGATTGATGTAACAGAGACCTTCCACATAAAAGTCTACACGAACCTGAAGACCGATGACTACATCGATTTCTACGGCAGGGGCACGATAAATGCCCTTTATGACGAGAAGAGCGGGTTCTCCATGAAGGGAAGTCTGAATCTTGACCGCGGAACATACAAATTCACCATTCAGGACATATTCCCCAAGGAATTCAACATCACATCTGGAAGTACCCTTGCTTTTGACGGAGACCCATTCAAGGCAGGTCTTGACCTTAAGACAAAACATCTTGTGCCGTCAGCATCACTCAGCGACCTCACGACAGAAGCCACAAATAAGAAAACTGTAAAGGTCAACTGTGTTATGGATATAACAGGTACACTGGAAAATCCGACATTGAATTTCGACCTTGAACTTCCCGAAGGAAGTGAAGAGGAAAAAGAACTTTTGGCAAGCGTGGCAAGCACTCAGGAACAGAAGAACATGCAATTCATCTATCTGCTTGGAGTAGGCAAGTTCTACACATACGACTACAACAACACAGGAAGCGACAACCAGTCGTCAACTGCCATGGAATCACTTATATCCAACACCTTATCGGGACAACTGAACAACATGCTCGGCCAAATAATAGACAACGACAACTGGGACATATCGGGTAACTTCTCAACAAGCGAAAGAGGGTGGAACCGCATGGAAGTAGAGGGTATGCTCCGCGGACGGTTGCTTGATAACCGCCTGCTCATCAATGGAAATTTCGGCTACCGCGACAACCCTATAGCCAACAATAGTTTCATAGGAGACTTTGAAATACAGTGGTTGCTGAACAAAAAAGGGAATATAAACCTTAAAGCCTACAGCAAGACCAACGACCGGTACTTCTCAAAGACCAACCTCACTACTCAAGGAGCCGGCATACTGTTTAAACACGACTTCAACAAATGGAGGTGGTGGAAAAAAGATGAAGAAGAATAGGTCAAACGACATTTATACAATATGAGAAATTTTGTTTCCGTAAAAGATATCGGCAATTTAGATGCCGCTTTAAGAGAGGCTTTTGAGATAAAGGCCGACAGATATAAATATTGCACATTGGGCAAAAACAAGACCCTGATGATGGTATTCTTCAACTCAAGCCTGCGAACAAGATTGAGCACTCAGAAAGCAGCCACGAACCTGGGTATGAATGTCATTGTCCTTGACATTAACCAAGGTGCATGGAAACTGGAGACCGAACGGGGAGTAATCATGGACGGCGACAGACCCGAGCATATACTTGAGGCAATTCCCGTAATGGGAAGTTATTGCGACGTGATTGGAGTGCGTTCATTCGCCCGCTTCGAGAACAAGGAGGAAGACTACAACGAGGTCATCCTTAACCAGTTCATCAAGTATTCAGGCCGCCCGGTATTCTCAATGGAAGCAGCCACACGCCATCCGTTGCAAAGTTTTGCCGACCTTATAACGATTGAAGAACACAAGAGCAAGCAACGCCCCAAGGTTGTGCTCACATGGGCACCCCACCCCAAGGCTTTGCCACAGGCAGTGCCCAACTCATTCGCAGAATGGATGAATGCAGCAGACTATGAATTTGTCATCACTCACCCGAAAGGGTACGAACTTGCCCCGGAATTTGTGGGCAATGCACGAGTAGAATATGACCAGATGAAGGCTTTTGAAGGCGCAGACTTCATTTATGCAAAAAACTGGGCCGCATACACAGGTGAGAATTACGGAAAGATACTGAGCACAGACCGTTCATGGACTGTAAGCGACCGTCAGATGTCCGTCACAGACAATGCATATTTCATGCACTGCCTGCCCGTGCGCCGCAACATGATTGTGACAGATGATGTAATTGAAAGCCCCCGTTCGCTTGTCATCCCCGAAGCCGCCAACCGCGAAATTTCAGCAACGGTGGTGCTGAAGAGGATTCTTGAAGGGTTGAAATAACAGAAAATCAGCGCATTGATTTTCTGTTATTTTGAGAATGGTTTATCGCTACCCCAACATTGCGTCATCCAGGCCTTGCTCTTAGCCTCTGCCGGATTATCCTGTGGTATCCAGAAGGAGAAATTCTCGCCACCATCGGGCAAGAACTGCTGCTTCACAAAATGGCCTGGGAAATCATGCGAATACTTATAACCGTCGGAATATCCCAAATCGGCCATCAGTTTTGTAGGAGCATTACGCAAATGGAGCGGAACAGGAAGATTCCCCGTATCCCGAACCGTTGCAAGCGCGTTGTTTATACCCATATAAGCCGAATTGCTCTTGGGCGATGTGGCAAGATATACCGTAGCCTCTGCAAGCGGAATACGTCCTTCAGGCCAGCCTATTTTAGTAACAGCATCGAACGCCGCATTTGCGAGCAGCAAGGCATTAGGATTGGCAAGCCCAACATCTTCGGATGCAGAGATTATAAGACGGCGGGCAATAAATGCCGGGTCTTCACCGCCCTCAATCATACGGGCAAGCCAATAGAGCGCCGCATCGGGGTCACTGCCACGGATTGACTTTATGAATGCAGATATTATATCATAATGCATCTCGCCGTCCTTGTCGTATGCAAGCGGATTCTGCTGCAAGCACAACTTGACCTTCTCATCGGTTATTACAACCGGCGACTCAGGGTCACTTTCCACCACAAGTTCAAGAATATTGAGCAGTTTGCGCGCATCGCCACCGCTGTAACGCATAATTGCAGCAGTCTCGCGCAACTCCACGCCACGCGACTTCAAAGCCTCATCAGCTGTAATCGCATGATTGAGGAGTTTCATCAAATCCTCAGCCTCCAATGACTTCAAAACATACAACTGGCAACGCGACAGCAATGGACGGATAACTTCAAACGATGGATTCTCTGTTGTTGCTCCAATAAGTGTAACAGTACCCGTCTCAACAGCACTCAAAAGGGAGTCCTGCTGCGACTTGTTGAAACGATGAATCTCATCTATGAAAAGTATTGCCCCGCCGCGTGCGAACAGAGGCGAATTCTTTGCCTTATCAATAACCTCACGCACCTCCTTGACACCCGATGAGACTGCATTGAGCGTGTAGAACGGACGGTTAAGCTGGTGAGCAATTATCTTCGCTATAGTTGTCTTGCCAGTTCCGGGAGGCCCCCACATTATGAACGAGAGTATGCGCCCGGAATCAATCATACGACGTAGCACAGCCCCCTCGCCAACAAGGTGCTGTTGCCCTACATAGCCATCAAATGAAGTAGGACGCAAACGTTCGGCCAATGGTTGTGCCATAAATCAACTATGTGTATATTAGAAGAGATGAATAAAACACGAAACTCAAGGCTTGCGTAGCCCGCAAAATCTTCATTTGCTATTAATAAACTGCGGTTTTGCGGGCAAACGTAACGCCGGAGTCCGTCTTTCAGCCATTTACAGCTTAACTCAGACCTACAATCTCCCCATCAACAAAATCAATATGGTTCGCCTGGGGGTCTTTTGGCAAGCCGGGCATGCGGATTATATCACCGGCAATGGCAACAATCATTTCGGCACCGGCGTTCAGCACAACATCACGAATCTGCAGATTAAAGCCTTTGACAGCACCATACTGCTTTGCGTCTGCACTGAACGAGAACTGCGTCTTTGCAATACATACAGGGAACTTTGCAAGGCCATACTTCTCGGCAAGTTTTATGCGGTCGAGTGCAGGCTTCGCAAAAGTGACAGAAGCAGCACCGTAGATATTCTTGGCAACCTTTTCTATTTTCTGCTGTATGCTATCCTCATCGTTGTATGTAAACTCGAGTTTCTTTGAAGGATTGTTTTCTATTGTATCCACAACTATCTGTGCCATTTCCACAGCACCCTCGCCACCCTGGGCAAAGGCATTGTTTATAACAAACGGCAAACCGAGTTCTTTCTCGCAATGCTCACGAAGCAGAGCCATTTCCTCGTCGGTATCGGTAGCAAAACGGTTGAACACCACAACAACCGACTGACCAAATGAGCGCAGATTGGCTACGTGACGGTCAAGGTTAGCAAGACCATTGCGAAGACCCTCCATATCAGGTTCCTTGATTCTGTCAAGTTCAACGCCACCGTGCATCTTCAAGCCCTGAGCAGTAGCAACGATTACTGTCGCATCAGGTTGGAGGCCGCTCTTGCGACAAAGGATATTGTAGAACTTCTCGGCACCAAGGTCGGCACCGAAACCAGCCTCTGTGATTGTATATTCACTGTGCGCAAGCGCCATTTTGGTTGCAAGTTGTGAGTTGCAACCATGAGCGATGTTGGCAAACGGACCGCCATGAATGATTGCCGGAGTATTCTCGGTTGTCTGCACCAGATTAGGCTGTATCGCATCCTTCAACAAAACCATAATTGAGCCGGCTACGCCCAGGTCTTTAACCGTGAAAGGCTCACCGGCGTATGTATAACCCAGCATGATGTTCTCAATACGGCGACGCAGGTCAACCTCATCGCTTGCGAGGCAAAGGATTGCCATAAGTTCCGATGCAGGCGTAATATCAAAGCCGGCCTGTTCTACAAGGCCGTTGGTCGCAGGACCTACACCGGTGATTATCTGACGCAAAGAGCGGTCATTCACGTCAAGCACACGCCGCCAAAGGATTTCCTTCAGACCGAAGCCCTCTTTGGCATGCTGATAGAGATAGTTGTCGAGCAACGCCGATATCATATTATGAGCCGATGTTATTGCATGGAAATCACCCGTGAAGTGCAGGTTAATCTTCTCCATCGGAAGCACTTGGGCATAACCGCCGCCGGCTGCGCCACCCTTCATGCCGAAGCAGGGACCAAGTGAAGGCTCGCGCAAAGCAACTACAGCCTTCTTGCCAATCTTGTTAAGACCAAGAGCCAAGCCAATGGAGACTGTTGTCTTGCCTATACCGGCCTTTGTAGCAGTAATTGCTGTAACAAGGATAAGTTTGCCTTTCTGCTTGCCAATAAGATTTAGAGGCAACTTTGCAATGTACTTGCCATAATGTTCAAGGTCGTTAGCATCAATGCCAATCTTGGATGCCACGTTCTCTATGCGCTCAAGTTTGGTCTCATGAGCAATCTGGATGTCACTCTTCATAAATATATGTTTTTATAGTTTGAAATTCTTTCGTTCCGTCTTGCGAAGATAGTAAAATATATCATATAATTCAATTATTTATGCACACTTTAATTAAGTTAGGGAATAATTGCACTATCTTTGCGGTAACAGCAATGCCCAATCCATATGTTATCAATACTCATCCCTGTCAAAGACTATGATTGCCATATCCTTATAGAGAGGCTCCACAAGCAAGGAGAATCCTTAGGGTTGCCTTATGAAATCCTTATTGGAGAAGACGGCACTGCCGAAGAGAACTTACACCTCAACGCCGTTGCCGACACACTTGCACACTGCCGCAGAATAATAAAAAAAACGAACATCGGACGTGCTGCGATACGCAACTCCCTTGCGGCAGAAGCGGACTATCCTAATGTAATATTCATTGACTGCGATGCTATTGCCGAAAAGGATGATTTTCTGAAGTCCTATGCAGAGGCCTTGAAAGAGTGCGATGTTGTCTGTGGGGGGCTCTATCACGCAAACAAACAGCCAAACGATGACTGTTCCCTCCGTTACAGATACGAGAAAGAGGCCGACAGACAGCGCGATGCAATAACCCGCAGCAAGGCACCGTACGACAAATTCACGACATTCAATTTTGCGATTAAAAAGGATATTTTCACATCAATTCTATTTGACGAATCAATCTCAAAGTACGGCCACGAAGACACCCTGTTCGGCAAAGAGTTACAAAGACGAGGCATAGGCATTCTTCACATTGAAAACAGGCTGTTGCACAACGGGCTTGAAGACAATGCCGCATTCTTGAGAAAAACCGAGCATGCTTTGGAAACATTGTCAAAAATCAAAGACAAGGTTGGCAGTACCCCACTGATTGATGCTGCCCGAAAATTGCACAAACTACACCTTGACTGCATATTCCTGGCGTATTGGAAGTTCCGTCGCGCAAGCCTCAAGAAGAACCTTCTTGGACGAAACCCTTCACTCAGGAAGTTCAACATATACAAACTCGGCTACTACATATCACTCCAAAGGAAGGCTGGAGAGTGATTTCACTCACAGTTTGCCTGTTCCGCAAGCATTTAGACCTTGACCATGCCCTCTTTTTTAAAAAAAAGAATTATTTTTGCAGAATGGAACATTGTTTCAGCAAAAGACGTATATGAACATAAAAAACATAATACAGCAATGACCGAGATTAACGAGACTGAAAAAAGCGAAAAGAAGAGCATAAGTTTCATTGAGCAGATTATTGTAGATGACCTGGCACAAGGCAAGAACGGAGGCAAAATACAGACCCGATTCCCGCCCGAACCAAACGGCTACCTTCACATAGGCCACGCAAAGGCTATTGCCATAGACTTTGGAATGGCACAGAAATACGGCGGCGTATGTAATCTCCGTTTCGATGACACCAACCCCCAGAAAGAAGACATGGAGTTCGTGCGCGCCATTGAGCAGGATATCAAATGGCTCGGATTCGAGTGGGGGAAAGTCTGTTACGCCAGCGACTACTTCCAGGAACTATGGGATTTTGCCGAGTGGTGTATAAGAACCGACCGTGCATATATCGACGAGCAGACATCAGAGGAGATTGCCAAGCAGAAAGGCACAACCACTGAACCCGGGCAGAACAGTCCTTACCGTGACCGTCCGGCAGAAGAGAGCCTGCGCCTTTTCCGCGAGATGAACAGCGGCAACGTTGAGCCCGGCAAGATGATTCTCCGCGCCAAGATAGACATGGCAAGCCCCAACATGCACTTCCGCGACCCTATCATGTACCGCGTCCTTAACATGCCCCACTGGCGCACAGGCAACAAATGGAACGCATACCCAATGTATGACTTCACCCATGGACAGAGTGATTACCTTGAAGGCGTAACACACTCAATATGCACCTTGGAGTTCGTGCCTCACCGCGACCTTTACGACCTATTTGTCACATGGATTAAAGAGTGGAAGGGCGACGAAGGCGATATTCAAGACAACCGTCCACGCCAGTACGAGTTCAACAAGTTGAACCTCAACTACACGCTCATGAGCAAGCGCAACCTGCTCATCCTCACCAAAGAGGGAGTTGTAAACGGCTGGGACGACCCCCGTATGCCGACAATCTGCGGTATACGCCGTCGCGGATACAGCCCCGAGGCAATACTCAATTTCATTGACAAGATAGGATATACCACATTCGATGCCCTAAACGACATTAAGTTGATGGAAGCAGCATGCCGCGAAGACCTCAACACACGTGCACTGAGAGTAAGCGCGGTTGTAGACCCTGTACGTCTTATAATAGACAACTACCCCGAAGGAATGGTTGAGGATATGCAGGCCATAAACAACCCCGAGGATGAAAACTCCGGTTCACACATCATACGTTTCTCTCGCGAGCTCTACATCGAGCGCGAGGATTTCATGGAGGATGGCGGCAAGAAGTTCCTTCGCTTGGGGCCCGGCAAAGAGGTACGTCTGAAGAACGCATACATCATCAAGTGCGACGAAGACCCGGCAAAGTGCATCGAAAAGGACGAGAACGGCAACATAACATGCATCCATGCCACATACGACCCCGAAAGCCGCAGTGGAATGCCCGGAGCAGACCGTCGCATAAAGGGCAAGACACTGCATTGGGTAAGTTGCGCCCACAGCGTACCTTGCGAAGTGCGCGACTACAGTTGCCTGTGGACATGCGAAAACCCACGCGATGCAATAAAGCAGTATGAGAACGAGAATGGCGTAAGAGGCATTGAAGCCATGCGTCCTTTCCTCAACCCCGATTCTCTGCGCATAAACAACAATGCATACATCGAGGAGTGGGCTGCAGAACTTCCACCTTTGAGTTATCTTCAGTTCCAGCGCATCGGTTACTTCAACGTAGACCCCGACAGCAAGCCCGGCAAACCGGTATTCAACCGTACAGTATCGCTCAAGGGCAAGTAACACATATTCCGTACCCGGGCCCGGGTACGGAATAAAACATATCCCCCAATGAATTACGAAAAAGGATATTTTGATTCACCGGAATTCCGCGAGCTCCTAAAGCGGTACGAGCAGGCAAAAGCCATAAACATGCACACGTACTATGCCATTGACGAACTTGTGGACTTATTGTCATACTTCCTTTACATAGAAAGATGTGACGAGGGCGAAGATATCCTTAAGATAGCCCGCCAACTACATCCCTCAGCCCCGGAAAACGCAAAAATGGAGATAAAGCTATTGCTCAGCAAGGGAGAGCCCCAAAGAGCCCTTGAAGTTTTTGCAGGCTCCGAGCACATTGACGACAATGAGACAAAGATTCTGCATGCCGAGATACTCTTGGCACTGAAAGATTTCAAGAATGCACGGGAGATAGCATTGGAAATCATAAGGCAAGCCACCCCTGAACACGAAAACCTTTACGAGGCGCTTGAGATTCTCCTTGATTGCGGATTTGCCATTGACGCACTCTACATCTGCGAGAAAGCGCTGAAACAGATGCCAGACAACAGAGGTCTGCTTGAGGTAAAGGCAGAGTGCTTCATTGAAATGCAACGCATAAACGATGCCGTTGAGTTATACAACAGACTGCTTGACAACGACCCCTACTCCACATTCTATTGGGAGCAGTTAGGACACATATACTACATGGTCAAGCGCTACGGCAAGGCACTTGAATGCTTTGAATACGAGAGCACCATCAACGACGAGATTGAATATGCAAAGATGATGCAGGCCTATTGCTATTATTATGTAGGAGATTACCATCATGCAGAAACCATGTTAGGAGCATTGAAAGAACACTACCCGCAATCACTCCCTCCCCGTTTCTACATAGCACTCTCACAATACCAGAAAGGAGACCTGCATAGTGCAATCGAAGGTTTCAAGGAAATCATTGACATTGCCCCAGAGGGTACTATAGAGATTATGCTCGCAAGGTTGAATAAAGCCATGCTGCTCGACATGCTTGGCGAAAAGACACGGGCGGACGAGGCAATTTCAATGGCAATAATGATGCACCCCGACAACATGAAGCAACTTGCACTGCACAATGCACATCTTTATGAGTTGAGAGACAAGGAGAATCTATGGTTCAGCGACATGGCAATCCTTGAACAGAAGGATTGGACACAAGAAGAGGAACTGTACGAACTTGGCACGCATCTGTTCAATCACAGCCACCCCGAATTGGCACTCCGCGTATTCCGCTATATGCGCTCCTTCAGTCACGACACATCAGACATTGACGCATACATAGCCAACATTCTGTGGAACTCAGGAGAAAAAGAAAAAGCGAGGACTGCCATTGAAAACGCAATCAACGGGAAATCCTGGTTATTGTTCAAAATGTTCGACATTCCTTACAATGCCAACATGACACCACAGGAATTCATTGAAAAGATAAAACAGCAGTAAAAAAAGAAGGTGACCCAAAAGTCTCCTTCTTTTGTATGAGGCGTGAATAAAAAGTAAAGTTCAAGGCTTGTGAAGGCTTCAAAACCGCAGTTTACTAAGCGTAAATGAGGATTTTGAAGCCAAACGTAACGTAGAAATT
>JAZNDZ010000064.1:0-5512 GCA_045588345.1 Bacteroidaceae bacterium
GAGTTCAATATCTTCTACCGGAATGCTCTCTTCTCTCCAAATGCCGAAACAGTCCTTGAATAGGCTCTCAATTTCTATGCTTTTGTCACGGTTGAACTTTTCGTTCTCAATGGCCTCTATCTCTGATATGCGGTCAATGGCATATGTTTTAAGAATTTCATTATCTTTTGCCAGCATATACCAACGCTGGTTAGATTCCTTAAGGAAGTGCGGTGCGGCCTTTACATGCTTTACTTTGTCATCGTGCCTGAAATTTATGTAGTTGAACTCTATATAATAGCTGTTGCGGATGGCATCAATGATTTGCGGAATCTGTTCGCTTCTCATTGGTCTGTGATGTTCGGGAAGTATATATTGATGTCCGATGCTATCGCTGTTCATTGCGTTGAGCAGGTCGAAATTCAGAAGCATCTGCTCTGTGCTGCTAAATGCATTCGGGTATTTATTCTCAATGCGGTATCCGTAGTTATGCTTATATTCAATATTGAATCCAAGTTCCTCGATATCAAGAATGTCTCGCTCCATTGTTCTTAGACTGATTCCCGGTTCTCCGCGAAGTCTCATTTCTCTGTTTACTGATGTCAGGAGGTCTGTTGCACCCATGTAGTGCCCTTTCTCCTTTTGCAACAGGCTTATAATTATAAGGTAGCGTCTTATCAATATAATGCTTTTCATGTGTGTGCTGTTTTAAGTTTTCTGCGGCAAATGTAATGCAGTGAAGCGACACAACTTGTCGCATGGGGATAAATTTTACAAAAAAAACCTTGCGGTTCACTGAACCGCAAGGTTTTTTTGTCTTCAAAGGTTTTGTCGGTTACTTGACAAGTACCTTCTTGCCACCTACAATGTAGATGCCGGGTGCTGTGATGTTCTCGACACGGCGGCCGGTGAGGTCAAAAATAGTTTTCACCTTTCCGTTTTCACCTTTCACGTTTTCAATGCCTGTAGTGCCAGTGAACTCGTATGCAGTTACGCCCTTGAGGCCTGCAACTCTGAAGTACTTCTCAACGCTGCCGGTAATCTTAACCTGCTTCTTGTAGTTGCCAGGGTTGTCAACAAGATTCAATGCTGAACGGATGTCACCTGAAGGCAACTGAACAATAAGGCACTCTGTGTAGTCGTTAGTGTCCGGGTTGTCCGAAATAAGGATGTTTGTAGCAATTGTAGCGTCTGTTCCGAACTGCGAACCTGTCTCGGGTGCGCTGTTTACTGCACCTACGATGTATCCTGTTACAATTGCAGGAATCTGCTGGCCGTCAACGTATGCTGCAAGAGCCTCTGCTACGGTGTACTCCTGTGTCTCGGTTGGAACCTCTGGTTCCTCTGGCTCTTCGCCGCCACCTTCACCTATAACCTCAACTGATACAGCCATGGTGTTTACATACTTGCTGCTGCTTACGCCAATTGTGTAGCCTGTTACCTTTACAACTGCACCGTTTGTCAAGTTTGCTTTAATGGCATCCTGTGGGTACTGGATGCTGCCGATAGCAGTAGATGCGCCCTCAACAGCAACATTGTAATAGTTGTTGTTGATTGTGAGTGTACCTGTGTACTCGACAAACAGTATTGATGGTGCTGCAAGGTATGCGTCCAACGCTGCACCGTTCATAACTGTTGCTGTGGGGTTTTTTACGGTTGTTGTTGTGAGTTTTGTTACAATTGAGCCGGCTGCAAACTGCAAGAGACCGCCGTACATGCTTGTTGTTCCCTCAACGGTGACAATATCACCAACAGCATGGCCATTGTCACTGCCAAGATATACAAGGATTGAACCTGTGCCGTCGTCCAAGAGGAAACCACGTGCGTATGTTGCCACGATTGTACCCTGTGCTTTTGCCTCGCCTGCGCCAGCGTCAATGATGTCTGAGATGTCTGCTATTTCAAGTTCTTCATCCTCGCCTTCACCTTCGCCCTCGTTGCCGCTGTTGTCAACAGTCTCAACCTTTACGGCCATGGTGTTTACATACTTGCCGCTGCTTGTGCCAATTGTGTAGCCTGTTACCTTTACAACATCGCCTGATGCTGCTGTAACAACTCCTGTCTTAGGGTACTGGATGCTGCCGATAGCGGTAGATGCGCCCTCAACAGCAACATTGTAATAGTTGTTGTTGATAGTGAGAGTACCTGTGTACTCAACGTACTTCACTGCAGGTGCTGCGATGAATGCATCAAGCGCTGCACCGTCCATGACTGTTGCTGTGGGGTGCTCAACAGTTGCTGTACCGGTCTTCTCTACAACAGCTGCGTTGCCGAACTGAAGAAGGCCGCCGTATACGCTTGTTGTACCGCTTACTGTAACTGCGTCACCAGCAATGATGCCCTTGTCGCTACCTTGGTAAACGAGGATAGAGCCTGTGCCGTCATTCATAAGGAAGCCGCGTGCGTATGTTGCTACAACAGTACCCTTTGTGGTTGCTTCGCCTGCACCTGCTGCAAGAACTTCTGCGATAGTTTTGTATGTAACATCGGTTTCGCCCTCGTTCTCATCGCCGCCTTCACCGCCTTCTGTTGCTTCGCCGTTCGTGAGTGTAACGTCATCAACAAGGAATGAGGCACCGCCGCCATTCTTGTTGTTCATTACAATAAGAGCAATGGTGGTTTCTTCTGCCAAAGTGAATTCATATACTCTCTCTGTCCATTCTGCTGTTGTTGCAGATGCGCTAGCGCTTTCGTATGTATATGTACCGGCTTTGCCGTCAACTACAGATACATAACCAAGACGGCAATAACCAGTATCATTGCCGTTTGCTTTTACATATACACTGAATGTGTATGTTCCGGCAGCAAGTGTATAGCTTTTTGAAGCAAGGCGTTTGTTGCTATTTGCGTTACCGGCTACTGCGATAGAGTAGTTGCCTGTATGTGCATCTGCACTCTGTGATACGGTTGCATTGTGACCTATAGGGCCTGCCCAGTCAATTGCAGCTTCACCTTCCCAGTTCTCAAAACCGGGATTTGATGCAATGTTTGTCTGTGCGCTGATTCCTACAACGCAAAACAAACAAAGGATTGAAAGTAAAAATTTCTTCATAAATAATTGTTTGTTAAGTTTATAATGTGAAAATAATTTGTTGCAACTTATGTCTTTTTAATGAAAAATCAGATGTGGCAGTGGTATTGCCTGCTTTCTATCTTGCAAAGATAATCAAAATTAATTTCATTCAATCATCAAAACGACTTATTTGTTTTTGATGATAAATAACTTTTTTGATGCTGTAATAAACCGTTGGATTTTTTAAACTCTAATTATAATTTTGTACCTTTGCAAACCGTAATACGCAAATATTAAAACTTATATATAATGTTCAGAACCAAAACTTGTGGCGAACTTCGTTTGGCCAATGTTAATGAAACTGTTACCCTGAGCGGTTGGATACAGCGTGCACGCAAGATGGGCGGCATGACTTTTGTTGATTTACGTGACCGTTATGGTATTACACAGCTTGTATTCAGTGAGGATGCCGATGCTGCTTTGTGCGAGAAGGCTTCGCACCTTGGTCGTGAGTATGTAATCCAGGCAACCGGCGTTGTAAGTGAGCGTCAGAGCAAGAATGCCAATATTCCTACCGGCGATATTGAAATTATTGTAAGCGCGTTGAATATCCTCAACGAGGCAGCAACACCTCCTTTTACTATAGAGAACAATACCGACGGCGGTGACGACATACGCATGAAGTACCGTTACCTTGACCTGCGTCGTGAGGCTGTGCGCAAGAACCTCGAACTGCGTCACCAAATGACAATGGAGGTGCGCCGTTATCTCGATTCAATGAACTTCATTGAGGTTGAGACACCTATGCTCATTGCATCGACTCCCGAGGGTGCACGCGACTTTGTTGTGCCTTCACGCATGAATCCGGGCCAGTTCTACGCTCTGCCGCAGAGCCCTCAGCTTTTCAAGCAGTTGCTCATGGTATCGGGATTCGACCGTTATTTCCAGATAGTGAAATGTTTCCGCGACGAAGACTTGCGTGCCGACCGTCAGCCTGAATTCACACAGATTGACTGTGAGATGAGTTTTGTTGAGCAGGAGGATGTAATTACCCTTTTCGAGGGCATGGCAAAACATCTGTTCAAGACAATCCGTGGCGTAGAACTCACAGAGCAGTTCCCGCGCATGACATGGCACGATGCCATGAAGTATTATGGCAGCGACAAGCCCGATACACGTTTCGGTATGGAGTTTGTAGAACTCATGGACATTATGAAAGGCCATGGCTTTGGTGTATTTGACAGCGCCGAGTACATTGGCGGTATATGCGCCAAAGGTGCTGCTACATATACACGCAAGCAACTTGATGCGCTCACCGATTTCGTGCGTCGCCCACAGATAGGTGCCAAAGGTATGGTCTACGCCCGCGTAGAGGCAGATGGTACAGTGAAGTCAAGCGTCGACAAATTCTATACTCAAGATGTCCTTCAAGCAATGAAGGCTGCTTTCAATGCCGAGCCCGGTGACCTTATCCTCATCCTCAGCGGCGATGATACAATGAAGACACGCAAGCAGTTGTGTGAACTCCGTCTTGAGGTGGGTTCTCAACTTGGCCTTCGCGACAAGAACAAGTTCTCATGCTTGTGGGTGGTTGACTTCCCGCTCTTTGAGTATAGCGAGGAAGAGGGCCGTTACATGGCAATGCACCATCCGTTTACATCGCCCAAGCCAGAGGATATTCCTTTGCTCGATACAGACATGGGTGCTGTACGTGCCAATGCCTACGATATGGTCATCAACGGTGTTGAGGTTGGTGGCGGTTCAATCCGTATCTACGACAGCGAACTTCAGAACAAGATGTTCGAACTTCTTGGCTTTACTCCCGAGCGCGCAAAGCAGCAGTTCGGCTGGTTGCTCGATGCCTTCAAGTACGGTGCGCCTCCTCACGGCGGTCTTGCATACGGTCTCGACCGTTGGGTGAGCCTATTTGCCGGTCTTGATTCAATACGCGACTGCATTGCGTTCCCGAAGAACAATTCGGGTCGAGATACAATGATTGATGCTCCTTCTGTTCTTGAACCGGGCCAGTTGGAGGAACTGAATATTGTTGTTAATATTGAAGAGAAGTAATATGGCAGAGAAGGGAAGAAAGAAGAGTGCAGCACGCATTGAGAAAGACCGCAAGCGCAAGGCTGCGGCAAAGCAACGCAAAACTTTGAAGACAGTTGCGATGATAGTTCTCGCAATAGCGGTTATTTCGCTCATCATCTTCGCGTTTGCGGCACCGCCAAGGCCTGTCATGTAACAAGAAATGATAAAAGCGACTGATTATAAATTATTAAAAGAATAGCCTATGAAGTATTAGCGTGGTTTGTTGCGCGCATTTTAGAACATATTGGAGAAAGCGTTAGCTTTGCAATCTTGCATATCGAAATCTGGAAAATTTCAAATTGTGGCAAAAGAAGCAAAGTTGATGCTCATGCCGTTTGGCGTGGGCTTCACTTGATTTATTGCCACAAGGTATTCCAGAACCTCGATATGCGATAGAGAAAGTTTGGTCCACGTTTTCTTTTTGTGCGT
>JAZNDZ010000065.1:0-31319 GCA_045588345.1 Bacteroidaceae bacterium
AGAGTTTGTATCCACAATTGCGAATACGGGGATACCCAGACGGTTAGCCTCGTGAACAGCGATGTACTCCTTCATTACGTCAACAACGAAGATAGCCGAGGGAAGACGTGTAAGGTCGGCAATTGAGCCGAGAGTCTTATCGAGCTTTGCACGCTGACGAGAAATCTGAAGAACCTCACGCTTAGAAAGGTTCGAGTATGTACCATCCTGAGTAAGTTTATCAATGGTAGCCATCTTCTTCACAGCCTTACGGATTGTGGGGAAGTTTGTGAGCATACCACCGGGCCAGCGCTCGATAACGTAAGGCATACCTACTGCCTGAGCCTTATCTGCTACAATCTCTTTGAGCTGTTTCTTTGTTGCTACGAAGAGGATTTTCTTGCCGCTCTTTGCAATCTGCTTCAGAGCCTCGGCTGCTGTGTCAACCATTGCAGCAGTCTTGTGCAAGTCGATAATGTGGATACCGTTACGCTCCATAAAGATGTAGGGAGCCATAGCAGGGTTCCATTTACGTTTCAAGTGTCCGAAGTGTGCACCGGCCTCCAAAAGTGATTCAAAATTTACTCTTGACATTTTAATTTTTTTTTAATCGTTTACCTTCTTTTTAATTAATTTGTTAATCAACCTCTCGGGTAGTCCGTAACATTATTAATAATATGTATAGAGTCCCGAGTGGTTTAGATACTAAACGTATATCTTCGAGCCGAATATTAACGTTTACTGAACTGGAATCTGCGACGTGCTTTGGGACGACCCGGTTTTTTACGCTCAACTTCACGAGCATCGCGAGTCAGGAATCCTTCAGAACGCAAAGCTTTTTTGTCCTCGGGGTTAATCTTAACCAATGCACGAGCGATTGCAAGACGCAATGCCTGTGACTGGCCAGTGAAACCACCACCGTCCAAATTTACTTTAATGTCATATTTCTCTGCAACATTCAACTTTGTCAAAGGCTGTTTAACAATGAACTGAAGAATGCTTGAAGGGAAATAAACCTGCAGATCCTTTTTGTTAATAGTAATTTTACCTGTCACCTCAGTTACGAAAATACGGGCAACAGCGCTCTTGCGTCTGCCTAATGCGTTTACCATTTCCATCTGCTTTCTTATTTATAAGAGTTAATATCAATTGTCTTAGGAGCCTGAGCTGCATGCGGATGCTCAGCGCCGTCATAAATATAGAGGTTGTCAAGGATGTGGTTGCCAAGACGGTTCTTAGGAAGCATACCTCTTACAACATGCTTGATAAGGCGCTCGTAACCCTTGTAACCAGCAGCAACGTCAGCAGGAGTAAACTGCTTCTGGCCACCGGGATAACCTGAGAATCTCAAGTATACGCGGTCTGTCCACTTGTTACCGGTCATTCTCACCTTGCTTGCATTGATGATGATTACATTGTCACCGCAATCAGCGTTAGGTGTGAAACTTGGTTTGTACTTACCTCTCAAAAGCTTGGCTACCTTTGAGCCAAGACGACCAAGTACTTGGTCTGTAGCATCAACAACAACCCACTCTTTCTGTGCGTTAGCCTTGTTGACCGAAATTGTTTTGTAACTTAAAGTATCCACTTTAATTCATTTAAAAAGTTAATAATTCCATCGTTCTTGCAATACTTCTCATCAAAGCCCTTACGGAACAGAGCCTTTCAGAAACCCTCTTCACGCACACCCGACCAATTGGCTAGATTGTATCCTTGGCATACTCAGAGACCTGAAGTACCGCATGCCCATAGCATGGGCTGATAATAATCGGCTCGCAAAATTACTTCTTTTTAATGGAACAGGCAAGCAAATGCAACTTTTTTTCAAAAAAAATAGATTTTTCTTTGCACACAACAAAAAAAGCACTACCTTTGCACCGCAATTAAGCAATTGCCCAGATGGCGGAATCGGTAGACGCGCTGGTCTCAAACACCAGTGGGGCAACCCATCCCGGTTCGATCCCGGGTCTGGGTACTGAAACGGAGAAAGTTGAAAAACTCTCTCCGTTTTCTTTTTCCCCACAGCGTAACTCATTGGTTTGCTGATATATAAAGTCAAGCACCTTGTTGTAGTTTTTGGTTCGATATTTTTGTGCTCCGTGAACTTTGATTTTATCAATTCCTGCTTTTTCTTTTCGCGTAAAGCCTCTTTATCCAAAGGTAGTACCCAGTGAGCGGTAACGTTGCACCCAACAATGCAGCAAGGAAATAGAGCACCTTGGACACCACCCCACCCCATGAACCGACATGAATGGTACGCACCCACCCGGCAGCCTTGTTACGCATTTCAGCCTCGGCATAGAGTTCTACAGAAGTTATCTCACCTGTATTCTCGTTGAAATAGTATCTATCACTGGCACGTTTATTACCGAAACCCGCCGGCGCAACAGTGACAACACCGGCCGAAATCGTGATAGTCTCAAAATCCGGGTTCTTGGCAAGCACGTTATCCAACGCCTGCTGCCAAGGTATCTGTTGCGGTTCGGCAACAACAGGAGTTGTAGCAGAGGTCACAGCATCAGTCTGCACTGTCGCAGAAGAGACCGCATCAGTCTGCACTGTTGCAGAAGAGACAGCGTCAGCAAGCGATACAGCCTCGCCATAGGTCTCAGATTTAATTGAATCAACAGCCACTGCCACACTGCCGGCCTGAACATCGACAGCTTCGTCGCGCACTTTTTTCACGAGTTGTACAGCGCTGTCATGCGCAATCTGCTCATCGAACATTGAGTAGAAACCATCCCTATACCACTCGAAAGACCAAGTCAGACCCGTAAGTGCCATGGCAAGGAGCAACAAGAGCGCATAGAATCCTCCCGCTACATGCAAATCGTGCCAAAAACGAACCCAGCCTTTAGAAACGACAACTTTAAGGCGATTCTTGAGCACTTTGCGGTTACGCGGCCACCATATTGCAAGCCCCGTAATGAGTATTACTGCAAAAGCCAAGGTGCTGCTGCCTACAATCATCTTTCCCCAATAGATACCACCGTCACTGGGGCGTGTATCCATAAGCCAACGGTGCAGACGACGCATGACATTGAAGAACGGCAAGCGCTCATAATACCCTTTGACCTCGCCGGTATATTGGTCTACATAGATTGCTGCGCGATGCGGCTTTGAAAGATTGACCTTGTATGCTTCAGTGCTGTCGGACGAAATTGTAATACCGGTAGCCACAACCTCGTCATTGAGCGACCCGGCAACCTTTTCAACAAGTTGCTCCAAAGGCAAAGGCTGCCCTACAACCTCAACGGTTGTTATTCCACGGTTACATAATGCGGTTATCTCAGTCTCGAAAACCAACATAGCACCGGTGAAACAGGTTATTGTTATTACAATGCCGAACGGCACTGAGAGCCACAAATGCAGTTCACGGAAGAATCTGTTCATAAGGCATGCATTACTTTATACCCTCAACGGTATAACCAATTTTTCTCAACAGTTCAAGAACACCGCGTTCGCCGGGCAAATGAGCTGCACCTACTACAAAAAGAGTGGATTTATCTGCTATAATCTCAGGTATTTTTTCTACCCAAGTTGCATTGCGGCCATAGATGAGTGCATTCTCTTCCTCGGGAGTGCTGTCACAACTGTTACCCAACTTTTCCTCTGTAACCTCAAGCACCTTCTCAATATTCCGGGAGAAGTATGCCTTAGTGAGGCTCTTCATTATCATAAGGTTATACTCCTGATTGTCGAGCATGCACATCAGCAACTCCTTCTGACGTTCAATAGGCGTGCCTGTGTAGAGGACCGATATTTGAAAATCAACAGTCTCGAAACCGATTACAGGCTTGCCGGCCTCCTTAGCCTTGATTTGAAAATAACTGTCAATCATTGCCGAAGGATTGAAACCCGGTGTCATTTTCATGTACTGCACCAACTGCAACTGAGTGCTGATTGCCGTCGGGGTCATCTTGCCCAACTGCGAGGCAATCATGGGGTTATTGAGGTCGGCACCAAGAGTCTCCGACATAAAAGCATTTAGTTTGCCCAATTGTTCTTGAGTGAGAATATCAGAGAGCGACTGACCATCGGGCAGCATCATAGCAGCCATGACCTTCTGCATTCCGGCCATAGATTGCATCTCGGACATATCAACCTCACCGCACACCTGTTCCACCGTCGCAAGCGCAGCCTGTGCGCCCGGAATGGAATCGGCAAACGAGGCAGGGGCAAGATGATAAGTACCTACTATATATGAAGGCTTATCAAGACCTTTACCGGTAATCTTGTAAAGCAACTGGGCATTCACGCCCGCAATGGCAACGGCAGCCAAAATCAATGCAAGGAATGTTCTTTTCATATTTATTTATCATTTATTGGCAACGAAGGTAGTGAAAAGTTTGACAAAGTTTTTCAAAAAACAGACATTATTTATTAATAAAACTGAAATAACGGAGAATGACGATAAAATAGAGTAACTTTGCCGCAAATGAAAAATCACAGAACAATGAAAAAGATAAAGAATCCCTGGATTGACCTCACCGACAAAGGATACAACTGCTTTGCATGCGCACCTTCGAATCCCTGCGGACTGAAAATGGAATTTTACGAGGACGGCGATGACATAGTATCGGTGTGGACACCCGGAAACAATTATCAAGGATGGCTTGACACATTGCACGGCGGCATTCAGGCGACACTGATGGACGAGATTGGCGGTTGGATAATCGCCCGCAAATTCCAGACATCGGGAATGACAACAAACCTGAGCATAAAGTACAAGAAACCCATACCGACAGGCGAGAATGTAAAAATAGAGATTCGCGGACGTGTAAAGGAAGTCAAGCGCATGTTCGTGTTCATTGAGGCCGAAATAAGATACGAAGGCGAAGTACGCTCAAGTGCCGAAATGACATACTACACATTCCCCAAAGATATTGCCGCAAAGGATTTCATGTTCAACGGGTGCGAGGTTGAAGAGTAAGACAGTTCAAAAACGTTTGCAACCAAGGACTTTATTATAGACTTCCTTATAAGCTCTTACCATCTTGTCTACGGTAAGATTCTTATCGTATATTTCCTTGGATGCTTTGGCCATGTTTTCATAGACACCTCGGTTCTCAAGTATATATTCAATCTTTTCGGCGAACTGTGCGACATTGTTTTCCAGTGTATATCCATTCACGTCAGACTCGACAAGTTCCGATATACCGCCCACATTCGATGCAACTACAGGTTTGCCAAGGCTCATTGCTTCTATTATGACAATGGGCAACCCCTCATATTCAGAAGGAAGCACAAAAAGGTCGGCCAAAGAACTATACATAGCCGCATTGGGTATATTACCAAGGAAAAACACATTCTCCGGTGCATCGGCTATAGGTTCCTTGTTACCTATCCATGCAAAGGCATATTGCGGCAACAGCCTTGCCACATCCATATAAAGGAGATGATTCTTAGGATATGAGACCCTGGCAATACACAGGACAACCTTCTTGTATCTATCGGGAACCCCAAGAGAAATATTACCGTCAATTACAGGAACAGAAGCACCATTATATACTACCGATACATTGTTGTTTATTTTCTCGGCCAATAGATTGCGTTCATCATACTTGCTCACAGCGACAATGGAACTGCAACAGCGTTGCATCATCTTCTCAAGCATAAGGAAGCGGCGGTTGGCAATACGCACGGTATCAAAACCATGGACAGTGTAAACAACCTTCTTGCGCGGGAAAGCCAAGCGTCCCAAGATTCCTGCCTTTGACGAATGGAGATGAATGATGTCGGGTTTGAATTTCCTGTTCAGTTGCCAAAAATCGTACAATGTGCGAAAGTCATTGAGCACAGAAGGCTTACGCACCAGATGTTTGCAATGCACGCGGTTGACTCTCCCGTCAAGCATACTCCACATCTTGCCATCGCCTTCGCCCGAGGCTACAACGACTTCGTGGTCGCCACAAAGGCTGTTTGCAATATTTGCAACAACCGATTGGGCACCTCCCAACTCACATAAGGTCACAATCTGTAATATACGCATTATATCTACCTCATATTATATGGCACATAATGTACCGCAAAACCATGTAAATGCAAAAATACGACGTTTTTCTGAACAATTACAATTTTCATGCATATATTTTCATTCGCAATTACAAGATGTAATTATAAGACATTGAGTTGTGAATCGTCCTGTACCGAAAGAATAATGCCGCTACCCAAGCAGGCGGAACTTTATCTTCTTAATGGTTAGCGTAAGACCAAGCGCACGCAACACAGCAAGTATAGAATTTGTTACAACAAACAGCGCTACATGTGTCTTCGCATACAGCCAACCTGCGCCATTCTCGCGGAACATCCTCTCAAGTTCCCCGATTTTTTTCAGGAAGAGACTGTCCGTGACACCGCCAAGACGGAACATGGCAAGTTCTGTAGGGATATATTTGAACCTGACACCAGCTTCATAAAAACGGATAAGCAAATCAAGATCCATCATAAACCTGAAATCCGTCTTGAACATACCGTGCTTTTCGTATGCCTCTTTTGCAACGAATGTTCCTTGATGGCAGACAATGCGTTTCTTGAATGTATGCAAAGGGAATTCCATTGAGGGACGTGCCTTGATTCTGGTATCAGTGGCATCGTCCCAGATGAAGATGTTGCCACGGTAGACACCTACACCCTTTTCATAGGCAGCCGCCACAGCACTCAATGCGCCCGGCAACAGAACATCATCGGAATTGATTATACCTATTATCTCACCCGTTGCATTCATTATACCTTTATTGAATGCATCGCTGATGCCCTTGTCCGGTTCAGAAACCACACAAGCAATCCTATCGCTGTACTTCCTGACAATATCCAATGTCCCATCCTTTGACGCACCATCGATTATAATATACTCAAGATTTGGATAATCCTGTGAGACAACACTCCTGATAGTCTCTTCAACAGTACTCTCACTGTTGTATGTTATGGTTACTATTGATATTTTCGGTAGCATATCCTAACGTATTAACAGATACTTAATTTTATGATAAATGAATTTGAGTGCTCCTATTCGTCCTATGCTGTTCACAGCCTTGAATATCTTCACATTCTTTGAGAGTACCTCACGAAGATTCCGCAGTTTGCCCTTTATGGCACTACCTTTGCTGTACTGCACGGCACCGACCACATTTGAAGAATGCTGGCGATACAGCACCGTAGGAGTCTCGACATAATCAATTATTCCTCCATAATATGAAACAGTAAGAGCCGATATGACATCGTGTATTATGAGGTCCTGTTCCACATATTTCTCCAGTATAAGCCCGCGCGCTGCACCGTTCATCAGTATCGTGCAGCCGTTCACGCTGTTACATACGCAAAGATAGGGAAACGTTCGCAATATATCGGGACGAAGTCCTGAGGAACGCCAGAATGAGCCATGGATAACTTCAAGGTTTTCATTGACAACATACATATCCGTATGCACAATCACAGGCTTGCCGGGATTTGCAGCCTCAACCTCTTTCATTTTCTCCAGTGTGAGGGAAAGTTTGTTCTCGAGCCACACATCATCCTGGTCGCAGAACGCATAATAGCCCGATGAGGGTGCCTGCTGCAGAAGATTCATAAAACTTTTTCCCGGTCCCATGTTCCCCGATGCGTACCAAGACAATGCACCCTTCTGTTTCCACCTATCGAGAATACCAGTAGTTCCGTCACCGGAACCGTCATCGCGCACAAGAATTTCCGTTTCTACACCTTGCTGCGCAACAAGCGACTCCAATTGCTGCTCAAGGAACTTCTCGCCATTATATGTCGACAACAATACTGCTATTTTCTCCATTGGATTATAAATATGTTTACTTACATTTTCATATTACCATTTTCTGAATGCGCAACGGACTGAATCAGACTTTATTATAAGCATCTCGCTGTTCAAAAGTTCCACTCCGAAACGTACCGTATCACCATATATATATAGGTTTGCCAATTCTTCAGGCACGCGTACACCGTCATTTCCGGGATAACGATAGAAATTATCCATAATAATGGAGTCACCGGTAAAATCAAAACATCCCATATACCAGTTCACAGGATGCTCAGTTTCGGAATATATGCCCATCATTACCAGGTGACGTTGGAATGAATAGAACAGACTGTCAGGATACTCCACTCTACCCGCCTTTTCAACATGCATAAGCCGCCACATACCATCCAAGTCACCGTTCACAAATATCTTCTCACAAGAGAAGAGCAACAATACCGAACAAATATATAAAAATTTCCTGAACATATCAATTTACTTTAAAAGGCCAACCTTTATAAAAGAAACCATAACACCGCTATTGTTGCCTATGATATTGCTTTTGTCATGCGCAAACGAAGCCGACACCATCCAGGACCTCCCGGACGGAGCATACATAAAATCGGCCGACAAGGATGTCGTATAACGCTTCTTGAAAAAAGGATTCTCATACGTACCCCAATTCACACTGTAAGTATACAGCAAGCGGTACATGAACTCATTTCTACTGCCGAAAGAACCGTTTACCCCGACGTTATGTGCCTTCAAGCGATTAGCCTTGAATTCAAGGCTGCCGTCCTCATTGTATAACGGCGAAAAGACCAAAGGGTTACCGATGTTCATGCCGTAATAATGCCAGCCACTGTAAATAGCGTGGTTATAATAATTGTCCCAACCATCCATCTGCTCCTTGAAATAGGCATTAGGGTCATTGTAACAGGCACCGCTCTGGTCATACGTCGAAACATACTCATACTGTATATTCGAAATGAAACTCAAATATCCAGTCTTGTTCTTGAGCGATATTCCCAACATGATATCACGCCAAGGATAGTATACAATTTCTCTCTTGCCGTCAATGTTTGACTGATATTCAACAAAGAAGAGTTGCGAAAAGTCCTCAAACATGTGCTCTCCGTAAATCCTGATATCTACCGGTTTGGTGCTTAATGTAAGTGCAAGATGCCAGTTGCCTATCTGATTACCCGAGATATTCGACTGCTCAATATCAGGAGTCCTTTCATCTCCTCCTGCAGGCACGAAAGCTTTTAAAAAATCCTTCAGTTTAGTCGGCATAGACAACACCTTGCCACTGGAATGCGTATACACATCGCCACCAAATTGTGAATGCATCTCAAGCCCGCCTTCTACCTCCAAAGGGAATTTATCAAGATTACCGACCTTCATGAACAACGCCTTGCTATGGTAAAGAGCATAACGGTTATATTTGGCATTTGGGTTCACCGAAGTAAAGTCCTTCTGGAATCCGCTATCAAGAAATACTCCATAGGATATATGTCCGCGCAATTTAAGCCAATCCCCGGTTCCACGAACAGTCACATATTCTGGAACATCAAAACGTATTTGCGGAACCGGTGTGCTATTGGCACTGGAAACAAGCCCGCCCGTACCCAACTCTGAAAGGTTGTTGAACGAGAATGAACGCAGCAAGCCGAATGCAGCATTCCCGCTATGGACACCGGTGTTACAGAAGTCCCTCATCTCGGGTAGGCGTTCCTTGGCACCCACACTTATTACGAACCATTTGTATGCCACGTCGGCATACAGTTGCTGGACATTGGGATTATACTTCTGATTATATCCGACTTTAAGGTCAATCCCGGCAGAATATTTCCAACGGTTATTTCTGTCTATTGCACCGTCAACAAGGACTCCGTACCTGAGATACCCGTTTACAGTATTGTACGACAACACACCGTTTCTGTTCGAAACCAGCCAGAAAGGAGCATTGTCTCCATGCGATGCAATAGTATTGAGTTGCACAAAATCCTTTATACTGTATCTCTCCTGCGCATGCGATGCGGATACATATAGCCACAACACGACGCACATAAACAGTAAAGAGCTCATATTTCTTTTTATAAACGACATAAGAATCACATTTATCTATCCAATCACAGTTTAGAGCCTCAAAAGCTTATACAAAAATATATTGGCCATTATAATTCCCATTGTATATATTATAACCAACAGTCGTCCTAACCAATGAGGCTTTATCAGCACAGCCAACAACGGCAGCAATATACAGTCAATTATTGACACCAGTTCCTCTATTCGCATTGCTATTGGCGGAAGGAACGAGAGTCCGACATACAAACATATTGAATAGCAGAACACTTTCAACAATATCGGCATATATGGATATTTCTCAGACAGAAACTTGTATTTCCATATAAGCATATAGTAGGAGAAGAGGCGTACCAATGCCATAATATTGAAGATATTTATCTCAACCCAGACACCGCCTTCATACTCCATCAGGTCTTCATACATCTGAAGTTTCTGCTGTATGAAAGGTATGGGAATGTATTTTATAATATCCATACTGACCATAGGGAACATATACATCACGATTGGAAATATAACAAGAATCCACATCGTCAGCGACGATAGACGCTTGTTCCCCAGGAAAGCCAAAGGCAGCAGCACCAGTGCCGAATAATGGAACAACGATGCTAAAGCAGCATATAACAGATATGTAACCTTTTTCCCCTCGGCCAAAGACGGTATTGAGAACAGGAATATTCCCGATGCGACAGCAACACGTATCTGCGTCATCTCCTGAATGATGAACAGATGCGTCACCCACACAAGAATCGACAGATACCAATATGGAGAAAGCCTTGTTATTGCATGTATCTTGAGGGGAACAGCCAATATTGCGTATGTAACAAACAGCAACAACGGCTCTTTACACATACGTGCGAATCCATTTATCGCCTTGAAGGTCGGTTCTGTCAATTCCGCAGCCACGCCTGTCGGATTCTTGTAATACCCAAGATAAGCCATATAATCCTTGTCAATACCTTCGGGACGAAATGCGACATAAAGGAGCAAGACAAAACCTATAGAAATCAGCAAAAAAGCATTGTTCCGGATTTTTTCATCTTCAAAAAAAGCCAGAACAAGTATAAACAGGAATATAACAAAGAGTATTGCTACATACATATATCATTACCCCTACTCACTGGCAGTGTTCTCTGTGCCATTATATTTCTTATACACCTGTATCACAACGCAGACAAGAGCCGACACAATTGCCATAAAAAGCGTAACGAGCATCCTCTTGGGCCCTGCAGGCTTAACAGGAACTGTAGCATTCTGCAATACAGTGAACACAGGAGTACGCTTCTGCACTTCAGATTCATTCAGCAACTTCTGCTGGCACAAAGTGCTGTAAATATTGAAAGCCAGTTGCATTTCACTCGCAAGCCGCTCTTCTTCAACCTGATACGCCTTCTTTGCCAACCCTTGATGCTTGTCGACATAATCAGCATATATAGCCTGAGCCTTCACATAATTCACATACGCAGTATCACACATTGCCGTCGAATGCATAAGCTCGTTCTTGTTTTTACCGGTACGGTATTTTGTCATGAATGACTGCAATTCGTTTTTTACGACATTTGCCATGTTGGCAGCGACATAAGGGTCCTGAGCCTTAAGTGTAAGCGTTATCACACCGGTCTTTTCATCAACGGAGCAACCAATGGAAGCCGAGACCCTCTGCAACAGATTATATTCACCACTTGTCAACTGGAACGGGTCAATCTTATACTCATCATCGGCATTATACGGCTCCGATGAAGATGCAAATATCCCTTTCACCATACCAATAAGTGTTGCCCACCATGGAGATTTCTCACACTTCATTATATACTCTCCGTAACTGCCTTTGAAACCTCCATCCTGTGTCTCTACTGCGGACTCCAGAACCGGAACCAGGAAGTCAGTAGATTCTACTATGTCAGGATAAAACTCAGGCATGATGGCATCAACTCCGGAACCGGACATATTTATATCCAATATCGATGCTGCAGCACTTAATGCACCGCCCCCCATCTGATTTTCACCATATTCGGGAGCGAGCATGACCTTTGCCACATAATAGCGAGGCACACACAACACAAGGGCAATGGTCACAGCAACAGTGACAACAACCGCCACAAGTATTTTTCTCCAACTCTCCTTTATGACCCCAAATACCAGGTCCAGACGGATTTCATTCTTTATAATCGGCTCCATATCATTTGTTTTCTTGTTCCAATAGATTTCTTATTACTCTTGCCGGATTGCCTGCTGCAACACAATAGGGAGGTATATCCTTGGTGACCACAGAGTTTGCGCCAATAACTGAATGGTCGCCTATTGTAACTCCGGGCATAATCATGCAACCCTCTCCTATTGCTACATGCGTTCCTATGATTACCGGCCCTTTTGAATAAAGTTTCCTGTGCCTGGGCGGCAACTTCAAATCCTCAAGTTCTGTAGTGCCGTGAGTATGGTCTGTTATATATGTCCTGGCACCCATTGTCGTATAATCACCAATCTCTACACGGTTGATGCAACCTATGTGACATGAAATCTGGATTACAACATTATTACCTATCTTAAGTTGCGGTTCAAAACGCTGCCTCGCATGCGGATAATATGTCACGGCATCAATACGCGCCAAACGGCAAATCTCAACATTGTCACCAACAAGAATATACTTTGCACCATTCATAATCAATGGAGAACCTATGACACGCAGATTCTTGGCACCCTTGAGGCGATGCCGTATTATAGCAGAGTACACCATGTTTGATACACTATCTGCAAAAGCCGAAACTCTCGCATTCCACAAGAATGCCAATGGCAAGGAGGCTATATATACGAGTTTTGCAAACAAGTTTCTCATTTCAGTTTAATTTTTCTTAATACAAAGTCGCGTTCCTGCCTGCTAAGGCCGAGAAGAAACACACACACAGCAACCCAAACATCAAGCACTGCGCAAACAAGCACTGCATACATTCCCTCATAGGAAGCATAATATGGACGGAGTATCAGCAAGGGGACAAAGCACATTACTCCGACCTTAAGTATAGGCACAATCACCTGCAAGGAGAAATCTTTCACCGAGAAGCCGAACAGCCCGCGGCACAGCCACATACGCAACAACTGAGCCATTATTGTAGTTGCCAGCAACGACCAAAATACAGCCTGCGGTTCAGCACCGGCCTTCAACGCAATAAAGGCGACAGGCAAAGTACAGAGCATTGCACCGCCTACAATTATCTGGTAATTCCTGATATTTCCCGTTGCCGAAGCACCTACCATCAGTGGATTGGCGACAGTCTCTACCACAGAAACACAAAGTAGAATACGCACGAACATTGCCGTATGAGGCGGATATTCACCAATCCAAACATCAAGCAGATTTTCAGTGAGCAGCAACAACGGAACCATAAGGAAGAGCATGAGCATAAACGACACACGCGATGAAACAAGTATCAACGAATTCATCTTGCTGCTTTCACCTGCAGCATAACTCTTGGTTATCTGAGGATTGATTGCTGTCTGAAAACTGTTTATAAAAGATACAACCGCAGTCTGCACCTGAAAAGCGATGCCTCTTGCTGCATTCACCACAGGACCACCAACAACATTCAGCATAAGGTTCAATCCTTGCGTGTTGCACATTATAGCAGTATTCCCGATTGTGTTCCAGCCCAAGAAACCGAGCATGCTCCTGAACACAGACTTGTCGAACTTTGAAACAAAACGGACTTCTTTATACGCGCACCGGCAATAGATACCGTAAATAGCCCTGACTACAATAGCAGCCACGAACAAGAGCAATGCATACATGCGCAACCTGCCGTTCTCAAAGAGGAACAAAGATATTGCCGCTGATAGTTTGAGCAACACATCAACTATCGTTATTGCAGCAAAAGCACCCATATGCTCATGCGCAATTATCAGTGCATTGTACGGCACACTTACTATTGTCACAAAACTGCTTGCAAGCGCCACATAGAAAACGAACAATGCGTCAGCAGTTCTCCCGGCAGGCAGATTCATAAATTCCTGTATATACCAGGTTCCAAGCAATGCTCCTGCCGAAACGATGCAAACGCCGAAAATAATGTGTATTATAAGACTATGCGAAAAAATCTTGCTCAATTTGCGGTTGTCATTCTCGGCAAGAGTATATGTTATGAAGCGTTGGGTACAATTGAGCATGGAGTTGTTAAGGAACAGCATTGCAACAACAACGCTGCCAACAACGTCATAGATACCGTAATCAACAAAACCCAAAGCTTTAATGACAATGCGAGAGGTATAAAGATATACCGCCATTTGGAACAGCATTCTCAAATAAAGAATAACTGTGTTTCGTATTATACGCTTGTCACTCATCTGCAGAATTGCTAACACTGGATTATTTAAGCAAGGTGGCAATCGTTGCAATCATAGTAGCGATTGAGGCCGAGGTGGTTCCTATGGCCAACCACTCTGCCGCTGTGAGTTTCTTTGAGATATCCTTTGTCGGAATAACAATTTCGCAACCGGGCTTTATATCAGAACTCTTCAGTTTTGAAATCTTTTTTACAGAACCGTTCATATAAATGGCATAGACACCGCGTTTCTTTGCGACATCGGTATAACCGCCGGCATGCTCTATGTAATAACTCAACTTCTCACCTTCCTTGTAATTTATGGTTATGGGATAACGCACCTCGCCACTTATTTTTACAGTATTCACGCGTTGCGGAACTATAAGCACATCATTCTCACGCAACACAATGTCCTCATCTGAACCAGGTTCAGCAACAGCCATATCAAGATTGATGGCAACATTATAGACATTATTCAAATTGAGTTTGAGATCCAAAAGCGAATCGGCAAGCGCTATATCGTACTCTTCATTGGAACGCAATCCTTCTTCATACGTTTCAATCTGCAGAATTTTCATCATGCTTTCACGTTGCGCACGTTCCTCGGGAGTCATCACGCGATAAAGGCGTGCGCCTTCGGGGAATGCCGACTCCGATAATCCGCCGGCTGCATTCACAAGGTCACTGAGCCTATAATTACGGTTATGCATTGCAAAGTCACCTACAAAGTTCACAGCACCTCTGACGGTAACGCTCTTTGTCAATGATACTGCAGGGCTCTTGCGCACATGGACTTCGTCAAACGGCTCAAGGATAAAACCAGATTCACCATCTATCACAAACCCGTCTTTCAATGCAAAACTGTAGCAGAACGTTGTTGTGTCACTCTCGACCAATGCTTTGGAATTGTATCTTCTACGGTACACATCGACTTTTGCAGTTGAAGCCACGCGTGTGAGACCACCGGCCTGGAGAACAAAATCCTCAAGTGTCGTATTCTCGGCAAACTCATACACGCCGGGAAAATTAACTTCACCCGATATACTCAGTGTCTCTTTGCCGCGCATATCCAGTACCGATGGTATGAACAGCACGTCTTCTTTGCGGAGTTCTACATCGGGAGCCGTTCCGCTCAATATGCCATCAATATCAACAGCCAGCACCTCAAGCCTTCTGTCTACCATTCGGCGATGCATTACCGCACGCGCTGTAAATGCATCCTCACGCAAACCGTCAGCTATTTCAATAAGGTCATGTACTGTATTGACTTTTTTACCCAATTCATACATTCCGGGCTGGAACACAGCACCCCTTACCTCAACCATATTCGAGAAACGCGGTGTTATAGAGTCTACATAAATGGAGTCACCATCAGCAAGTTTAAAGGAACCAAAGGCATTTTTCTCTACCGTATGCACAGAATACTCCTTTCCACTTTTGCGTATTACCCTTACGTTCTTCGTGTGTGCATCGCCCAAGAAACCTCCCACATAAGACATTAGGGCCGAAAGGGTCTCATTGTCTTTCATCTCGTACTTCATGGGACGTTTCACTTTACCTTGGATATTCACTATTGCGTCATAAGGACCAACTATAATCAGGTCGTTATCCTGAAGGCGGATGTTTCCGACATTATTACCATTGATAATATAGTCATACACATCAATGCGGGACACCTGTTTTCCCTTACGGAAAACCTTTATGTCGCGCAAAGTACCCATATTGCTTATTCCGCCTGCATTGTACAATGCATTGAACAAGGTTGAAAAAGCGCTCATGGTATATGAACCCGGAGCAACCACATCACCCACAATCTCAACCTTTACGCTGCGTGTAGTGCCCACAGAAAGCGTTATTGATGAACCGCTATAGAATTTTCCCAACGTATCCTTTACATAAGCGTTAGCCTCCTCAACGGTAAGACCAGCGAGTTTGACCGGCCCCACACCCTCTACTACAACATGTCCATCGGGAGAAATAACTCTTTCAATACTCTGCTGCGATGCACCCCAGATATCAATTATCACCTGGTCGCCTGCGCCAAGGACATAATCTGCCGGTGTGGGAATATTCATCGCAGGTTCAAAAGTCAGGAGTTCATTATTGAAAAGGTTGCGGCCATAGACATCATCTTTACTTGACCGTTCCTGTCCCTCGTCCACTTGCTTGGTTTCCAAAGACGAAACGATCTCCTGCATGTGCTCTTGATTATTGGAGTAGAGGAAACCGGCCGATTCATTTTCACGTATTCGCTGTTCTCCTGTTTCTGAATCAAGACTTGCCTCCCTGGCTTGCAGCGATTTGTTTTTAATTCTCTGCAACTGCGCAGGTGTCACTCCCTTTTCAATCAGTTTCTTGGCAATAGCAGCCTCGGAACGGCCTTTTTCTCTTTCCGAAACAACAAATTTCAGAACCTGTTCATCGTTCAGGTTCTGCGCCACAACACTTTCTATCGCAAAAAGTGCAAATATCAAAAGAGGGAAAATATATCTATTCATCTGCTTAGAATTTTTTACCGTTGATTATGTATACGACCGTTGTTACAATGAGTTTGAAATCAAGGTACAAAGAGCGTGTCCTCAAATACTCAAGGTCCATTTCAAGACGCTTGAGCATCTTTTCCAAAGTGTCGGTGTAGCCGTTGTGTATTGTCGCCTTCGAGGTCAATCCCGGACGCATTAGGAATATGTAGTCATAATCGGGATTTTCCTTGCGTATCTTGTCAATGAAATATTGACGTTCAGGACGCGGGCCAACGAAAGACATGTCACCTTTCAGCACATTGAAAAGTTGCGGAAGTTCGTCAAGGTGGTGTTCACGCAAAAAACGACCTACAGGTGTAAGCCTTTCGTCACCTTTCTTTGCAAGTTGAGGTTCACCGTTACATTCAGAATCCATGCGCATTGTCCTGAACTTGTATATTTTGAACGGTTTTCCTTT
Organism: Bacteroidaceae bacterium; assembly: GCA_045588345.1. GTDB lineage: Bacteria > Bacteroidota > Bacteroidia > Bacteroidales > Bacteroidaceae > HGM04593. The sequence continues at coordinate 17,068 of JAZNDZ010000065.1, forward strand.
GTAACCGATTCGCTCCTGACTGAATATCACGCTTCCGTCGTTCTGGACCTTGAGCATTATATACACTATGAGATAGACCGGTAACAAAAAGAAAATCCCCCAAAACGAACAAAATATATCAAACAAGCGTTTTATTGTGCGTTCAAAGGCATTCATGCCATCTTTCATAACCATCTCCAAATTATTATCAGTTCAACATCAATAGTCAGTTACTATTGTAACTCCCTTTTAACAAAAATATTGCAAAGAAAGCACTTTTTTTGTTCAAAAAAAAATGTATTCACACAAAAAAGGCAAGCAGAATCGCCTGACGACGCGTTTCAACAGGGTACCTGATTGATTACAAGCGCTTTTCACATATTCAAGGCATAAACAACTTCATATTACAACAGCGCCACTCTTACACAACCTCAAGAATCGCCCCGGGATAATAATGTTGAAGAATTTCTTCATGAGAGAATCCCTTTTCTCCCATCATTGCAGCGCCAATCTGACACAACCCCACTCCATGCCCCCAACCGGCTCCTTTGATGACAAAACGGGTTGAACCGTCACACTTCACTTCGTCCACGACAAAAGCCGAACTATAAAGATGCGATTCCGACAGCCAACGACGTATTTCAAGTTCCTTGCCCACAACAACAGAGCGTTTTGTTCCCATTACGCGAAGACGCACAATACGGCCCGATGCTGCACGTTCCACCGGTTGCAGCCCGACAATGGTCCCGAAATCAATTCCTGAGCGTTCATTCACCAATGCCGAAAGTTCATCTTGAGTATATTCAACACGCCAACGATAGAAATCATTCGTTTCGCGGTCATACCCGTTCAGTATCTGCGACAGCACATCTCTATCATCAGTTGAACAAAAGGAAGCAGGCACGCTTTCTATCCACTCCCTTGCACCTTTTTCGGTAGTCAGATTGGGCAAGGGGAGATTCTCTTCAACATCCCTGAAAGCCTCAAGATAGGGATAATCCTCGTTTTCCCAACATGACGAAAAACGTTCAGTGACACCTCCGCAGCATTTGCTGAAACGCGCATCACACACCTTGCCGTCATACTTCAGCACCACATCGCGTGTTTCCATGACAGCCTTGGTTACATTAGGGTTCGCAGCACGTGTTACACCCTGATAACGCTGACAATGGTCATCAGCACAAAAATCAAAAAGTAAGTGGTCCTCACGCGCATACCAACGGATTATCTCATCCTGTGTCTCGTGTCCCAGCACAGCATTCTGCACTCTTTCTTTCCTTTGCAGTTGTGCATAGAGCCAACTGCGTGAGATTATCGTGTGCGCCTTAAGGAACTCCAAAGACGAGGTCGCCGACATTTCGCTTGAAATGACACTCACCAAATACTCCTCTACCGGCAAACGGTTTATGGCACGAACTTCACCGTCCTCAACGACAAACAGCAATTTCCCCGTAAACACCTGATTTTCTGCACGTTGCCAATGAAACCCCACACCAATGACCACATCGTGCAATACAAAAAGAGAATCTTTACTCCGTGGAACAAAACATATAGAATCATATCGCTTGCCATTAAGACAAAGCGCACCTTCCTTTAAAGCAACTTCATTACCTTCTTCAAGAAACGGCACCGATGAAGAAAAACCGCCGATTAAATCGAACTTTATTTGCGGAGCCCGCAACACCCCTATATCGACACTTCTCATTGGTTGCTTATGCTAAACGTGCGACGACATTTTCCACTTCACTCGGCGACAGGGCCACCTCTTGCAACAGAGCCAAAGCCTCATCGGCAGCGAGGCCAAGGAAATCATCCTTTCGCGGTGTAATTACAAAGCCCGCCATATCTATTGCTCCCGGACTCACAAGACGTTGCCCTTCATCAGTTGCATAATAGGCTGCAGGACGATGCACGGCACGCGGGAACACCATTGTTACATACCCCTCATCTGGATTATAACATGCAAAAACATTCATTCGCGGTTCAAGTTCACCTTCTTTTACAGGCAAAGCACCGGCAAGACGCTTCATCAGTTCAACAGAATATGAAACATTACGCGCCACAATCATAAAAAGCGGTACAGCATAGGTTGTGATATTGTATATTGCCCCATTCTCATTCACACGCAAAGGTTCCATACCCTGCGATATCTTTTCGCGCCAATAACTGCCGAATAGAGGAACACAAGAAACGTCACCGGCCTGAAGATGCGCATGGTCGGGAGCAGAAGCCCCACACAAAGGACCATTATAGAACAAAGCCATACCCTGCCATTCGCGGGAGAGGTGTAACATATCGGCATACATAGATGCCAAATTCTGTGGTTTATGTGCCTTCAACGGCAGTGTAAGGTGATGCGGCAGTATAGGGAACGGGTTTACAAGAACCTCAAGCGAGCCCAACGCATTAAGGGAAAACTGTTCCCCCGGCCTGTTTTCGCCGCAAAGGAAACATTTACGGGCAGCGACAGACTTTTCGTCAACCTTTGCAGCCGTAGAGAGCGAACGCGCCGGATTGTGCTGCAGCACGATTCCGTTGCCAAGGTCGCGCAGTTCGACACCGCCAAGCGCGGCATGACGCTCGGCTGCAACAGGCCATTGCCGCAGTTGCCTGTCAAAAAAATCATTCACCTCCTGCGCAGTTGGGATACCCGAAGACTCAACAAGTGCCATACGCGCCTCAAGTTCGGCAGTACGCAGAGAATCCTTGTAAAGGTTATGCGCATTCACTTTCTCATGCGAAAGTGCCGCATCGGAATTGCCGCCCCAACGACGGCAAAGGTAAAGCACATCATATATTCTGCCTATGCGGTAGCGGCGCGAAATTGCAAGCCCCACAGCATAATCCTCGCCATAACTCACATTCGGGAAACCCACTTCACGAATGACAGGAGTGAAGAATGCGCGCGGTGCACCAAGACCATTTATTCTGAGCGCATTGTTGCGCCCGTTTTCCTCGGTCCACTCGCGGTGGTCTATTATGCCCGGCGGCAATGTATTCAGGTCAAAATCGCATATTCTGTATGTACCCACAAGCATTGCGCATTGCTGCTCGTAGAACCCATTTACAATCCGCTGCAAGGTATTACAGTCACTGTAAAGGTCGTCACTGTCCAACTGCACGGCAAAACGGCCACAATGCACGCAGTTTACAGCCAAATTCCAGCAGCCGCCTATTCCAAGGTCTGTGCGCTCAGGTACTATATGCACAACACGGTCATCGTTGAAAGAGTCAATTATTTCACCTGTACCATCGCTTGAATGGTTGTCCACAACAATTATATTGAACGGGAACGCAGTCTTCTGCTTGAGCACTGAACCTATTGCATCGGCAATAGTCGAGCGACGGTTCAATACAGGAATCACCACCGATGCCTCAACATCAAACTCGCCGGCAGAAAGGTCTATCGCGTCATACTTGCACGGAGGCAGCCAAGCCCCGACTGCCTTCAGATGATGCGTGCACACTTTCTCCATTTCCACCTGCACTTCGCGCTGTGCCGGGTTCACATAATCGAACTGTTTCTCACCACTCTTGCGCATGTCACTCTCACATTCAGTATAAAGGTATTCGCAACAATGATATATGCGCCCCAGACGGCTCATTGCAAGCCTCAACTGATAAAGCCCTGCATAGCGGTATTCATCGGGTTGCTCACGCAGATATTCCTTCAATGCACGTGTACTGAACAGCAACATTGAGCCGAAATCAAAATCGTTTCTCAAAGAACCTGCAAAGTAATCTATAGTTGGTGCTTCGGAAACAACACCATCACTATCCTTGTAATAATGCGAGTAGGCCATAGATGCATCCGCGGGCATATTTTCAAGAAGTTCCTCAAGTTTTCCAACATTTACTTCAACACCGTCCTTTCCTGAATACAGTACATAATCGGCAGTGGCACGTTCGGCCATATCAAGGAAAAGCGAGGTTGCCGTCAGCGATTCGGCATGCAGCACATTGACCTTGCCGGACAATGGCACAGTAAGCGCAGCGGCACTCCAAAGCCACACCTTTTCGACACAAGGATGAGCAATAAGATTCTCCAACGCCGGCAAGCAGAAATCCCCGTTCAAAAGAGGGAAAAAGAGTTCTAATGTATGTTTTTTCATAAAATCTTCAACTTTATCGCGAAGTTAGAGAAAAAGAGGTTAAAAAACAACATATACACATTTTTTTGCCCCATGCTCCCAAACAAAAGAGACCGTTATTATAAATATATATTTTTATTTGTTAATAAGGGGCATAAATACCGCAATTTTCATTATCTTCGCAAAAGATTCGCGCAAACGCGAATATACCACTCATCAACATCACAGCATGGAAAACAAGAAAAGGAAACTGTTGGGAATGACACTTGGCGAACTCAAGGAGGCCGTAAAAGAGGTAGGCATGCCTGCATTCACAGCCAAGCAGATAGCCGACTGGGTCTACTGCAAACGGGTTCATTCAATAGAGGACATGTCGAACATTTCTCTGAAAAACAGGGAGAGATTGAGCGGACTTTTCGAAGTGGGATTCAAGGCCCCGGCTGATGCGGCACGTTCGGTTGACGGTACTGTAAAATACCTTTATGAGGTAGAAAACGGGCACTATGTAGAAGCCGTATATATCCCCGACGGGGAACGTGCGACCCTGTGTGTATCATCACAAGTGGGTTGCAAGATGAACTGCCTTTTCTGCATGACAGGCAAGCAGAAATACACTGCAAACCTCACCACAAATGAGATTCTTAACCAAATATTCGCATTGCCCGAATTCGACAGGCTCACCAACATCGTGTTCATGGGAATGGGAGAGCCATGCGACAACCTCGATAACCTTTTGCCAGCCATTGAAGTGCTCACAGGCGATTATGGCCTTGCGTGGAGCCCCCACCGCATAACAGTATCTACCGTTGGAGTGCGAAAAGGACTCAAGCGGTTGCTGGATGCTGGCGACTTCCACATTGCCGTCAGCCTTCACCACCCGGTACCCGAGAAGCGTATGGAAATAATGCCGGCCGAAAAGGGATTCTCAATATTGGAAATGCTTGACATTCTCAAGGAATATGACTTCAGCCACCAGCGCAGGCTCACATTCGAGTACATTGTGTTCAAGGGCATCAACGAGACATTGCCTCACGCAAGGAAACTACTCAAACTGCTCGAAGGCATAGATTGCCGCATAAACCTCATACGTTACCATGCAATCCCCGGTGTTCCGCTTGAAGGAGTTGACGAGGAGGGCATGACCCAGTTACGCGATTTCCTTACCAAGAACGGCCTTTTCACCACAATCAGGGCTTCGCGTGGCGAAGATATCTTTGCGGCATGCGGCATGCTATCGACGCTAAAACAAGACAGTAACAACAAATAACATACAAAAATGAAGAAGATTTTCCTTTTTGCACTCATAGCCCTGACATTGACAGGCTGTAACAACGTTGTAGAGACAGTCATGGGCACAAAGCGTTCATCAATAGGCAACCCCTACGAAGTCCTTGTGGTATGCGACCTCGAAATCTGGGAGTCACCTGCAGGCCGGGCACTTCTTTATGCTCTTGACACCGACATTCCGGGATTGCCCCAATCGGAGCGTTCATTCAGAATCTCGCGCATAAACGAGAGCCAGTTCACAGGAGTGTCGCAGAACTTCCGCAACATCATATTCGTGGACATTGACGAGAGCCAATACACACAGCCGCAGTTCAAATACACACGCGATGTCTTTTCCCAGCCTCAGATATACATGAGGATACAGTCACCGGGATTAGATGAGTTCGAGAAGTTCGTCACCGACAACTCCCAGGTAATTGTAGACTTCTTGACAAACGTAGAAATGGAGAGAGAGATTGAGAAACTGCAGGATTTCTACAACGAGAATGCACTGAAAGTTGTCAATGAGATGTTCGGTTGCGAATTGAGGATACCCTACCACCTCAGCGGCAACAAGAAAGGCGAGAACTTTGTATGGTTATCCGATTTCAACACTCCAAAGGCAGAGATTTTCAGTTTCGTTGTATACAGTTACCCCTACACATCACAGGATAACTTCACAAGGGAGAATTACATACACACCCGCGACTCCGTCATGAAACTGCACCTCAAAGGAGCCAAACCGGGACAGTACATGTCAACCGTAGACTGGTCGGTCGACATAAAAGAGGGCCTCTACCGCGACCGTTACATACAGGTTGCACGCGGTCTTTGGGAGATGGAGAACGACATCATGGGCGGCCCGTTCGTTTCACACTCGGTAGTCGATGAGGTAAACAACAGGGTCATCGTGGCCGAAGCTTTCGTCTACGCGCCAAACAGAAAGAAAGGCTCTTTCATGCGCAAGCTCGAGGCCTCGCTATACACGCTGAGGCTCCCGGCCGACAAGTTGATTGAGAGCAGCAACAGACTCGAAGAATTCATCATTGAGGCAGATAAATAAAAAAATATACAGACATGAGCGAAAAGAACAGAATACGTGTCGGCATTACACAAGGCGACATAAACGGCATCGGGTACGAAATAATATTCAAGACATTCGAGAATACCGAAATGTTTGAAATATGCACCCCGATAGTATACGGCTCGCCAAAGGTAGCAGCCTACCACCGTAAGGCATTGGAAATGGAGATACAATACAATGCCATAGATAGTGCCGACGAAGCCCAGAACGGCAAACTCAACATAATAAACTGCAACGACGACGAAGTGCATATTGAACTTGGCACAAATACCGCCGAGGCCGGCATTGCAGCGTTCGAGGCACTTGACAGAGCTGTCAAGGATTATCAGGAGGGCAAGATTGATGTCATTGTCACAGCACCGATAAACAAGAGTACAATACAGAGCGATGAGTTCAACTTCCCGGGACACACCGAGTTTCTTCAGGAGCGTTGCGGCGAGGGAGCAAAAGCCCTTATGATACTTTGCAGCGGTGATATGCGCGTAGCCGTAGCAACATCGCACATGGCACTTAAAGACATACCGGCAGCAATCACTCCCGAACTGCTCGAGGAAAAACTGACACTGCTCAACCAAAGCCTCATAGAAGACTTCAACATTGACGCACCAAAGATTGCCGTACTCTCCTTGAACCCCCATTCAGGCGACAACGGTCTTCTTGGCAGCGAGGAAATTGAAGTTATATCACCTGCCATACGCAAGATGAACGACGGCGGAATCTTCTGCTACGGCCCCTTCGCAGCCGACGGTTTCATGGGCAGCGGCAAGTATGCATCATTCGATGCAATACTGGCAATGTATCACGACCAGGGTCTTACCCCGTTGAAGGCGCTTGCCATGAACGACGGTGTGAACTTCACAGCAGGCCTGCCAATCATACGTACATCGCCGGCCCATGGTGTCGCATACGACATCGCCGGTAAGGGTGAGGCTGACGAAAATTCGTTCCGTCAGGCCATTTATGCGGCAATAGATATAATGCGCAACCGCAGATTCTATGAAAAAGCGCGCCGCAACCCACTGCGCAAGATGTACTTCGAGAAACGTGACGACAGCAACCGTCTCAACCTTCAGTTGCCCGACAACGAATAACAACCGATGAAATTTGCCATAATTGCTGCCGGTGAAGGCTCACGTCTGGCAAGTGAGGGGATAAAGACACCCAAACCCTTGATACAACTGCAAGGCGTTCCCATAATAGAACGCCTTGTAACCGTTTTTGCACGTCAAGGAGCCACGTCAATAAACATCATTGTCAACGAGGAACAGCCGCAGACACTTGCACACCTGAAAACATTGCAGTGCAGATACCCCATTGAAATTGTTGTCAAGAACACACCCAGTTCAATGCACAGTCTGCATGCGCTGAGTCATCTGCTCCGTGGCGAAAAGTTCTGCCTCACCACAGTAGACACACTGTTCCACGAAGAAGAGTTTGCAGCATACATAAAGGCTTTTGAGCAGAGCGACAGCGACGGTCTTATGGCAGTAACCGACTACATCGACGACGAGAAACCCCTGTACGTAGACACCGACAAAGACCTTGGCATAACAGCATTCAGCGACAAGGCCGGTGCGGAATCCAAGTATATCTCGGGCGGCATATACGGGCTCACCCCCAAGGCACTGGACATACTTGATACCTGTATGGAGCAGGGCATTGAACGCATGCGCAACTTCCAAAGACAACTCATAGCCAACGGAATGATACTGCAAGCGTACCCCTTCTCAAAGATTATAGACATTGACCACGCCAAGGATATTGCCAAGGCCGAAGAATTCCTTTCGCAACGATGAAGATAGCCGCCATTGCACGTAATCCCATTCACTCACCAAACATGACAGCAAACGATACTGCCATTCTGGAGTGTACAGCACATGAACTGCGCAACAGGGGAATCGTGGTTACAATGGCAGACGAACAATCAATGCCACACGATGCCGATGCGATATTCCACATGTCGCGCAGCCACAACATACTGCAGCACCTCAAAGATGCTGAGAAAAGCGGAATAATGGTAATAAACAGCCCCGAGGCTGTAGAGAACTGTTCACGTTCAAGGCTCATGCAATGTCTGGACGGCGCAGGCATTCCACAACCTCCATTCACACTTGTCAATAGTTGTGAGAACCTTGACCAGCACCAATACCCAGCATGGATAAAGCGTGCCGACGGCTGGAGCAGTCATTCAGATGACGTTTGCTTTGCTCCCGATGCTGCTGCAGCAGCACAAGCAATAGAAGCAATGCACAACCGGGGCATAGCAGGCTGCATACATTGCAAACACATCGAAGGAGACATAATCAAGTTCTATGGCATAGGAAACAGGTTTTTCCATTACAGTTACCCCGACCCGGAAAAAAGCAAGTTCGGGCTTGAGAAAATAAACGGCACCCCGCACCGTTACCCTTTCAGCATTGACCAGATGAAAGAAACCGTGTATATGGCAGCAGAAGCCATTGGACTTGAAATTTACGGCGGAGACTGCATCGTCGACAGCAAAGGCAACATTTTCATTATCGACCTGAATGACTTTCCCAGTTTTTCGGCCATACGCCCGGAAGCCGCAAAAGAGATTGCTGAATACATAATGGAAAAGATAAAACAAAACAGAATATGAAAGAAGAAGACAAAGACCTCTACCGCGCATCAATGAAATCGGCCGACACTGAGGAGTTCCTCGATATATGGTTCTACCGCCCGTTAGGGTTCCACTGCGCACTGTTCTTCCGCAACAGAGGCATACACCCCAATGTAATTACAATAATATCGATATTCCTGGGGATTGGAGCCGGAATATGTTTCATGCAGGAAGAACTACGTTGGAACATCCTTGGCGTACTGCTGCTCATGTGGGCAAACCTCTATGACAGCACCGACGGACAGTTGGCACGCATAACAGGGCAGAAGACACGTTGGGGACGCATACTTGACGGTTTCGCCGGTGACTGCTGGTTTTTCTGCATATACTTTGCCATAGCCGCACGAGAGACCTTTGAGCCCATACCATTTGCTCCCGGATACAACTGGGGAGTTATCATCTGGATACTTGTCTCGTTCTGCGGTTTCTGGGTACACGGGTCACAGTGCCAGCTTGCCGACTACTACCGCAACATACATCTCTACTTCACCAATGAGAGGAACGGCAACGAGTTCCACAACTCCGCAGCACAGAAAAAAGAGTATGATGCCACCCCATGGAAAGGCAACTTCTTCTGGAAAATATTTCTCAATGCATACGTGGCATACGTCAGCAATCAGGAGCGCATGTCACCAAAGTTCCAGAAGTTCATCAAGACTGTACACGATAAGTACGGAACAGACATACCGCACCGCCTGCGCGAAGAGTTCCGCAAGGGTAGCCTGCCCCTCATGAAATACACCAACATACTCACCTTCAATTCACGCGCAATTACACTGTGCCTGGCAATGCTCATCGGTGAACTGTGGATATACATTGCATTTGAACTTATTGTACTCATGGCAATATTCCTTTATATGCAATACAGGCACGAGAACTTGTGCAAAAGATTGACAAAGAAGATAGAAGAGGGATATGCTTACAATTAAGGGAATAATCTTTGACTACGGTGGCACCATAGACACCAACGGAATCCATTGGGGCGAACTCATTTGGCAAGAGTACTGCTCAGCCGGTATCAAGGTCGACAAGAGCCTATACCGCGATGCATACGTACATGGCGAGCGCTCGTTGGCAAAGGCACCCATAATAGAGCCCACCGACACATTCCGCACACTGCTATACAAAAAGATGCGGTTGCAGTTTGACTATCTGCGAAACAGCATAGCAGGCTGTACATTCACCAGCCAACAGGAAGAAGATGTGGCACAGCGCTGCTACGCCAGAGTAACACGTACCCTTGCCATCACACGCGGCATTATTGAAAGATTGTCCGCCGAATACCCTATGGTACTGGTCACCAACTTCTACGGCAACATGCCTGTGGTCCTTGAAGAGTTCGCGCTCAACACCTATTTTCGCGAGATTGTGGAATCATCGGCAGTCGGCTTGCGCAAGCCCGACCCGGCACTCTTTGCACTTGGTGTAGAAAGGCTCGGATTAGCACCCGAAGAGATTGCTGTAATAGGCGACTCCTACCGCAAAGACATTTACCCCGCCGGCAGCCTTGGATGCAAGACAGTCTGGCTCAAGAACATCTGCTGGGCCGAAGAACCTGTTATTCCAGAACACGAGCCCACAGCAACAATTGCAACGCTTGAGGATTTGCCCCACACGTTGGAACAACTATAAACAGAGTACAGAGAACCGAAACTGCATGCCCTGCGTTTTATAAAGGTAACCAGATTAACAAAAAAATGACACCTTTATGAAACGCAGTCTATTTTCAGCCGCATTGCTTGCCGTTGCCATTGCAACGCAAGCACAGTTCAGCCCAAAGAATTACGATGCCATGCACAGCGACAGTTGCTGGCACTTCACTTTGGACTACGACACACCCAGGATGCCCAAGGACGAAGGCATGCTCGTCGTTACCCACATTTGTACCCCCGACACCTGTGTCAGTTCCGCCACCCGTCATCTCCAAGGCAAGCGTTACGCCAAACGTTATGTGAAAAGATATGGCAGCAGCCCCGAACTGCACAGACCGGGCAGTCACCGTTGCACACTCACCGTTCCTGAGACCGCAATCAGTGACACAGTATATGCCATAACATACAGCGAATATGACAACGGCGAGGAAACAGCATACATGTGCGACACCACAATGATATGCCTGCCCTGCTGCCCGCCAATGAGTTGTCACCGTGTAGAACCATTGCAGAGCATGAGCGACCACCTTGCCACCGAGCATCCGCATGTAAACAGCATGCGCTACTATACACCCTTGACTCAAGCTAATGCAGACAGCATGCCCATTACTCCCAGTGTAGTACGCTTCGTAACCAACAGCAGCAAACTTGACCCTGTTTATCTTGACAATGCCAGCAACATCGAAGAACTGATGGGAATAATCGACAGCGTGCTTGCCGACAGCAGCACGCACATTGAATCGGTACAGATAGCAGGCTACACATCGCCCGACGGCACAGCCGGTGCTGCAGGCAGGGCCAGGTTAGGAGAGGCGCGCGCCATAGCCCTGCGCAACCACATACGCAAGCACCATAAACTGCCCGAAGAAGTGTTTGAGGTTGCAGACGGAGGCACAGACTGGGAGACCGTATACTCCAACATTATGAGCATAGACAAAGGCAACGCCGACAGCCTGGTCATTGCACTTAGACAGGAGAGAGACCCGCGCAGCAGAGAGGCAGCACTCAAAAGTTACCGCAACGGCACTCTCTACCGCGAACTCACGGAAAAGATTTTCCCCGGTATGCGCATGGCGTGCTGCACCGGAATATACTACAGCAAAGAAACCGATAGCACCGCAATGGCGCTGAACAACATTGTCGATGAACTCATAAACAACCCTTCGCCCGACTACCGCAGGCTCATTAACGAACTGAAGCAATACAAGGACGACCCGCGCGTGCTCAATCTGCAGGGAGTAATTGACTACCGCCGCCACCACCGCCACGCGGCCGAACGCGCCTTTGCCAAGGCAGCAGCAATGGGCGATGAACAGGCCGCTGTGAACCTGCAGATAGTAGAAAACAACAAAAACAAGTAGAGAAGAAGCAATTTTAGCAAGTTATAATGAGATTTGGAACGGATAATAATTCTTATCTTTGCATTGCGGAAAATTCCGCATTGCAAAGATAAGAATTACAACACATGATAGAATACATCTACCCCCTCATTAACCTGCTTAATGAGATGACCCCTTACCTGCTTTTCGGTTTTCTCATCGCAGGCATACTGCACGAATTTGTTCCGCGCAAGATATATGCCGACAAACTGTCGGGGCGCAATTTCCGGTCAATATTCTGGGCTGCCATGTTCGGCATTCCACTGCCCCTCTGCTCATGCGGTGTTATTCCCACAGCAGCATCAATACGCCGCGAAGGAGCCTCAAAAGGAGCTACAGTATCGTTCCTCATTGCAACCCCGCAGACCGGTGTCGATTCCATACTCGCAACAGCCTCGTTGCTCGGCATACCATTTGCCATAATGCGCCCTCTTGTGGCGTTGGTGACAGCACTCGCAGGCGGATTGGCCGTGAACAGGTGGTGCCCCGATGACAAGGACGGCATAAACACTCATGGACATGAGACCGAAGGAAAGAAAAGTTTTTGGCAGAAGTGTATTGGCACCCTGCGCTACGGATTCATTGACATGATTCAAGATATCGGCAAATGGATTGTCATCGGACTGGTAGTTGCAGCCATAATCACAATTGCAGTACCCGATGATTTCTTTTCGCGTTTCAACGATTACCCTATCCTGAACATGCTCATCATCCTGGCAATCTCCATTCCGATGTACCTGTGTGCCACAGGTTCCATTCCCATTGCTGCAGCACTCATGCTAAAAGGACTGTCGCCTGGCGCAGCCCTGGTACTGCTCATGGCAGGCCCTGCCACAAACATGGCTGCAATACTGGTCATAAACAAGGTACTCGGCAAAAAACCGCTTGTCATATACCTTGCAACAATCATCATTGGTGCAATGGGCTTTGGTCTTGCAATAGACTATCTGCTGCCTGCCGAATGGTTCACCGGTGCAATACATGTACATGGTGCAGGTTGTTGCGGTATTGAAGGCGCTCCTTGGTGGCAGACTGCATCGAGTGTGATTTTCATTGCCATGCTTGCCGTTGCATTCATCCTCAAGTTCCGCAATAAGGGAAAAGATTGCAGTTGTCATGATGAAAGCTGCTCATGCAAAAAAGAACTAAAATTCAACATTGAAGGCATGATGTGCAACCATTGCCGCAACAATGTGGAAAAGAACCTAAGAACCATTGAAGGGGTTACCGACGTGCGTGTAGAACTCGCAGAAGGTGCAGCCTACATAAAAGGAGAGAATATCGACTGCACAAAAGTAATTGAAACCGTTCAATCACTGGGATACAGAATTGTGAAAACTGAAAACGATGTTTGAAGTTTAGACAACACTGGCAGCACCTCATCAAGATGCATGATGGCACCGCTCACTTGTCCAAAATAACCAAATAGAGTCCAAAAATTGCACAAATATTTAAAAATGTGCAATTTTTATTATTTTTTATCCGTACAATTTGGTTCAAGAAAGAATTTAGCCCTACATTTGTACACATTCAACAAATAAAATTGTACAAAATGAAAAAGATTTTCTTTACACTTATCTGTGCGGTACTGTTTTCTATACCAGCATTTGCACAAGACATCAACGCAAAAGGCGACAACATTATTGGCGAGTATCTATATGTAAAAAAGAGCGGTGACAGCAAAATTAGGATATCAAAGGTTGCCGACGGCACATACACAGCCCAAGTATTTTGGGTTGCGAACGACCTTGACGAGAATGGGAACAAGCGCAAGGACGTGAAGAACAAAAACAAAAGCCTGCGCAATGTAGACCTTGATAAGGTTGTCATTATAAAAGGGCTCAAGTACGATGCCGATGACAAGGAATGGGGCGACACCGACATTTATGACCCTTCAAGCGGCAAGACATACAGTGTAGACATTGAATTCAAGGATGCAAAGACACTCAAAGTATACGGCAACATCTGGGGTATCGGCAAGACTGTTTACTGGCAGAAAATAAAGTAACAACATTATACACAAAAGAAGGTGACCCAAAAGTCTCCTTCTTTTGTATGAGGCGTGAATAAAAAGTAAAGTTCAAGGCTTGTGAAGGCTTCAAAACCGCAGTTTACTAAGCGTAAATGAGGATTTTGAAGCCAAACGTAACGTAGAAATTT
>JAZNDZ010000066.1:0-4999 GCA_045588345.1 Bacteroidaceae bacterium
TTCATTGTTACACTAATGAACTCACCGATAACAAAACAAAAGGGCATTGGTTCGTTCATTGTTACACTAATGAACTCACCGATAACAAAACGTTGTTTTGTCATTGCCTTTAGCCCCTTCGGGCGGCGAACTTCGTTTCTGGGCAAGGCGAAGAATCTCTATCACTTGTGTCTTTTGGGATCCTTTGACAATGCCGTCTTTTCGCGACCCGCACGGCATGAGCATTGCCCATGCTACGTGCGACCATTCGCTGCCGGCATTGTCGAACCCTGCGGATTTCGTCGCTGCGCTCGCTCGACATGGCATAAATGTGTAATGTTTAATGTGTAGGGCCGGGAATCAAAAATTTTTGTGTATTTGTAATAAAAAGTTGTAAAACAACAAGTCGCATTGCCAATCAATGAACTATATTTGCCACAAACAGTAAGTTAAAGAATATAAAATTATTTCAACAGTTTCTTGCAATCTTAACCCCTATTAATTACTTTTGCAATGCAGGTGAGTGCATACTCACAGGCAGACATATTAATTTTAGGGCGTTTAGCAAAATTATCTTCAACTGAAATCTGGAAAATTTAAGTCCCGAGGATAGTGAGCAAGAAACGCCCACGTCAATGTTATATATATACCCGTTCTGGGTGTACTATATACCGTTTGGCGTGGGTTTTGCTTATTATTCGGGACGGGCAATTTCCAGAGCCTCAGTTGAATAATAGCAAAGTTCCCACGCCTTCTTTTTTGTTATAATCCTTGCCCAGGGAGCGGGTGGGGGAGATGGCTATGAAAGAAAAGCATATTGCGAATTCTTTGGAGGAGTTGCTCGCATTAACAAACAACTCAAAAAAGAATAATAAGATTGTGATAAAGGATGTGGTTATTACATTTCCTTTTGATAATTGTTGCTTATTTAAGTTGTTGGGTATTAAACCTAAATATTATAGAAATATTACAACCATAAGAAAGCAAATGATACTTGACAATGTTGAGTTTTGTTCATTTAATATTCAAGACTTGATGTTTCAAAAGAGGGTTATCATACGTTCATCTAAAATTGAGAAGATTTGGATTAATAATTGCAGATTCTGTGAGTCATTTTCAATAATGAATTATGATAAAGAGGTTATTAGAGATTTAAAGATTCTCAATTCACATTATTATAAAGATGTTAATCTGATATTATCTTGTCAAACGCAAATAGATATCTTGAATGTAGAAGATTCTTATTTTAAGAATGATGTTAATATTTCTGGCGTTAATGCATCAAACCTGTTTTATATTGCGGAACGCACCAAGATTGATGGGTCGCTATCTATAAGTAACAGCACATTATTTGAGACGGTAAAGATTTCTTGTAAAATAACAAAGAACTTGCGTATAGAGAATGTTAACTATAATGTAATTACAAAAATTTCTAAAGAGTTATTTGCGGGAAGAGTGGAGATATTTGATAGTGATATTGGGGGCACGCTTTCATTGAAAAAATGCGCTTTTATTTCTTTTGGTGTCGCAGATTCTGTGATAGCAGACTTTTGTGAACATGAATTCTATTATAAAGCACTTCTTGAAGATGCTGCACGAATTATATATTGCGCTCCAACAATAAATTCCGACCCAGTAAAGAAGGACAAGTACCAGGCCGAATTGTATGAAAGAAGATTCAAAGACAATATTAAAGGGTCCCTGAAATCTATCCTTAATAAGATTGATGATATTAATAACGATAATAAAACACTAAAAAAACTTAAGAAGAAATGGTGGAAATCGCAATTAAATAGTATGACTATGTTCTTTGCTTCATTGTTAAGCTTGAAATCTAGTGAACAACTCATATTGTTTTTTAACAAGTATTCAAATAACTATAACAGGAGCTGGTTTAGGGGAATTGTTTTTACCAATGTTGTTGCTGTAATCTCTTATTTCTTAATAAATTATTTTGGTACCGAGAAACAATTCTTTGTTATTGATTGGACTTTTGTCGGATTCGGCGATGTATTGCTTGAATACATTAGGTTAATTGACGTGTTTGGATTGACAAAACTTAATGATAATGTAAATAAAGACTGCAGTTTATCATTAAATAGTCTTGGTACAGCATTACTGTTTGTAGCAAGAATCTTTATTATATATGGTTGTTGGCAAACGATATATGCCTTTTATAAAAATCAGAAGAATTAGAATTAGTTTAATAAATAATACAATTATGAAAACATTAAAACACTTATTAACAGCGCTGTTGTTGATGGTTGCAACAGTTGCAATGGCCCACGATTTTGAGGTGGGTGGGATTTACTACAACATTTTATCTGAAAAGGAAAAGACTGTTGAAGTAACTTACAGAGGAAATAGTTATAATAGTTATTCAAATGAATATACCGGTAGCGTTCATATCCCTTCATCAGTTATCAGCAATGGCATAACTTATGCCGTAACAAGCATTGGATATGGTGCGTTCTATGGTTGCTCTGGCCTTACAGGCGTCACAATTCCTAACAGCGTTACAAGCATTGGAGGTTTTGCGTTCTATGGCTGTAGGGGGCTTACAGGCGTCACAATTCCTAACAGCGTAACAAGCATTGGAGATTATGCGTTCGATGGTTGCTCTGGCCTTACAGGCGTCACAATTCCTAACAGCGTAACAAGTATTGGAGGTTCTGCGTTCCAGAATTGCTCCGGTCTTACAAGCGTCACAATTCCCAACAGCGTTACTACAATTGGAAGTGATGCATTTAATGGTACTGCATGGTTGAATAATCAACCGGATGGAGTTATATATGCAGGCAAGGTGCTGTATAAATATAAAGGTCTCATGCCTGAGAATACGAACATTACTATAAAAGAAGGAACATTAGGTATTGCAGGTTCTGCGTTCAAGAGTTGTTCTGCACTTGCAAGCGTAACAATACCAAACAGCGTAACAAGCATTGGAGATTGGGTGTTTTATAGTTGCACCGGCCTTACAAGCGTAACAATCCCCAACAGCGTCACAAGCATTGGATATGGTGCGTTCTCTGGTTGCTCAGGCCTTACAAGCGTAACAATCGGTAATGGCGTCACAAACATTGTAGGTTATACGTTCTATGATTGCTCCGGGCTTACAAGTGTAACAATCCCTAATAGCGTCACAAGCATTGGAGATAATGTGTTCTCTGGTTGCTCCGGTCTTACAAGTGTCACAATCCCTAATAGCGTCACAAGCATCGGAAGTCGTGTGTTTTCTGGTTGTACCGGTCTTACAAGCGTTACAATTCCCAACAGCGTGACAAGCATTGGACACTATGCGTTCATAGATTGCTCTGGTCTTACAAGTATAACAATTGGTAACAGTATTACAAGCATTGGAAGTTATGTGTTCGAGGATTGTAGCAATCTGGAAAAAGCAATTTGGCTGACAAATACTCCGCCAACGGGTTATATGAATGTTGGTGCAACAATCAATTATGTAGCTAACGACCAATATTCAGGCTTGAGTAATGTGAAAGTGTATCCGTATTTGAGCTCTTTGTTTGAGGTCGGTGGTGTAAAATATGTACCTGTCAGTCCGGCAGAGCGTACTTGTGATGCAATAGATTGTGTATATGACAGCACTGCTGTAGATATTAATATAGAGAATACTGTTTTGTTTAAAGGCATTGCCATGAATGTTAAACAGATTATGCCTTATACATTCTATGCTAACAAGAATATCAAGACTATAAAAGTTGATAACAATGGCGGTATTGGAGACTATGCATTCCGTAATTGCAGTAGCCTTGTAACAGCAACGCTTGGAGATAGTATAGAATCAATTGGGGCCTCTGCATTCTATGGCTGTTCAAAGTTAAGTGAAATTGTAATACCCGATGCTGTTACAACAATAGGGTCGAGAGTTTTCGAAAATTGTAAATCATTGGAAACTGTAAAGATCGGCAACGGTACAAAGAGTATAAATAGTGATGCTTTCAGTGACTGCAGCGCATTGAGCTCAATAACGCTTGGCGATAGTGTAGCAACTATTGAATTCTCTGCCTTCGGTGGTTGTTCATCGCTTCCCGAGATAGTAATTCCACAGTCTGTTACAAAAATAAATAGTTATGTGTTTGACGGCTGTACAGCTCTTGCTGATGTCATTATCGAGGACAGAACAACAGCGCTTTCGTTGGGCTCAAACGGCTCATCTCCGTTGTTCAGCGATTGTCCGCTGGATTCGGTGTATATCGGTGGTAAAATAACCTACAGTACATCGAGCAGTTATGGTTATTCTCCTTTCTACCGTAATACATCGTTGAGGAGTGTGGTCATAACAGATACAGAGGAAGAGGTCTACGATAATGAGTTCTATGGTTGTTCAAACCTGAAGAATGTATCCATCGGCAATGGTGTAAAGAAGATTGGCAACTGGGCATTCAGCAGCTGTAGCGCGCTTGATTATTTTGCATTCGGAAATAGTGTGCAAAGCATTGGCGAGGAGGCTTTCAGTGATTGCAATAATGTAACTAAACTTATAAGTTCCGCGAGCACTCCTCCTGTTTGTGGAACACAGGCTCTTGATGATATAAACAAATGGAACTGCACACTGTATGTGCCTAACGAAAGCAAGAGTGCCTACCAGTCGGCAGAGCAATGGAAAGAATTCTTCTTTGTAGAGGACTTGCCTACTGCAATAGTCAGCGTATTGCCTGACTATAAAATACAAGAGCCTGTATATTACGACCTACAAGGTAGAAAGGTCGATAATCCTACTAATGGCATATATATCGTAAATGGTAAGAAGGTATTTATAAAATAATAACCTCGTAACCGTTATGTAAATCAATGGGCTGCTAATATTTTAGACAGCCCATTGATTTTATATGCAAGGCAAACACTGAAATCTGCTAAAATAACTTGAGTTCGATATAACATATTATATTGAATTATCGTATATTTGTCATTCTGAGCGTAGCGATGAATCTCTATCACTTGCGTTTTTGAGGATCCTTTGACAATGCCGCCTCTTCGCGACCCGCACGGCATGAGCATT
>JAZNDZ010000067.1:0-40346 GCA_045588345.1 Bacteroidaceae bacterium
AAATTTCTACGTTACGTTTGGCTTCAAAATCCTCATTTACGCTTAGTAAACTGCGGTTTTGAAGCCTTCACAAGCCTTGAACTTTACTTTTTATTCACGCCTCATACAAAAGAAGGAGACTTTTGGGTCACCTTCTTTTTATATACTTTTACTCAGAAATGGGCATTGTGCCGAACTCCATACTGAATCCGGCAGCGCGTTGCAGTTCGGTCCATGCTACCGCCTTGCCGAAAAGTGATTCAATATATTGACGGCGCATTTCGCTTTCTTCACGTTCCACTACAAGGTAGTCAATGAATGAAATCTCGCCAAGTTCGTATGCTTTTTTCTTGCTGTTGACAACAGTGCGCATCTCATCAAGCATCTTTGTTGTAAATGTTCCGGTCTGCTTTGTTGCATAAAGGAAATTGTTGTATGCTTGCATGACATCTGCTTTCACAAGCATGCGTGCATCTTCAACTTCAATGTTTGCCTGCTGCGTGAGAATTTCGTCGGCTATGCGTGCTCCTTTGTTCAGGTTAGAGAATTTCAGCGGAACGGCAATACCGGCTTTCAGTGTCGTGAAATCGGGGCGTGCCCTGTTATATGTGGCACCGATGACTGCATTCAGTTCGGGACGTCTTTGTGCTTTGTTGAATTTCTGTATGGCTCCGGCAACGTCTGCACGGCTCAGTGCCACAACAATGTCGGCACGGTGTTCAAGAGCGCTGTTAATGTAATTGTCTATTGGTGCGGCCTCTTCGCTAATTTCCAATGTGCCGTTGCCGCGTAACTTTTCCGCACCGTCAAGGCTGCCCATGAAATAACCCATTTTAATGGCTGTGTTGTTGCACTCTGCTTCTGCTTCAAGCATGGCATTACGTGCAATACCCATAGCCATGCGGCTTTCGAGCCAATCGCTCTCGGCTATCTCGCCACGCACGAAACGCAGGCTGTCGTTATTTGCAACTTCGGCAAGGTCGCCTAAAATCTCCTGCGACTCGGCATGCATGCTTATGGCTCTCAGGTGTTCAAGATAGGCCAATGTCGCATCGGCTCTGAAGTTGCGCATGTATTCCTCAAAAAGTGCAACAGTGAGTTTGCGTTCGCTGTCGGCCATTCGGATACGGTTCTTGCGTACACCGAATGTGAATGTGCGACTAAGCTCAACCTCAATGCCTTGTCCTAATTTCTTGTCCCAATCCTCATTGTTGCTGTATGTTACTGCCAGAGTAGGGTCGTTGTACGTCCTGGAACCTTTAAGGCGGGCTTCGGCAACCTCTATGTCAAGCCTTTTGGCTGTGAGGGCAACGTTGCCTTCCATTACTTTCTGCATGTACTCGCCATAGGACAAATCCTGTGCAGCGGCGGTTGTTGCCAGTATTGCCAGAATAAACAGTATCTTCTTCATTTTTTTTTGCAAAGTTAGTTGCAGTGGCTTTTTTCTGCAATAATTATTAGGTGTTATTGTAGCGCGGGTATTAATGAATTGTTGTTACTTCAATCCCATTTTTGCAGCGCATTTTATTATGTACTCTTTTGCCGCATTGTGTTCGTTGGGTATTATACCGTCAAGAATGGCTTCTTTTACAGCGCTTTTCAGGCGGCCTACCTCGGCACAAGGTCCAAGGTTGAACATCTGCATAATCTCTTCTCCGTTCACAGGTGGCTGGAAGTTACGTATGCGGTCTTTCTCCTCGATGTCCTTGAGTTTCTGCCTGACAATCTGGAAATTGTTCAGGAACTGCTTTTTGCGAACCTCGTTCTTTGATGTTATGTCGGCTTCGCAAAGTGTCATCAGGTCGTCAATGTCATCACCGGCATCAAAGAGCAGCCTGCGTACGGCAGAGTCGGTCACTTCGTCATCGGCAATGGCTATCGGACGCATGTGTAGCGACACAAGTTTTGCTACGTACTTCATCTTCTCGTTCTGCGGCAGTTTGTAGTCGCGGAACAGTTTCAGGGTCATCTTCTCGCCCACGATGTTGTGGTTGTGGAATGTCCATTTCATTACCGGGTCCCAACGCTTTGTCTTCGGTTTGCCAATGTCGTGCAGCAGTGCTGCCCAACGGAGCCAAAGGTTATCGGTTTTCTTTGCTATGTTGTCAAGCACCTCAAGTGTGTGGTAGAACATCTCCTTGTGGCTGTAGCCGTTGCGTGTTTCCACGCCTTGCAGGGCTGTAAGTTGCGGGAAGATAATCTCCAGCAGGCCGCACCGGTCAAGTTCTATGAATCCTTTTGAAGGTGTCGGTGAGAGCAGAATCTTGTTGAGTTCCTCGTTTATTCTTTCACGTGAAATAATTTTTATCCTCTCCTTGTTGTCACACAATGCCTGGAATGTATCCTCTTCTATGTAAAAGTTTAACTGTGTGGCAAAGCGCACGCAACGCATCATGCGCAACGGGTCGTCACTGAATGTTATTCCCGGCTCGAGCGGGGTGCTGATTATACGGTCTTCAAGGTCAAGCATGCCGTCAAAAGGGTCTACCAGTTCGCCGAACCTTTCGCTGTTCAAGCATATAGCCATGGCGTTTATGGTGAAGTCGCGACGGTTCTGGTCATCTTCGAGCGTGCCGTCCTCAACAATAGGGTTGCGCGAGTCACGGCTGTAACTCTCCTTGCGTGCTCCTACAAACTCAATCTCATGCTCGCCATATTTTACCTGCGCTGTACCGAAGTTTGCATATACGGACAGATGCGCACCCTTGCCAAGCCTTTTGCTGAATGCGCGTGCCATATCTATCCCCTTGCCGACAACGACAACGTCAATGTCGGTCGACGGGCGCTCAAGGAATATGTCGCGAACAAAACCGCCGACAACGTAACATTCCATGCCTAAAGCATCGGCGGTCTCCGAAATCTTGCGGAATATTGGAGTGTCAAGTATCTTGCAGAGTTCTTCTCGTGTAGGTCTGTACATGGTATTGTCTGTTCTTGCCCTTTTGCGGGCAACCCGAATTATTGTGTAAAGATACTCAATTATGTTCTATAAATAAAAACAGAGTTGTTAAAAACTATTCAATAATCATTCGCGAGGCAAAAAAATCATTGCATTCCTGCTCTGTTAAAGATTTTTAGTTGTATTTTTGTGTGTAAAGGTCATGTTTTCGGGTAACCCCTATTTATAAACTGAATTTGTTATTATGAAAAGAATATATTCATTTCTGCTATGCCTTTTCTCCTTGATGTTGTTCTCTTGTGAGAAAGAAATTGAACAACCTGCCCGCAATCTGCTATCTCTGGTGCAGAATGAATTCAATTCAGGTAATTACGGCAAAGCAAAATCCCTTATTGACAGCATCAAAGAGACCTGTCCGAAAGCATATAAGACTTTGCGTGAGGCAGAGTCCTTGCGCCATGAGATTCTCATAAAAGAAAAGGAACGTGACATAGCATTCTTTGAACAGGAACTGAAGACGTTGATGCTTCGTCGAGATTCCTTGTTGCCGGAGTTTGAGTATCGCAAGAATTCCCAGTATCAGGATATCGGAATTTATTCAGTTCCCTCACAGGATATTGCCAAGAATGCATTCAACAACTATCTGCGTGCTACGGTCAAAGAGAGCGGCGAGGCTGTCATAACTTCTTTCTATCGCGGCAAAAGAATCGGATATAAGGTCGTCAAGGCCTCATGCGGTGATGTCTATGTTACAGCGGAGAACTCAATATATTCATGGACCGGAAAGGAATATGGCGTATATGTGGAACGTCGCGATTATAAACGTGGCGATGACGGTGGCCTTATGGATTTCATAGCCGCTTCAGAGGGCAAGGTGCTTGTTGCACTCTCGGCTGAAGAATCCCTTTTTGAATATGAACTGAGAGCCGAAGATATCAATGCCATATCAAAAGTAAAGGCACTTGCCGATGTGCTTGCTTCAATAACCGAATGTAATGAAATGCTCAATGCCGCGCAATATTCTTTGGACTTTCTTATGAAAGGCAGCGAAAGGCTCAAGAAGGAAACAGAAAAAACTGAAAATTGAAAACAGAAGAGTGTTTATATCCTTGAATTAAACTTGCCTGCCTGTTTTTTTGACTTTCTGTATAAACGAAGAACGGCGGTTTGAAAAGACCGCCGTTCTTCGTTTATATATTCTGTAAGTTACTTCAGGCCCTTGACAATTTCGTATGTGTCGGTAGCAATCATGAGTTCCTCGTCTGTGGGGATAAGTAGAACCTTTACACGTGAAGCAGGAGTAGAGAGAACTGCCTCTTCGCCACGCATCTTGGCATTGACATCCTTGTCCAGTTCAACGCCTATGAACTCAAGGCCTTCGAGAACCGCTTCGCGGCAGTCGGCCTGGTTCTCGCCAACACCACCGGCAAAGATGATTACATCGACACCGCCCATTGCTGCAGCGTATGCACCGATATATTTCTTAATGCGATAGAAGTACATTGTATTTGAGAGTTCGGCGCGTTTGTTGCCTTCTGCGGCTGCGGCATTCACCTCGCGCATGTCTGAAGATACACCGGAGATTCCTGCAACACCTGACTTCTTGTTAAGCATGTCTGAAAGGCCGTGGATGTCAAGGCCTGTCTTGTCCATGATGTAAGGGAGTGCACCCGGGTCTACGTCGCCACTGCGAGTTCCCATCATGAGACCTGCAAGCGGAGTCATGCCCATTGATGTGTCAACGCTCTTTCCGTCCTTGACAGCTGCGATTGAGCCGCCGTTGCCAATATGGCAAGTGATAATCTTTGTACCTTCGGCTGGGATGTTCAGCATCTCAAGAGCACGCTTTGTGATGTAGCGGTGCGATGTTCCGTGGAAACCGTAACGGCGTACACCGTACTTCTCATAAAGTTCATATGGAAGAGCGTACATGTATGCATAATCCGGCATAGTCTGGTGGAATGATGTGTCGAACACACCTACCTGAGGCATCTCAGGGGCAACTTCCTTGACTGCATTCACGCCCTTGAGGTTTGCAGGGTTGTGAAGCGGTGCAAGGTCATTGCAAGCCTCGAATACTTCAAGAACCTCATCGGTGAGCAGGGTTGACTGGCTGAACTTTTCTCCGCCGTGTACCATGCGGTGACCAACAGCATCAATTTCCTCAATTGATTTTACAGCACCGTATTTTTCGCTTGTGAGTACGTCAAAAATGAGACGTACACCAATTGTGTGCTCCGGTATTGCTGTGAAGATAGTCTCTTTCTCTCCGTTAGGCAAGTTGAACTTGAGGAATGAACCCTCAAGGCCAATCTTTTCTATACCGCCTTTTGCAAGCACATCCTTTGTCTCAATGTCAATGAGCTGATACTTGATAGATGAACTTCCGCAGTTCAATACAAGAATTTTCATTTTTCTGTCTCTTTATTTGTTTGTTACGTGAATTACTTTTTTGCTGCAATAGCCTGGTTTGCTGTAATGGCAATCATCATGTATACATCCTCAACGGAGCAACCGCGTGAAAGGTCGTTTACAGGACGTGCGATACCCTGGAGTACGGGGCCAATGGCCTCGGCATGTCCAAGGCGCTGAACAAGCTTGTAGCCGATGTTGCCTGCGCCCAGGTCGGGGAATACAAGCACATTTGCTTTGCCTGCAACGGTTGAGCCCGGGGCCTTGCTCTGACCTACGAAAGGAACAAGAGCTGCATCTGCCTGAAGTTCGCCGTCAAGCGCGAGGTTGGGGTCAAGTTCATGTGCAAGGCGTGTAGCCTCTGTAACCTTGTCTACCATTTCGTGCTTTGCAGAACCCTTTGTCGAGAAACTGAGCATTGCTACTCGTGGCTCTTCGAAACCGCCGATAGCCTTTGCTGTCTGTGCAGTACATACTGCAATCTGTGAAAGCTGGTTGGCATCGGGCTGTGGTGTAACAGCAACATCGGCAACGAACAGAACGCCGTCCTCACCATATTCCTTCGCGTTTGTGATAAGCATCATGGCACCGCTCACGCATGTGATTCCCGGAGTCGTCTTTATAATCTGCAATGCGGGGCGCAACACGTTGCCTGTAGTGTTCAAGGCACCGGCTACCTGGCCGTCTGCATCGCCGTTCTTTATTATCAGGCAACCAAGGTAAAGCGGGTTGCAAACGAGTTTCTGGGCATCTTCCATTGTCATTCCCTTAGCCTTGCGAAGTTCAAAAAGAAGTGTTGCATACTTCTCGGCATCGGGGTTGTTTTCCGGGTCAATTATTGTGGCCTTTCCAATGTTTGTGAGGCCGTTCTTCTGGGCAAGTGCAAGGATTTCCTCCTTGTTGCCAAGAATTACCAACTCTGCGATACCGTCGGCAAGTGCCTTGTCGGCTGCCTTGAGTGTACGCTCTTCTGTTCCCTCAGGGAGAACGATGCGCTGCTTGTTCTGCTGTGCACGCTCGATTAGATTCTTAATAACATCCATAGTTAAAATATTATATTGTAATTGTTTGTGATTGCGTTGTTGTCTGTGGAATGTCATCACGCAGGCATTGTGTTGCCTAACAATGCAGGGGTAGAGTCGGGCGGCATAATCGTGTCGGGCGACAACCGATGCGGCAACAGTTTCGGGTTATTCCGTAACTTCCTACAAAGTTAGTCTAAACTACTTTGAGAACAAAATAAAATCTATTTTATTTCTTTATCAGTTTTTTTGTATGGGGTATTGGATAAAAAATTATAATTTAGCAGAGCAGAATCTAATCCTTACAAAAATGAAGAGTGTATTACGCCTGTTTATACTATCTATATTGAGTCTATTCTTCTCTTGCGGTAGCGAGGAACTTGTTGTTCCAAAGCAGCCGGCCGATGTTGCTTTAGGTTTTTTCAATTCCATAACCTATGGCAATGTCGAGGCTCTGAAAGAGAACGTATGTTTCAATGACCAGGCCGATGAGGCCATCTTCAATGAGTATCTCGAAAGGCTGTTTATTCCTGATACTGCCAAGTTGCGTTCAAGCGTCTATGATGCTGAATACAAGGTCTTGTCCGAGAAGATTGAAGGTGATACAGCATATGCCGAACTTGAGGGTGTGACTGTTTTCGGCAAGACTGCCAAATTGAAAGTACGTCTTCTGAACTGTGAGGGAGATTGGAAGGTCGATGGTTCGCAGGCTGTGCTGCAAAGGATTGATTGATACACAAGAAATAGGGGCTGTGCAGCGGCACAGCCCCTATTTCTTGTGTTATGTATCTGTATATTATGCTTTCAGCAATTCCGTAAGTTCTGCTGCGGTCATGCTCTTTTGTTCTCCGGTTGCCATATTCTTTAGAGCAATAGTGCCGTCTGTAATTTCCTGCTCGCCGATGATTGCTACGTATGGTATGTTATGGCTGTTGGCGTATCCCATCTGCTTCTTCATCTTGTCGCTGCTTGGGAACAGTTCGGCAGAAATGCCCTCCTTGCGCAATTCTGATATTATTTGCAATGCGTGCATGGCCTCTCTGTTGCCGAAGTTCACGAACATTACCTGTGTGGTACGTATCGAATCCTTTGGGTAGAGTTCAAGTTGATTCATGACATCATAGATGCGGTCGGCACCGAACGATATTCCCACGCCCGATACTCCCTCCATGCCGAATACGCCAGTGAGGTTGTCGTAACGTCCGCCGCCTGTTATGCTGCCAATTGCGACATCAAGTGCCTTGACCTCAAGTATGGCCCCTGTGTAGTAGTTAAGGCCGCGTGCAAGAGTCAAATCAAGGTCCAGCGCACTATTCAGTTTCAGTTCCTTGAATGCGTCAAGGATGAAACGTATCTCATCAACACCTTTCTCGCCGGTTTCGTTGCCTTTGAGGGTTTCTGCAATAATGTCAAGTTTCTTGCCATTATCACCTTGTGCCTGAAGAATGGGAAGCAGTTTCTCTACAGATTCTTCACTTATTCCTTTGCTTTTCAGTTCGGCGATTACGCCGTCGAGGCCAATCTTGTCAATCTTATCAATGGCCACTGTGATGTCAATAATCTTTTCAGGCTCGCCAATTGTTTCGGCAATACCTGCAAGCACTTTGCGGTTATTGAGCTTTATTGCTACACGTATACCAAGTTTGCCGAACACGTAGTCAATCAACTGGATTAGTTCAACCTCGTTTATCAGTGAGTTGTTGCCTATTATGTCGGCATCGCACTGGTAGAACTCGCGGTAGCGTCCTTTCTGTGGGCGGTCGGCACGCCACACCGGCTGTATCTGGTACCGTTTGAAGGGGAAAACCAACTCTTCGCGGTGCATTACAACGTAACGTGCGAACGGCACGGTAAGGTCATAGCGAAGTCCTTTCTCGCAGAACTTTGATGCAAGTTTTGCTGCATTTCTGCTCAACAGTTCCTCATCGGTCAGGCCGCTGAAGTAATCGCCTGAATTCTGTATCTTGAAAAGAAGTTTATCGCCCTCTTCACCATATTTGCCCATCAGTGTAGAGAGGTTCTCCATCGCCGGTGTCTCTATCTGTTGGAAGCCGAAAATCCGGAAGGCTTCACGAATTGTGTCGAATATGTAGTTCCTTTTGGACATCTCAATAGGCGAGAAGTCTCTGGTCCCCTTTGGTATTGCCGGTTTTGTTGCCATGTCTTAATCTCTTCGGTTCATGTAAATCATTATGTAGTAAAGTAATGTGGCAAGTGATGATATTGCCGCTATTACGTATGTGTATGCAGCCGAGCGAAGCGCACTGCTGGCATATTTCTGGTTCGATGCGTTGGTTATGCCCGCTCCTTGCAGCCATGCGAGTGCTCTTCGGCTTGCGTCAATCTCCACGGGTAGAGTTATGAAACTGAATAACGTGGTTGTGGCAAAAAGTACGATGCCCGCCAAGAGCAGTTGCGGAAATGTTTCTACGGTCAGGATTCCTGCAAGCAGCACCCACATCATTATGTTAGACGAGAACGATACAATGGGTACCAGTGCCGAGCGCATCTTCAATGGCGCGTATGCCTTTGCATGCTGCAGTGCGTGACCGCACTCGTGGGCGGCAACGGCTGCTGCTGCTATGCTTGCCGAGTTGTACACGCCCTGGCTAAGGTTCACTGTCTTGTTGGTAGGGTTGTAGTGGTCGGTAAGTGTTCCTGGGGTACATGTTACCTTTACGTCGTATATGCCGTTGTCGTGCAGCATCTTCATGGCAATGTCGCGCCCCGTCAATCCAACGGGTATCTTTGAGAACTTCTTGAACTTGTTCTTGAGGTTTGCCTGAATAATATAACTCAGTATTGCTATGCCGACGAACACTATCAGGTAGGTCACATTGTAACTTGGGGCCTCCTGTACGGCTGCCAGTTGTATCAATGGATATATCATATTTGTCTGTTTTTATGGATTTCCCGTTGCCGGGTCTTCTTCTTTAACAAAAAAGGCCGTAAACGGTTCCTTAGACGTTGCGTGTAATTGTCTGGTCGCGGTCGGGACCGATAGAAAGGTATTTCACTGGAACGCCAAGTTCTTTCTCAAGGAACTTTATGTATTCCTTGAAGGCCTCGGGAAGTTCTTCTTCGCTTCTCAGTTTGGTGAGGTCGGTCATCCAGCCCTTCTGTTCTGTATATACCGGCTCAACGCCTTCGACATCGTATGGCATGTGTTTCAATGTCTCACCGTTCTTCCTGTATGCTACACATGCTTTTATTGTGGGGAATGTGTCAAGCACGTCACTCTTCATTAGAATGAGGTGTGTGACTCCGTTAATCATTATGGTGTACTTGAGGGCTACAAGGTCAATCCAACCGCAACGGCGCTCGCGTCCTGTAACTGCACCATACTCATGGCCGCGGTCACGCATTTCGGCACCGGTCTCGTCAAAAAGTTCTGTAGGGAACGGTCCTGAGCCTACGCGTGTACAGTATGCCTTGGTAATACCGTATACATTGCCTATTCTGTTAGGAGCAACGCCTAATCCGGTACATGCTCCGGCACAAACGGTATTGGAGGATGTTACGAAGGGGTAACTGCCAAAGTCAATGTCGAGCAAACTGCCCTGTGCGCCCTCGCAGAGGATAGACTTGCCTTCGTTCATCAAGTCATTGATGAACTGCTCACTGTCTATCAGACGGAACCTCTTCAGGTACTCTATTCCATCAAGCCACGCGCGCTCCATTTCAGTGATGTCGTAACTGTAGTTCATGTCGGCAAGCATCTGTTCGTGGCGTGCCTTTGCTGCTGCATATTTCTGCTCGAAGTTTTCAAGGATATCACCGACGCGCAAACCGTTACGGCTTATTTTGTCGGTGTATGTGGGGCCTATTCCCTTTCCGGTTGTACCTACTTTTGCGTCACCCTTGGCTGCCTCGTATGCGGCATCAAGTACACGGTGGGTAGGAAGTATGAGATGCGCCTTCTTTGAAATGAAAAGGTTCTTTGTAAGGTCATATCCTGCCTTGAAAAGGTCCTCGGCCTCGCCCTTGAAGAGTGCCGGATCAAGTACGACACCGTTGCCTATGATATTGGTCTTCCCGCCTTGGAATATACCTGATGGGATAGAACGCAACACGAACTTTTTGCCGTCAAACTCAAGTGTGTGTCCGGCATTAGGGCCTCCCTGGAAGCGTGCGACAACGTCGTAGCCGGGAGTCAATACATCTACAACTTTACCTTTTCCTTCATCGCCCCACTGCAGGCCTAATAGTACATCAATGTTCTTTTTCATTTTCATTTATCTTTATTCATTCGCGCCTTACGTCTCTTCATGGCCTGGTGGCATTTGTTACAGAGCCCGTATATGTAGAGCGAATAATGGGTTAAATGGAATTTCTTTATATTTGTAGTTATAGTATCTGTTATATTGAGATTGCCAATCTCTGTTACCTTTCCGCATTTGGTGCATACCATGTGGCTCTTTTCGGTGCCGAAACATCTTTCGTATTTCGATACAGAACCGAATTGGTGGTGTACAACCAGGTTTGCATCTGTCAGGAGTGAGATGGTGTTGTAGATGGTCGCACGGCTGACCCTGAACTTCTTCTTCTCCTCCATGTGCTTGAGCAGCTCCTCAATCTCAAAATGTCCGTTTATGGAGTAAACGGCTTCGAGTATGGCAAAGCGCTCGGGTGTTCTGCGGCATTTGTTCTCCTTCAGGTAGTCTGTAAATATCTGCTTTGCAGACTCCGCAATCTTGCTGTTCTCCATTTTTTGTCTATTGCTTAGGGGCAAGCGGGCATAATGCCGCAGTTTCACTATACAAAGTTACCTATTTTTTTATAATACGGTATAGAAAAGGCTTTAAAATTATATAAAAAGTACAACAAAAACAGCCGGGCTTTTATGGCCTGGCTGTCAAGTTTGTTCTAAGGGTATCTTGTCGCTTGTCTCAAAGCAATTCTTCGCCCGCAAAAGTGTTGCAACGTTTTATCTTTTCTTCGTCATCACTGCAATAGAGCGTTAGTGCATTCAGTGCTTGTGCCTTGCAGTTCTGTTGTGTGGCAAGGTGTCTCTTGACGGTTGAAAAGAATATCTTTTCCTGTTCCGGGTTCAATGTCCTGCCGGCCCTGAACAGATGCGCGAGAGTCTGGTATCCGCAGTAATAGTGAAAGTTTTCTTGGCTGTTTATCCAGCCAAGTGCTTTTCTGGCGGCATCAGGCAGTCTGCATAGTATATTATGTGCCAGGTGGTCTGCGTTCTCGCGGTAGCGGCATTCGCCAATCCATTGCTCGGCAACGTCATTATAGCATTTTTCGGGCAAGAGCATTATCGCCAACAGTTTGCTTTCGCGTATGTTCTCCTTCCACAAAATCCTTGCCACCTCTTCATCTTTCGGGAACTTGCCTGCAATTTCCTTCAGGTGCGGAATGCTCACGCCGAATATTATATTATATTCCATTCCAAGCCTGCGCTGCTGTGCCGATGTCACTCCGTTCATGAACAGACGCAACTCTTTTTTTATATTTCTGATAACCTCCCGAGACTCTTCCATGTTGTGCTATTTGATTGCGAGATGTCTCTTTCTGTAACCGTTGGGTGTCTCTCCCATAATACGGTAGAATGAGGCATAGAACGATTGCCTGTTTGCGAATCCTACCATGGTTCCAATCTCTTCAATTGTCATGTCAAGGTAGCGTTTGTCGGTCATGCGGTGCAATGCCTCCTTTATCCTGTATTCATTGATGAGGCACGAGAAGTTGGTGTTGAAACGTGAATTTATAACGGCCGAGATATATCTGGTATTGGTGTTCAGCTCTTTAGCCAGTTCTTTAGCAGAGAACTCTTTGTTTCGGTATCTCTTCTCTATTACAATCATGTTGAGAATTTTTTCATACAGTTCGTCTGCCAACTCTGCGCGAATAAGCGATCGGTACGTCGCATTCTTCTCAATTTTTTCCTTTATGTTATAAGGAGCAGTTGCTTTTGTCATGATTCTTGTTTTTCAATGTTATCCCCAAAGATAGTTATTTTGAGATTCTTTCTCAAAATATTTGTACGTTTTTTTGTGGATTCAATATGAAAACTTATCAAGAATGCCCTAAATCTATTCAATATATCTTTTTTGTCAACTAAAAGTATTTTTTAATTTAGTCATATTGGGCTAAAAACTGCTTTTTAATCTTTTTGCATTGTTCCTGCTTTTTACGGCCTCATCCTTTTTGCCGCATTTTTCAAGCAGAATAGCCTGCAGAGTATAATACTCGGCATTTCCTGGGTCAAGTTCTATAGCCTTCTCTACATCCAGCAGAGCAAGTTCGTATAGCCCCTGTTCTCTTTCAATGTCGCTGCGCGCTATGTAGAGTGATGCGTTGTCGGGCAGTTCCTCTATGAGCAACCCTATGAGCAGGCTTGCTCTTTCATACAAATGTTCATGTTTGTATACCATCGCCAATCCCAAACGTGCATTTATATTGTCGGGAAAAAGGCTTATTATGCGGGTGAACTCCTCTTTTGCCTTGCTGTTGTCACCTTTTGTCATGTAGGCCTGCGCCTTCATGACCATGGCTTCGCTGTCTTTTGGGTTTCCTGCCAGAATGGTGTTACAGTCCTCAATGGCATCGTCGTGCCGTCCTGCCTGCATAAGGGCTGCTGCACGCTGGAATAGCAGCGCGCGGTCGTTCCCACGAATCTTAATGGCTTTGTTGTAGTTCTCCAATGCCTTGGCTGTGTTGCCGTACATCATTGATGAGTATGCAAGGTTAAGATGAAGGCTGAATGTCTCTTCCTCTCCGGCTGCCAGCGGAAGAGCCCTTTCAAAACACTCCGCAGCCTTCTCATAGTTCTTTTCCTTAATATATCCGAAGCCTTCCTTGTAAAGGGTTTCATATTCCTGTGCCGATGCAAACATCGTGACAAGAAAAGATATCAGCGTTAATGTGTGTCTCATTATAAAAAATCATTTGTTTTTTTCTTATTATGTGTGTATGTATTCCACACGGCAAATATACATCATTTGCCCGAACACCGGTGTCACTGTTATCTAAAGTTAAAACAAAATAACAGTTTTTGAGGTTTATGTTGTTAAAATAGCATTACAGCATTTGACATTTGTGCAGATTTTGATTATCTTCGCGCCGTGAATGTACGCATAGCGTACTTTTCAATGCCTTAGTAGTTCAATGGATAGAATAAATCTCTCCTAAAGATTAGATTCGGGTTCGATTCCCGACTGAGGTACTGTTAAAATTGCTAACTGCTTGATAAATAAGTGGTTGGTAATTTTTGTTTTGTTGTTTTGTCTGCCGGCTGTCTGCCTTGAATAAAAAAGAGGCTGTTTTACCTCGTTTGGCAAACAACCTCTTAATGCAATAAATTATCCTATGAAAGTAGGATAGTACAAAAGTAATCAAAATTCCGTAATAAACAAGCTTCCCTTGTTTCCCGGTCTGCAAACATCGGGTCTATTCAACTGCATTCAACTTACTGCACATTGTTTGCTGTCTTTTGACACAACGAAATTACGATGCTATAAAAGGTTGTACAAGTGATTCTCATTTGTGCGCATTCATTATCACGATAATCGCATTTTGCAACAAAAAAAGAGTGCAATCCAAAGAGGGTATGACTTTTAATTTTTAACTGATTGATATTCAGTGTTAGTTTTTACGAAAATCGCTAAATCCTACATATAAGGCTATATGATGGTCGTAAATAAGCCAACTAACTACGAATGCAAAGATATATAAATCTTTCCAAAGTAAAGCACTGAAATCAAAGTTCTTCCGCTTGGAAGAATATACTGACAAAAGAGGCGTATGCGCGGTAAACATAAAACCGTACATACCCTTCTTTTTATCATATTAAGTATCACTACTTTACATTAATTAGTGTTATATATATTTGGGTGTATAATAATCACCTCAAAATACTAACAGTATCGCCTTTACAACAATATAATGGACTGAAAATCCATTTTTTACCACAAATATCAAAAGTATCCTACGATTGAGTTGACTTCAATCGTTCGAACTTGTGTATAATCTGGTTATAGACTATATGAAACACAGATTTAGCCATTATTAGTTTTTAGATGTCGAAAAAATGCCAAGTCTGTATCATGGTATTTGGCAAATTATTGATTTTGGGTATTGGCATAGGTGTTCTAAAAGATAAATACTTCATCAGCGTCCTCGGCAATTGTTAGCCTTTTTAACACATATAGTTTCCTTCATATAATGAAATTTACACAAGGTCTCAAAAAATATTGTTTATATGATACAGATTATCCACCAAGATAATTTTATTCCTGCAAATAATCTGTATCATTCAAAATTCCTTATAAATCCAAATAGTCTTGAATTAGCCATCCGCATTTGTTCACCGTCACTTTATAATAACGACCTGTCATAAGGCGCATATCAGTAGTAAAGTAAGGTGCAAACGAATTAGATGGCAAACTCTCAACAAATCTTTTCAAACTCATAAATAAAGCATCTGTTTCCTTGTCAGGATTATCTGGCAACAAAAGTTCTAGCGTATAAGTA
This sequence comes from Bacteroidaceae bacterium, assembly GCA_045588345.1. Classification (GTDB taxonomy): domain Bacteria; phylum Bacteroidota; class Bacteroidia; order Bacteroidales; family Bacteroidaceae; genus HGM04593. The sequence goes on from JAZNDZ010000067.1 coordinate 14,797, forward strand.
ACTTTTGTACTTCTTGGATAGGTCTTGGTATACAACAAAACAGAAAATATTTTATCTGAAGTCCCAGCATGCATCATTGTATTTATGTTTTGTAATGCTCCCAGCAAACGAGCACCTCCACTTACATCATGATACCATTCTCCATCCAATACGTTATAATAATGATTTGCATACGCAAAGAAGTCTGAGTAATTTACGCTTGGAGATTTCCCCAATAATTTGCCATCCATGTAAATTTCCATACTAGCCGCTGGTGAAAGCACATATCCCATATACCAGCGAGGAGCCCTTAGTGTGATAATCTCTCCATTCATCATTTTCTTTAGTTCGTCATCTTTAATCTTCTTAAGCAACGTTTGCTGTGAAACTCCATTTTTATCCAGAAGATCCACCAGACTAACAGTACCTAATTTATTCCATACACCACGACATACCCTAACTTCTTTCTTGGGGTGGTTCCTCAGCGGTGATAATATCATGACGCTTTCCCCAATAGTTCCTATTCTCTTAACGGAATCAAGTCCTGCGTAAGGTGACGCTGTGAATTTGACATCCTTATTTTTATAGAATGCCTCCTTCATCTCTGTGACACTAATCGTATCATTGAAATAACAACGACTAAAATTTGTCAAGTTATATTTCGTATTTTGTTGATACTCTGACCAACTTTTGCTTAAATTGTCAAGTGATAATTCTTTTTGAATTATAAACTGACCATATACATTTGATACACTTGAAATCAAAAGTATTAATATAAACAGTTTAAGATTATTACTCATAATATAAACAATTAATTAAACACAATAAATTCCTATGATTAAGAGTTCTTATAATCATAGCCATGTTGTTCTAACCAGCCCTAATTGGTCTTATTTAGACTACATAGAAGACTACATGAGAAGAGTAGGATCTTCGAAAAATTAAAGTTTAGACGAGTTTTTTACGGATAATCCGTACTTGTCTAACAACTTAACGCCTTGTCAATCAATAGTTTTTGGAATACTTATTTATATATTCCGTAAAAAGGGCTACCCATTGCGGACTACACTCTCATCGACAAAAAGGATGCTTGTTACAGCATCCTAAATCAATCAAGCAATAGGCTTTACAATTTCTATTCTCATTCCCAAAGCCTCTATAATTCGGTAGAACATACTTGCTCCCGGTTCAATAACACCTTTTTCAATTTTTGAAATGTAGGACTTGTCTGTTCCCACTCGCTTTGCTAAAACCTCTTGGGTTATCTTCTCTTGCTTGCGAGCATCGTGAATGAGTTGCCCTACACAATACGCATAAGCCTCTTTTCTAAAGCTCTCTCTCTCGGTTGTGCCGACTGCGCCATAAAGGTTGTCAAGCACCTCATCCATACTGTTTACATTAGGGTTTGCTTTCATAATACTCATCTTTTAATTTTAATGCTTTTTCTATCTCATTGTTCGGGGTCTTTTGGGTTTTCTTTTGGAAACCATTGAACAGCATCACAATGTTGCCCTCATCAAAAATAAAGAATGCCCGGTAAATGTTTCCGTTGTGGCTTGCTCTCAATTCATAGACACCCTCCCGGATATGCTTCACAAAGTTTTGGCTCACTCTCTCCTGTGTCTTTAGCATATCAAGGACATAGGCAACCTTTCTCTTTGCTCCACTCTCCAACGATGTAAAGAAATCAATAAAGTATGTTTTGTAATACAATATCCGTCTTTCCTCTTTCATAGTGCAAATGTAATAATTGTTGTGATATCTTACAACTTTTATGATAATAATTTTTGATATTCTTTTTTGGCATTGTTTATTTTATACTGTCTTTCTTTGGGTATAGATTTATATTCTGATATAGCTTTGGCAAATGATGCGTAACCTGCTAATACAAAATGTTTGGATAATTCTTCGTGAAGAGTGATGAGGTTTTTTCCTCGTTCTAACAAATATGCTATGTATTCATCTTCGCTTTTGATAGCGATTGCAACAGCAATAAGTTCTATTACTATGTTGATTTTTTCTTTCCCCTCACACCGTTCAAAGAACTTGTCATAGATAGCTTTGTTCTTCTTGAATAGCTCAAGGATGCTTTTATCAATAATAATTTTTCACGGCTGATTGCTGTCGCTTTCCGGTATTTCATCTTCTTCTATCACCACAGTCATACCAATAAAACAATAGCGGTAGAGAGTTGTTATATCTTCGTTTTTCATTCTCACACAACCCTCGCTGTTGCGGGTGCCGATAGTCTCGGGGAATATTGTACCGTGGATGCCGATGTCATTGAACCCAGATACGTTCAGCCTGAAAAAGAGTGGCCCGTATGCTTGCAGGCGCAAGCCTTTACCGTCACCGAAATCGTGTTTCCATGATGTTGCATCGTACATCTTCGTTATCTTGAATGTGCCCTCTGGGGTCTTCTTGTCTCCGATACGTGTCTTGTTGCCAAGGTTAGTACCACATGCCACAGGGCAACTGAACAGGGTGTCGTTCTTTTCGTTGACAACGTATAGCATGAGTCGCTTCTTTGATACTATTATACGGTTACCGGCTTCGGCAGTAAAGGGCAACAGAAGCATTAGTGCTATTATAATTCCTTTATGCATTGTTTTACCTTGTCAAAGAGAATTTCATACTTACGCCAAAGTCGGTAGTGGTTGTTGGGTACGAACTTGTAGATATAAGCGGAATGGTCTTCTGTCTGTCGAAGTAGAGGCTGAAGGTCAGCATCTTGCTGTATGCGTAATCGGCTGTCAACGAATAGTTAAACGATTTGTTTCCGCTTGTGGCTTGTGTCGTTCCCTTGTCGATACTACGGCATATTGATGATGCATTCTTGAATGAGAAGTCAGCGCGTATGTTTATGTCGCTGCCTTTGCTGTTCTTCTCCTTGCTTGCTTTTTTGCCTCCGCCAAATAATTTTACATTCAGTATCTTGTAGCCCACATTGAATGCTATCTCCTGCGAACTGGTCTCGACCATTTGAATGGCAGTGAGACTTAGATTAAGTACACGTGACTGAATGAACTTGCCGCCTATTGTAAGGTTGTTGTTTGTGGTAACGTCAACTCCAATGAGTGGCGAGAAACTCTCGTTTATCGATACTGTGTTTATGTTGTATCTGCTGCTGGGTACGGGCAGGCCTGTAGCTGTGCTGTTCACGTACCCGATGCCGTTGGTGTATTCCATATATGTGGCGTATGTGCTGTATGAACCTACTGCATATACACTTTTGTATCCATGTTCGATATTCACGCTCTTGAACCACTTCTGGAACCATGGTAGTTTTGACAGCCCTGAGTATTTTATCTTCCAGTTGGGGAGCATTCTCAGCATTGACGGGAATATTCTGGTACTGCTGCTGCCGGTGTATGATTCAAGGAATGCCGGTATCATTACGTCGGCCGAGTACAGGTCCACGCCGCCGTTTGCCGGGTCATAAGTCTGCCCAGCCAGCGGGCTTGATGCAGGATACTGGCTCCCTTCATATCTCTTTTCAATACGTTGACGGTGTTTTTCAAGGTTGCCTACGAACTTGTCGAATGCGTCACTTTGGTAATTGTTGTCTACATTGCCGCCACCGAATGAGTTGCCGATGCTTATGGTTGTCATGTTAAAGCCGCCCGATTCGTTTGTAGGCATTCCGTCATACATAAACTGTATACTCTTGCTGCTGTTGCGTGTCCAGCTTGCATTGAGGTCTATCTTCAAATCCCTGATAGGTTCCAATGTCATTCTTATCTGCAGGTCCTCTGCGGCTGTAGTTGATGCTTGTGATGATACACTGTCATTCTTCAGCAACCAGTTGCGTTTGTGTGCTTTGCTCAGGAAACTGTCATCAATGAAGCCGAAAGCAAAGTCCAGTCCTGGCGCATATTTTCCGCCGCTCTGTCCTTGACCGAACAGGTCACCTACAGACGGCATGAAACCCGGAAGGTTCATGGCATAGGCATTGGTGTAACTGAATGACACGTTGCGCACCATCATCAACATCCTGGTAGGGTACTGCATCGCTTTGGCAAATCCGCTACGCTCGCCGTCTTTCGCTTTGGCTAGTACTGTGACCTTGACGCTGATGCTGTCATTGTTCTTTATGAGAATCTTGTTCTCGTCAACAACCTTGTATTTCAGTTTGTATTTGTCTCCGCCTTTGGTACGTGCCGTAACCTCCAGTTTTTTGCTCTTGAGGTTATGGCTGAGTGTTACGGTCGTGTCCATCTGCAGTTTCACCTCTTTGGTGAATGGCTTCGGTTTCTTTGCCTTTGTCTTTTTTGCTTTGCTTGACTTGCTATTCTTCTTGTTACTGCTTGCGAAGCGTTTGTTGGTCTCTTCAAGATAGGGGAAGATATTGTACAACTTTTCAAGATTGAATGTTCCCTTCAGGGTTATGTTCCTCTTGTTTGAGATGTTGTTGCCGAAGTTTACACCACCAACATTATTGCCTCTTTGCCAGTTGTACGTGGCCGAATAACTTGCGTCTGCAGTGAGCCATTCAAAGATTGGCATCTTGTTTAGCGGCAATGTGTACGAAGCAGTGAAGTTCTGTTGGTAACTGAGCGGGCGGCCAAGGTTCTTGAGGCTTGTCTTCACCGAGTCCTTCCAAATTGCATATTCATTGGGGTACTTATCCTTATTTACAGGCAGGAAGGGCTCCTCGACCTCTGCATTCGTGCCTGTACTTAGGCTCATCCTTAGGTTGGTGGTGGGGTCCCACTTTATCGACATTGAGCGGTTCCAATAGAACTGCTGCGAGAAGGTCAGCGGAATCTCTTCGCCACCTGCAATGGCATTGAGGTCACGGCGCTGCAGTTCATGATATGAGCGCGTGATGTCCGAATTGACAGCCAGTGACTGTGGCAACGGGTTTACTCCCCATTCCTTGAAAATCTTCAGCCACTTCGATTTGCTCTTCATCTTGCCGAATGGCTTGATGGTCTTTATCGGGCTTGCGTAGTTGTATGATATTGAAGCCTTCCAGTTGAGCCTGTTCTCCCAACTTACGGTGCTGCCACTGTTCTTGGTGGTAGCATGCGAGAAACTGAAACTGAAGTTTGCCGGGTCGTATGGCATTGCTGTCTTGCTCTTGATGTTGAGTTTGGCGTTGCTTATGCTGAAGTTCCGCATCACAGAACGTACCTCTGCAATGTTCTTTATTGAGTCCTGGCTTGCTCCGCTGTATGAATCAAGCACATCATCAAGCAGAAGGTCTGTGTCGAATGGACTATAAAGCGGTGAGGTAACTTCCTCGGTGTATGAATAGTATGTGGGCAATGCCAACTTGAACGATTTGGGGAAGAAACGTCCGAAATCAATCGTTCCTGTTAACGAGTAACGGTAGTAATCATCGGTGCGGCGCGAAGCCAGTTTGTCTTCAAGACCGCCGAAACCTGCTGTCTCAATCTTGCCTTGTGCTGCAAATGAACCTATGTCGCTCAACTTTATGTTAAGGTTGCCTTGTGCTGCCCAACCGCTCTTGTTGTTGAATCCCAGTAGGCGCATCTCGTTAACCCAAACTGTTGCCGATTTTGCGCTTGCACTGTTGTTGCGCACACCAATCATCATGACTTTTATCTGTCCGATAGAGGGACTGCCGACAATGCTAATCCTATTCTTTGGTGTGTCCTCGTCATATTCGCTATATATGGTGGTGTTGGTGACACCTTCGGCATTATTGTTTCGCAGGGTGTTGCGTTTTACTTTAATGTCCGTCAGTTTTGTAAGCGGAATATCAATCATGTTGTCCTGTGGCCATACAATTGTTGCGGCAGCAGTGCTGTTGCCGTCATAAGAGCCATGCGGAGTAATGCTTAACGGAACCTCGTACTCGTAGTAGTTGCTCTTGTAGTCGGAACCCAGGCGAACGAAGAGCGACAGGTCATGGTCCTTTAGTTCACTGGCCTCGAATTCGGGTGCTTCGGCATGTATATAAAGCTGTATGCGCTCATACTGGCGAATATCCAGGTTGCTCTTTTTGTATACGGCGCGTGACTCCTTGCTGCCAAGGTTGTTTACATTGAGCGCGAGGGATTGCTCGTTGTCTTGTCGCAACTGCGGTTGGCTGGGGTCAAGTATTCGTGTTATTCCGGGAGGGAGCACATAGTTGACAGGCTTTCTGTCGCCATGTTCCTCAATACTCACTGCCGACGTTGTGAATTCGCCCGAAATTGTGGGTGCAGTGTTGTGCTTCGATGCTATCGGCTGCAAGTATGGCCGCCAGTCGCCGCGTACCAGTTGCATGGTGGCAAAACGTAGTGTGATAGGTTTCTGGAACCTGGTCATGTACATACGTATGAAACGTATTGAGGTGAAGTCGCGTATTGAACCCACAACTTTCTCATACTCGTTTACCGGAATACGGAACTTGTACCAGTCGACACTCTCAGTCTTGCCGTTGCGCAGTTTGGTTGTTACGGTACGCTTGTCGGTAATGTAGTTCTTGCCCACTTCCATATCCTCGGGGCGCAGTGAAATCCTGTACTGGAAGAAGTTCTCGTACTCATCCATCGTGAAGTCCTGGTTGGCATCCTCAATGTCGGGAGTGGTCTTTGCTGCGCTGTTGTAACTGCCACCTGATGAAGATGGCGAGTTTCCCTCTGTGTTGTTGAAATATTTATAGCGCTCAATGATGCTTCGCTGTACTGCGTCATAGTCTCCTCCTCTGAAGTAGTGGTAGTTGTCTCCTGCGGGGTCGGCAGCAATGCTGTCATAAACCTCCTGGCGCACGCGGCCGTTCAGTGCTGCAAGATACTCCATGTATGCCGGGTGATTTGCTTCGTCGGCACTGCTCAGGCCGTTGAGGCCCACATCCTGTTGTTCGCGGCTGTCATTGTTGTTGTCAAAAGCATATACAAGGCTGGTGTTTGTAGGTATACGTCCCCAAACGGTTTCCTCGTAACTGTATGTGTTGCCATTTGCCGGCAGTCCGTTTTCATAGAACTTCTTGCCGTCCTTCAGTATATCCTCCGATACTTCGCCCAGGTTGAAATAGAGTTCACCTCCCATGCCGGCCTGCTCATAGATGAACGGGTCAAGCATCCAGAACTCAAGGTACTGGATGTTTGCGCCTTCAAAGTCGGTGGTGGTAAGTTGGCGTGTGATTCCGCCCCAACGCTTTTCGGGGTTGTTGAGGCGACCGTTGTAGTCAACGTCAGTGTCAAGGTTGTATGGGCCACGTTCGTTTGGGTAGTATGTCACGTTCAGCAGCGACAGTGTCGACGATTCTCCGTATGTCGATTCTTTGTTTGGGTATAGTTCGCGCTCGTATACCTCACGCACATAGTGGTTCGACAACTGCTCGACATCGCTTTTTATGTGCGATGGTGTCAGTGATGAACTGCGGCGTGTGAAAAGCGGGTCAATGGTGTACCAACTGATGTGTGCGCGGTCATATCCTGTGCGTATGTCGTTTGTAAGGCTGCTGTTCGGCATTCCGCTTGGGAGTGCTGCCAGCATCCATTGCGACGGCGATTTTATGTCAATTCCGTTTTCTGTGCTTTCAAAGTCATCAATGTATGAAGCCTCACTCTGCACATCGCTCGATGTGCCGGCTTCAAGACGTGCGAATTCTGCCGACAGGTTTATTGTAGAAGGTTCGGTACAGCTTATGAAAGGCAAACGGTCAATCATATTGGTGAGCCATTGGCTCTGCTTTTTCCAACTGAGGTTCAAGCCCCAGATGTAGTTCTGCAAAGGCTCTGAACCCATGTCGACCTTTGATGTCAATGGTTTTTCCGTCAGTGACATGAATGTACCTCCGAACTTGAAGTCATCGGAGTAGTCATATTTCCAGTTGAGGCCGAGCACCGTTTTGCGCTGCATGTTGAACAGCGTGTTGCTTTCAAGCGATACCTGGACATTGGTGCCAGCGTCAATTATATTCTGGTTGAGGATTGTTACTGTTCCCGATGAGTAATCGACCTGGTAATCGCTGTTCTCGACCAGTGTAACGCCTCCTGCGGTAACGACAACCGAGCCTCGCGGAATGTTGGTAGAACCTGTCTGTATAACATTTGCTGCCGAACCCGTGTACTCGCCGATGAGGTAGAACTTGTCCTTTTCGGCAATCTGTTTGGCAACGGTTTTTGTTGAATCATAGAGTTCCTCAAATACGTATTTGTCGGCAAGTGCATCATTGCCGATTTTCTTCCTCAGGTAACTGCCGAACGGTTCTACCGAGGGGAAGATTATTCTGCCCGATTTCGCATCTACAGTATATCCTTGTATGAAATCGAATATTCCGTTGGGGTTCTCCTTGCTGTTATTGCTGTCCAGACGGTCAAGGCCAAGCATCTGCAGCAGGCTCTGGCCCTTGAGGCTCTGTTCGGGCAAGTATGTGATATTTGTTCCAAGGCTGTCGCTGGCATAATATACATCGAGTTTGAAGTCGGTCCCTTTAAGGTCGCGTGTGCCAAGCGAGTAGACATTCTTCATCATAAGATTCCAGCATCCGTTCTTCGGTGAGCATGCATTGGGTTTCAGCAACTTTACAAAAAGGGTTGTTTTTGATTCTTTTACGTCGCTTGAGAATTCACCCACCTGGTATGTGCGCCCGCCATATGTGAACTCGTATGCTACAGCAAGGACCTCGTCGGAGCGCAACGGGGTCTTCAGCGAGATGAAACCCAGTACATTGTTCAGCGTGTATTCCGATGATGATAGAAGGCGTGCATTTGAGAGTTTTTCATAATCGGTTCCGCCGCTTATCCCGTCGATGCTGCCAAGCACATTGTTTACCTTATCAATGTCACGTATTTCGGAGTACGTGCTGTTCATCTGCGAGTAAAGGCTGTTTGCCTCGTTGGCCGGTATCTGCATTCCGGCATTGCCGGTCCACATGCTGTTGCTTATGTGCTCGCTCTCGCCGATGTCGGTGAATGCAACAATGTTTCTCGGGTTGTTATAGTCGCTGGTCTTGTTCGTTACCCACACCTCGATGCGGTTTATGGTAATTCCCGAAAGCACTGTCGGCAACTGTGACATTGAGCGGTCGTAGTTGTCGCGGAAGTAGTGCGCAAGGAAGAAGTGTTTGTTCTCGTCGTAGTTTGTAATCTCTATTTCGTATGTGGTGAGTTGTGTACCTCCTTTAGAACTCACTACATTGGTGTTGGATGTCTTCTGGGATATGACTGTCTGTAAAGTGAGTTTGCCGAACTGCATGTCGGCCCTTATACCGAAAAGGGAGGATGCACCCTTGATAAGACTTGAGTTTGTGGGGAACGAGACGTTGCCGGCCTCAATCAGTTTTATTACTTCGTCTTCTTTGCCTTCATACTTTAAATTGATTTTCTTTGCGTCGTAACTGAACGTGGCCTCAGTGTTGTAGTTGAAGTCCATGTTCATTTTGTCGCCGACACTGCCTCGCATGTTGAGGTTAATTTTCTCGTCAAAATCAAAACTGTTTGTATTGCGGCTGCGTGAGGGTAACGAGGGATTGTCAATGCTTTGGAGAGAATATCCAATCTTTATTTCTGCGTTACCCTGTGTCTTTATGCGTACACCTCCCGGGCCGAATATCTTCTCGGCCGGGCCAAGGTCAAAGTGCATGTCGGTAAAGTCAAACTTGTCCTTCTTCTTTGAGCCCTCCCACTCCTCGTTGCCTTTTTTTCTGAAAAAACTCTGCATCTGCTTCCTCTGGTGCCAAAGGGAATATTCATCGCGTTTGAGCAACAGCGGAGTACCTAAAACAGTACTGTTGCCTAACCTTGTAGATATGACATAGGTGCTGTCCTTCTCGTTGTATACGGTGTCGGTGACGATGTTCTGCGGGCTTTTGAGGTCAAGTGCGTGGTGCTGAAGGTCGTCAATGTTATCGGGGGTTGTTTTTGCTATGGGAAAGCGTGCCGGTATCGTGTCCTTTGCTTCCCGCGCCTTTGTCTGGTTACGCGCCTCTCTTCTTGCCTTGCGGATAGAATCGGAACGCACGTTCCCCTGCGCAAGTACAATCATACTCGCGAAAAGGAGAATCATAAAAACCAATGTGCGTTTCTGCATAATACCCGTGTGTTTTCTTACAATTGCTTAAGTGCAAGTTTTATCAGTTGCTCAATGGTCGCTTCAGGCTGGTTCTTGGCTATTGACTGTACGACTTTGTTGGCTGCCGAGACTGGGAATCCCAGCATTGCCAGTGCCTGAACAGCGCCGTCAATGTTGTCGTTGTTAGCTGCTGCAACAGGGGCTGCGTTGCTTGTTGTACCGTCGTATATACCTGAAATCTTGTCCTTGAGGTCTACTATGAGCCGTTGGGCTGTCTTCAGTCCTATGCCCTTTACGCTTTTTATGGCAACTTCGTTGCCTGTCGCAATGGCATCGCACAGTTCGTTCACTGTGAATGCCGACAAAATCGTGCGCGCTGTATTTCCGCCTATGCCCGATACGGATATAAGCAACAGGAACAATTCGCGTTCAGGCTTTGTGCTGAACCCATAAAGTTGGTGGGTGTCCTCGCGTATAACCTCATAGATATACACCTTTACATCCTTTTTTCCTTGCAGTGCGCTGTATGTGTTAAGTGTTATGCTTGTTTCGTAACCTACTCCGCAACATTCGATTATTGCAGTTGCAGGTGAAAGTTCAGCAAGTTCTCCTCTCAGATATTCAATCATAGTAACTTTGTTTATCCTTTTAAAAACGGTCTTTTTCCTGCTTTATTATCTGTCAATGTATTTTTGCGGGTTTTTCAATTCTCAATACCTGGTTGCAATATTGCATTATGGCCGGTCGGTGAGTGACGAAAATAAGTGTTTTGCCAATCTGGCTCTGTGTCAGGCGGCGAAGCATCTCCTGCTCGGTCTCCTCATCAAGTGCTGATGTCACTTCGTCAAGGATAAGTATGCTTCCCGGGCGCAGAATGGAGCGTGCTACAGCAATACGTTGTGCCTGTCCTTCGCTCAGTCCGCCGCCACGTTCGGTAATCTCGCTGTCAATGCCGTCGGGCATTTCAAAGACATAGTCGGCACAAGCAATGTGAAGCGCATTGCGCATATCCTCATCAGTGGCATTGGGGTTGCCCATGAGCAGATTGTCGCGTACGGTACCGCTGACAAGGGTGTTGCCTTGCGGAATGTATACGAAGTTACGGCGTGTCAGTGTCGATGACTTGTGGCTCTCTTTGCCGTTGTACAGTTCAATCTCTCCGCAGTTCGGGTTTATGAGCGCCACAAGCAGGCGTATAAGTGTGCTCTTTCCGGCACCGGTCTCGCCTACAATGGCTGTGCTGCTGTTTGGCGGGAAATCGTAACTGAAGTTGTCAAGTATCAGGCGGCTCTCTTCGGTGTAACGGAATGTGACCCCGTTGAACCGTACGCCGGCAGTGCCGTCCAGCATAATCGCATCACCCTGCTTCTCCAATGGAATGTCCTCAAGTTCATAGAGTCTTTCGGCTGCGGTCAATGAAGACACTATGCCCGGTACAAATTTGCTCAGGTCCATGGTCGGGCGTTGTATAAGGCCTACAAGTTGAAGGTAGGCTGTCATTGTACCAAATGTTATGAGTTCCTCTTTTAACCCGGCTGCTCCCCACATGAATGCAATGAGATAACCAACAGCAAAGCCTAACTGAATGAGAGAGAATGCTCCCAAAGAGAATTTGGTGCGGTTCGCAACTTGGGAATGGAGTTGCTTTTGCAGTTCTGTAAGTTGCTTCTCGGTAGAACTGTTTTGCTCAAGTGTCTTGATAAGTTCCTTGTGCTGCAGGCTTTCTTGCAAAACAGACTGTATCTTGCTGTCGCTGTCACGCACATCGCGGTTGAACATCCTCATCTTCCGTACGTAGAAACGGCTGACGAAAAGGCAGGCAGGCAATACAACGGTTATAGACAGAGCTAATATCGGGCTCATCCAGAACAATAGGGCAAAAGATGCAATAAGCTGCACTATCACCACCAGTGTGGAAGGAATTACCTCGGTTATCAGTGAGGTTATGCTGTTGACATCTCCCTCAAGACGGTTGGTAAGGTCTCCTGTGTGGTGTTTCTGCAATCCCATCCAGTCGCCCCGTAACAGTCTTGCAAAAATCTTAAGCCTCATACCGTTGCGTACTTTTGTGCCTATGACGGCATGAATCCAACGGCTTATGCCACGTGAGAGTATTTCAATGAGCATGAGCGAACCTATAACAATGCCGGTTATTGCGAGCGAACCTTGTTCCACGCCGGTAGCAATATCTATTGCATGTTTGCATGCAAGCACCCATAGCAGTTGGCAAACTACATCAAGTGTTCCTATCAGCGTGTTGGCTACAGCCTGTTTGCGTGCTCCTTCGGAATTTTTCCAAAGCCATTTGACAAGGCTTTTGGTTTTTATCTTGTTGTCCACGTATTCTCCTGAATTTAGTTCTACAAATTGCGAAGTTAATAAAAGTTATTAGAATAACGGGCGCGTGCGAGAGAAATTGCATTGCCGGCTGCTGTTATTTGCTGTTATTTGCCGTTCTTGCCGTTTTTTTTTGTGTCCTTTCGGTAATTTCACCTATATTTGCAAATTAGGATTGTGTATTATAAAGCACGATGCTTTCCCAAACACGAAATTAAACAAGCAAAATATGAAAAAGGGATTCTATCTATTGTTTGCAATGCTTCTTGTGGCACTCTCATCAGGAGAACTCTATGCGCAGAAGACATTTGATAAAAGCGGCAAAATTGCGCGAGATTTTGAGGAACGCCGCAAGGTTGTGGCTAACGACAGTTACTTCAAGGTGTTTGACAAGGAACTGACCGGCAGACAACGTCAGGCAATGCAGTTCCTCTATGCTTATATGCCTCTCCCCGATATTGCCGACTATTCGGGCGATTTTCATCTTGAAAATGTCAATTACGCGCTTGCCGCACGTCGTGAAATGCCTTGGGGCAGCAAAGTTCCTGTCAGGGAATTTCTCCACTTCGTATTGCCTGTGCGTGTGAACAATGAAGATCTTGACAATAGCCGCACTGTCTTCTACAACGAACTGAAAGAGCGGGTCGTGGGACTCTCCATGTACGATGCTGTACTTGAAGTGAACCATTGGTGTCACGAGAAAGTGACATACACTCCCAGTGACATACGCACCAGTTCTCCGCTGGCGACAGTTCGTACAGCATACGGCCGTTGCGGCGAGGAATCGACATTTACAGTAGCTGCATTGCGTGCCGTAGGAATCCCGGCGCGTCAGGTATATACGCCACGTTGGGCGCATACCGACAACAATCATGCCTGGGTTGAGGCATGGATTGACGGCAAATGGTATTTTCTTGGTGCCTGTGAACCCGAGCCCGTGCTCAACCTTGCTTGGTTCAATGCTCCGGCTTCACGCGGAATGCTCATGCACACCAATGCTTTCGGTAGTTATGACGGTCCCGAGGAGGTGTTGAGCGTAACTCCCTGCTTTACCGAAATAAACGTAACATCAAACTATGCGCCAGTGGCAACTACTAAAGTGCAGGTTGTCGATGAGGCCGGCAATCCTGTAAAAGCCACTGTTGAATTCAAGATTTACAATTATGCCGAATTCTTCACGGCGGCAACTAAGGTCTGTGATGAAAATGGCTGTACATCAATTACAAGCGGCTTGGGCGACATGGTGGCATGGGCCTCAAAAGACGGCAAGTTCGGTTTTGCCAAGTTTGCAGCAGGCAAAGAGAATGATGTAAAGGTTGTTCTTGATAAAGGCCCTGGATATAATGCAGTGTTGGAGATGAATATAACACCGCCGGCGGAACGCAACACCGTACCTTATGTAAGCGAGAAACTGGCAGCCGAGAATGCACGCCGTTTTGCGTATGAAGACTCTTTGCGCGCGGCATACGTATCAACATTTATTACCGCCGAAAAGGCCGGTATGTTTGCACAGTATCTGGGCTTCGGCGGCTTGCACGAGAAAGATATCGTGAACATTATGCTAAAGTCAAGAGGCAACCATGCTACAATTGAGAAGTTCCTTGCCGATACTCCACGTGAGGAACTTGCACTTGCATATTTCCTGCTTTCGGTAGTGTCGGACAAGGATTTGCGCGACATAAGCCGTGAAGTGCTCGATGACCATCTGTGGAACACTGTCCGCAACGGCAGTTATGACGAGGATTTCCGTAATTACATTCTCAATCCAAGGGTAAGCAACGAAATGCTCACACCATACAAGTCTTTCTTCCGCAAACAGTTCAATGCCGATGAACGTCAGTTCTTTGCCGGCGACCCGCAACGTTGGGTCAACTGGTGCCGCGAGAATATTGCAGTAAATGGGGATTGGAACCCTCTCTCTCTCTGCATGTCGCCCGAAGGTGTATGGAACATGCGGGTTGCCGATTCTCATTCACGTGACATCTTCTTTGTCTCAGGTGCCCGTGCGATTGGTATACCGGCCCGTATAGATGAGGTTACAGGGAAAACGCAATATATGATGGGCAACAAATGGTATGATGTCGATTTTGAGGCTTCAACTGGTGAAAATATGCCTCAGGGAACTTTGAGGCTCGATTTCACGCCCACACGCTATTTCGATAATCCAAAATATTACTCTCACTTTTCAATATCGAAGATTGTAGACGGTCGTCTGCAACTGCTCGGTTACCCCGAAGAGGCAACAACAGTCAATTCCCATTTCCGTGAGGGCACTCCAATGGATGCCGGTGACTACTTCATGATGACCGGTACCCGAATGGCTGACGGTAGTGTGCAGGCACATCTGACATTCTTTACTATTGAGGAAGGGAAAGAGACTCTCCTCGAATATGTGCAACGCGAAAGCAGTGAGGAACTTCAGGTAATTGGCGACTTCAATAGCGAGAATCTTTTCTATGACTTGACAGGGGAACGCAACCGTTCATTGCTCTCAGCAACGGGGCGCGGATATTATATAATTGCTCTCATCGCTCCGGGTAGTGAACCGGTAAATCATTTCTTGCGCGATGTTATGCCTTATAAAAAGGAGTTCGAGAAGTGGGGTCAGAAGATGGTGCTTCTCTTCCGCGATAAGGGCGAGGCCGGTCGCTTTGTCAATGATTTCCCCAATCTGCCGTCAACAGTGGTGTGGGGTACCGATATTGACGATACAATATACAATGAGATTGTGAGGAATATGAAACTGCAGAGCCCCAACCGTCCTGTAATTCTTGTTGCAGATACCTTCAATCGCGTAGTGTTCATGTCGCAGGGCTATTCTATTGGCCTTGGCGAACAACTGATTAAAGTGGTAAACAAACTTAATGAATGATGTATCCGCCGGTGAATCCTGAACTGCTGGTCGAAGAGCTGTATGCCAAGTACGGTTGTGCTGTCACGCTTGACTATGCGATAAACTACATTGATATGAACGAGTATGCCACGGTAGATGATTTCTATTATTGGCTGCAATCATTCGGTGCTGTATAGTTTTATATAAGAAACAGATAGCGGCGTGCCGCTATCTGTTTCTTATATAAGGCAATTATTCATGCAATAGATTCTACAATCTTCTTCACCTCATTCTTGCATGTCTCTTTGCGGGCGTATTCATCATTTTCGGTGTTGCCCATACTCACTCCGCTGTGGCGGAATTTCATGCCGCTACCCACACTCTTGCGTGCCGAGGCATGAATCTCTGTTGCTCCTGTTGCGCTTAGTATGGCGGCCGCGTTGTTGCTGTTCACACCGCACCCCGGCATTATTATTATGCGCCTGCCAGCCTGCTGTACAAGTTCTTTCAGTAGAGGTATGCCGGCTTCGGCTGTTGCTGCCTGTCCCGATGTCAGTACTCTGTCGCAACCCATTGCAATGAGTTCCTCAAGAGCCTTCTTGGGGTCGCGGCACATGTCGAATGCACGGTGAAAGGTAATGCTCATACCCTTGGCGGCAGCGATAAGGCGCTTGCATAACACGGTGTCAATGTCACCATCTGCTGTGAGTGCGCCAATGACCACACCGTCTACACCCAACTGCTTGCATGTGCGTATATCCTGTTCCATGCATGCGGCCTCATATTCGTTATAAAGGAAGTCACCCCCTCTTGGGCGTATGATAACGTTGAGTGTCAATCCATCAATTTTTCGAGCCTCTGCTATGAGCCCTGCCGACGGCGTTACACCGCCAACTTCAAGTGCTGCGCATAACTCAATGCGCTGTGCTCCGCCGTCGCGTGCTGCAATAGCGCTCTCCACGCTCCCGGCACAAATCTCAAGTATTGCCATGATATAAATCTGAAAGGTGAAAACTGTAATGTGGCAGTTTATTATTACTTAGTGATAAGTTCTACAATATAATCAGTTCCCTGTGGAACTTCACCAAGCATCAACTTCACACCTTCTTTTGTTTTCTTGAACTTGACCGCCTTTTTGTCTGCAAATGTAAATGCTTTCTTTACCTTGCATCCCAATGGCAACAGAAGTTCCTTGCTGTCAAGGTTGAATATGTGTACGAAAAGACGGTTGCCCTTGCGTGTGGTAACGCCCCATTCCTGTGCAGGAATATCGCCTGCTGTGGTTCCGTATACAGTTTCGCCATTTGTGCGCAGCCATTCACCAATCTCCTTCATACGCTCAAGCGCAGCGGCAGGAATCTCTCCGTTAGGCTGAGGCCCTACATTGAGCAGAAGGTTAGCGCCTTTTCCCGATGTGCTTATGAGCAGGCGAAGCAGTGTCTCGGTACTCTTGTAGTTCTGGTCAACGAGTTTATATCCCCACATTCCGTTCATTGTCTGGCAAGTTTCAAGTGGCAGGCGACTGATGTCCTGGCCACTGAGCCCGGCCTTGTTTTCGCCAGGGAGGTCACGCTCGAATATCTGTATGTCTTCGCCCGGTACGGGTGTCTCGTGGTGGTTGTTTCCAATGAGGCATGCCGGCTGCAGGCGGTGTATCATGGCATACTGCTCGTCGAGTTGCCAGTTGAAAGGTACAGTGTCCTGGTCGCGGTCCCATTTGCCGTCGAACCAAATTGCGCCTATCTCACCGTAATTTGTGAGCAGTTCGGTCAACTGTTTGTTCATGAATTCATAATAGGCGGGCCAGTCGGCTTTTGCCTTGTCGCGTCCTATTACCTTTGTTCCTGTGCGACCCAAAGGATATTCATCGCGTGCCCAGTCAATGTGCGAATAGTAGAGGTGCAGTTTTATTCCTTGCTTGTGGCACTCATCTGCAAGTTCCTTTATTACATCGCGCCCGAATGGGGTAGCGTCAACAATGTTGTAGTCGCTCTGCTCTGTGTCCCACATTGAGAAACTGTCGTGGTGACGGCTCGTGAAGCATATATACTTTGCACCGGCATCCTTTATTGCGGCTACCCACTCCTTTGCATTGAAACGGTGGGGGTAGAATGCATCGGCAGCCTTTGCATACTCATTCTTGTCAATAGGGAAGTTCTGCAAGTACCATTCACCCTGGGCAAACATGCTGTAAATACCCCAGTGGATGAAGATTCCGAATTTGCTGTCGGCAAACTCCTGGCGTGCCTTCAGGTTCTCGGGGGTTGGAGTGTACTCTGTCTCCTGTGCATTGGCTGTTGCCGATGCAAAAAGCAATGATGCCAATGTACCAGTTTGGATTATCTTCTTTAGGATGTTCATGGTTGTTATATTTTTGTTTCTTTTTTCATTTGTTGCAAAAATAGGTTAAGGTCATGAAAACTACAAATTATTTTTTTGTGTTTATCTGTTCTGTAGTTATTTTTGCACGGCAAAACAAGAACTCTTTATGGAACTTAATTTTTCGGGAATAATAATAGGCGTAGCAACATTCTTGGTCATAGGACTTTTTCATCCGCTTGTGATTAAGGCTGAATATTACATAGGTGTCAAGAGTTGGTGGCTTTTCCTTTTGTTGGGTATAGTTGCCTGCATTGCATCACTGTTGGTAGGCAATCTCACACTTTCCATTATTTTGGGAGTGGTTGCATTTTCGTCTTTCTGGAGCATAGGCGAGGTGTTCCAGCAGAAGAAAAGGGTTGAGAAGGGGTGGTTCCCTGCAAATCCGAAAAAGAGAAAGTAAAAGTTACAGAATAACGTAAGTGAACCCCGAAGTCCTTTCAAGACTTCGGGGTTCACTTACGTTATTCTTTTGTGGCAATGTTAATATTTGCCAATCTGTTTACAAGCGAATCCCTGACAATGGAAAAAGCCTCTTTGTTGGCTTCGCTTATAGGCATTTTGGGCTGCGATTTTATTGTCAGCGGGTTAATTGGCTTCCCGTTCTCATAGACGCGAAAATCGAGGTGCGGTCCTGTCGAAAGTCCGGTAGAACCCACATAACCGATTACCTGTTTCTGCTTCACATAATCGCCCTCTTTTAATCCTTTGGCGAATTTTGACAGGTGCATGTAGGTTGTCGTGTAGGTGCTGTTGTGGCGTATCTTTACATAGTTGCCGCCGCCGTTGGCCTGATACCCTTTCTTGATTACCTTTCCGCTGCCTATTGCATATACAGGTGTGCCTTTGGGTGCGGCATAATCAACTCCGTGGTGAGCACGGTAACGTTTCAGAACAGGGTGGTATCGGCTGTTCGAGAATTTTGACGAAATGCGGTAGAAATCAAGCGGTGCCTTAAGGAACGCGCCTTCAAGGCTGTTGCCGTCAATGTTGTAGAATAATTCTTCCTCGCCTTGCGTAAATGGTATTGCATATACCGTGTTTCCCGATGCACTGAAGGATGCCGCCTCAATGCGGTAGTTGTTCAGCGGTTTATCTTCGACATGTTCCTGTGAGTATATAAGGCGGAACTCGTCGCCTTCCTGTATGCCGAAAAAGTCGATTGACCAGCCGAATATATGCGACATGAGCACTGCCAACTGCGGCGAAGCATCGCTCTCTTCCATTGCTGCCCAAAGTGAGGATACTACACGCCCGGCAACCGTGCTTGTTTTCCAACTTGCAGGCTTTTCATGTCTGGCGGCATGGAAACCGTTGGCTATGTCAAAGGTGACGTAACTCTTAGGGCAGGTCTCATATACAAAGTAACGCGCTGTGCTGTCGCTGTCGCATAGCAGTGCACAGGCTTCGTCTGGTCTAATCCTCTTCTCGTTGAAGATGCTGTCGGGGCATTGCGTCGCCTTGTATATATCGTTGGAACTGAACCCCAGCCTGTACATCACCGTAGCGAGTGTCTCTTTTGGCCTGACGGTGTCGTAGGTCACAATAAACTCTTCTATGGGTAATCCGTATTTTGTGACAGCAGGTACAGGCTCCGATTTTTCCTCTGAGTTTTTTTCGGTCATTGAAACCCCTTCTGCGGCATTTTCCTCTCCGGGAACAAATGCTATGACCATTCCCAGTGCTGCAATTACTGCAACAGATATAATTGCTATAATCTTCCTTTTCATCGTGCTTTGTTGTGCGATATTCTAATTTTACGCGAAGTTACTTCAAAAATGCGAGTTCTGAAAAAAATATAAAATTCATAACTTATATTTTACAATTTATTATAAATTCATAACTTTTGATACCTTTGTAAAAGTTAATGTTATGTCACAGGTGTGTGTATATGGGTTTTTGTACTTGTCCGTTCTGCACCGTTGCTTGACGCGTATTGATAAAACTAACTATATTTATGAAAAGAATCTCAAAATTTTTTGTTGCAGCAATATCACTATTCATCTGCTTGTCTGCAACTGTGGTCAATGCTCAAGGACTTGAGCCGTCGGCCATGAAAATTTATCGCATTGAGAACCTTTCCAACGGAAAGTTCCTCTCCAACGGCGGTAATGTGAACAATGATGTAAGGATTGTCTTTGAAACCGGCAATGCCTCAAACTCTGGTCAGGAGTGGGCTCTTTATTCTACAGAAACCGAGGGTGTCATAATTCTTGTAAACCCGACATCGGGCAAGGCACTCGACATGGCACCGGGCGTGGGTTATCCTGTACAGTGGAACTATGAGCCGGCGAACCCTAACCAGCATTTCAAGTTGGTTGAGGTAGAAGCCGATGTATATAAACTTGCCAATGCAGCAAACCCTTATCAGTACCTTGCTGCTGCATCCAATGGTTATCCCTTGATGTCAACAGCATATTCAGGCAATGCAATACTATTCCGTTTCCATGATACAGGCAAGCGTCAGGCACTTCCTCCAACACCGGGCAAGACATTTGTAATCAGCAATGTTGCCAACAAAGAGGTTTTTACGGCTCCCGATGGCTCAGAACTTGCCGATTATGTCTATTCAAAGCCATACGTAGAGGGCGACGAAGGACAGATGTGGAAAATTACAAGTGGCAAGGATGCCCTTGTATTCACAGTTCACAGCTGTGACCTTTCGCTCGATATGTACCTGAACGGTGACAAGACTCCGCTTCTTTATACAAAGAACACCGAGAATTACAATCAGAACGTATATGCCGAAGAGGTAGGCGACGGAACTTACCGTCTCTATGGTATCTACCAGAACACGAAGTACTATATAAAATCTGTTGCCGGTCAGCAACTTGTAGCGACAGCGGACAAGGGCGGTGACGAAACCAAATTTTTCTTTACTGAAGTTGCAGCACCGTTAGGCGACTATTGGGAGAACCAGCAGATTTTCGAAGAGAACAAAGAAGCAGCTCATGCAACATTCATTCCTTATACATCAACCGCAGCAATGAAGGAAGATGCCAACTACAATCTTCCTTGGCTCACTCCAACAAAAGCCGATTACCTCTCGCTCAACGGAACCTGGAAATTCAATTTTGTGAAGGACCCCTCGGCACGCCCAAAGAAAGATGAATTCTGGGGCAATGATGCTGATGTTTCGGCTTGGGACGATATAGATGTTCCCTCATGCTGGGAAATGAAGGGCTATGACCTTCCTCTTTATGTGAACGTTGAGTATGCCTTCCACAACAATCCTCCATACGTTGCCAACAAGGTAGAGGGTGTGGGAGACAATCCCGTAGGCTCGTATCGCCGCACATTTGCATTGCCCGAGGGCTGGGATGCCAAGAACGTGTTCCTGCATTTCGATGGTCTTTACAGTGCTGCATTCGTTTGGGTGAACGGCAACTATGTTGGCTATACTCAGGGCGGCAACAACGACCATGAGTTCAATATCAGCGATTATGTACATACCGGTGAGAACAATATATGCGTACAGGTATTCCGTTGGAGCGATGCTTCTTATCTCGAAGGTCAGGATATGTTCCACATGAGTGGTTTGCACCGTGATGTATATCTTTACGCGACACCAAAGACATTCGTGCGTGACCATTACATAACAAGTACTCTCAACAGCGCATACAACGGTGGTAGCATGAACGTTGCCCTTGAGGTTGACAACCGCACAGGCTTGGCAGCAAGCAAGGCGGTCGAGGTTGAACTCATTGCTCCTGACGGTACAGTGGTTGCAACGGAATGTGCAAACGTAGAACTCGCCGAGGGTGCAAAACTTGCAGAATGTAATATTCTTTTCGATGACTTGTCCTCTTTGCAGGCATGGACAGCAGAGACTCCTAACCTTTATACAGTTGTTGTGCGCCAGAAGGATTCTGCCGGCAATGAAGAGATGGTCTTTTCTACAAAGTACGGTTTCCGTAAAATTGAGATAACAGGTGGCGTTGTGCTCATCAACGGCCAGCGTGTATATTTCAAGGGCGTGAACAATCAGGATACCCATCCAATCCATGGCCGTGCCATTGACATGGCTACAATGCTCAAGGATGTGGAGTTGATGAAGCAGGCCAATATCAACACTGTACGTACAAGCCACTATCCACGTCAGGCAAAGATGTATGCGATGTTTGATTACTACGGCCTTTATGTAATGGATGAGGCCGATGTGGAGTGTCACAAGAGTTGGAGTGAGAAGAAGAAGAACTGCATCTCGAATGACCCCACATGGATGGCGCAGTACGTCGACCGTACTGTACGCATGGTATATCGCGACCGCAACCACCCGTCAGTGGTGTTCTGGTCACTCGGCAATGAGTCGGGTGTGGGTGTGAACTTCGATGCTACATACTCAGCAGTCAAGGCTCTTGATTCTCGCCCGGTACATTATGAAGGCTATTCAAACGATAACTCTGCGGACAATACCGACTTTGATTCAAAGATGTATCCTAACCTCTCTTATACTCAAAGCCATTGCGCCAACAGTATCGGTGGTGAGCCATTCTTCCTTTGTGAGTATGCGCACGCAATGGGTAATGCGGTGGGTAATCTGCAGGATTATTGGGATATAATCGAGGGCAGCAAGTACGGTATCGGCGGTTGCATCTGGGATTGGGTAGACCAGTCAATATACGACCCGCAGGCAATAAAGAACGGTCAACTTGAGAAGAACGGATTCCCGCACTACACAAGCGGCTACGACTATCCGGGCCCTCACCAGGGAAATTTCTGTAACAACGGTATTGTTACTGCCGACCGTGCGTGGACTGCAAAACTCACCGAGGTAAAGAAGGTCTACCAGTATGTAAAGTTCACATACAGCAATGGCAACCTTTCGATAAAGAACAAGTACAACTTCATCAATCTTGATGGGTTCACTCTGCGTTATACACTCCTTTGCGACGGCAATGTCGTTGAAGAGAACACAATGGAAATGCCTTCAGTTGCTCCAGGTGCAACAGCATCGGTTCCGTTGAACTTTACAACAGAACTGGAGAGTGGCAAGGAGTATGCACTTAATGTGGAGTTGCTCAAGAATGATGCCGAAATATGGTGTGAGGCCGGTTATCCTATGGCAACAGAGCAGTTCGTGCTTCAGGAACGCACCTCTTTGGGCGCAGTTCCACAGGCAAGTGAGACTCTGACTGTTGACAAGAACAACGGTGTTTCTGTAACCAATAGCAATATCAGTTTTAAGGTTGATGCGCAAGGTTTCATTACAGAGTGGATTGCCAATGACGTTCAGGTTGCAGAGCCTGGCAATTTCCCAATCTACAGCAATATCCGCTGGATAGAGAACGAGAGCCCCTATGGCGAGCATGTTTTTGGCGAGAGTAAGACATCAATTAACTCCGCAACAGTAAGCAGCGCACTTTCGGGCGACGGAAAGACCTGCAATATTACAGTAAACGCCAGCCATAGCAAGTGTCCATACGTCATTACATACACAGTATATGCAAGCGGTGTAGTAGATATGAAGGTCGATTACAGTCCCAAGACTAACGCATTGCGCCGCATCGGTCTTGACATGCTGTTCCCTGCCGGTTACGAGAATGTAGAGTATTATGCAAAGGGTCCATGGGAAAACTACATAGACCGCCAGACAGGTTCGTTCCTCGGCCGTTATACAACAACCGTAGACGACATGTTTGAGATGTATGCCCACCCGCAGTCACACGGTAACCGCATGGCATTGCGCGACTTTACATTGTGGAATCCTGAGAACGGCAATGCAATCAAGGTTGAAACCGAGGGTGAAGTATCATTCTCCTTGTCGCATTACGACCAGACACAGTATCTTGTTCCCGAACTGCACCCATGGGATTTGAAGAAGGACGACGTTGTCTATGCTACAATAGACTACATGCAGCGCGGTATCGGTAACGGAAGTTGTGGCCCTGGCACAGAATTCAAGTATTACTGTCCTTACACTCCTGTATCGCATAAGTTGCGTATAAGCACTATCAATGGTGAGGACACAGGTGTTGAGAACGTAGGTGTTGATGCCTGTGCTGTAGAGTACGATACGGCATCGCAGACATTGCGTTGTGCAGGCTTGCCCGCCGGTGCCGAGGTCAAAGTAATAAACTTCGGTGGAGTTATGGTCGGTAATGCCATGGCAACAGGCGGTGAGGCGGTTGTTTCGCTTGCAGCGCAGCCCAAATCGCCATACATCGCAGTAATAAAGTGTGGTGGCGAGGTCCGTTCACACCGTTTCATCAAGTGGTAAAATAATTATTCAACAATTATCGGCAGGTTCTATAAATCCTCAAAAAAGGTTTTGTAGAATCTGCCTTTATATGATAATCAGGATATGGAAAGAAAAACAGCTGTCATACGCAAGGCAGTGCGCGAAGATGCACCGCTTATACTTGAGTTCATAAAAGGAATAGCAAGATACGAGAAAATGGAGAACGATGTTGAGGCTACAGAAGAAACGCTCGAAGAGCAACTCTTTGACAAAGAACGTGCCGAGGTAATCTTTGCTATGGAAGATGGCAAGGAGGTTGGCTTTGCGCTCTTCTTCCATAACTTTTCAACATTCGTAGGGCGTGCAGGTCTCTATCTTGAGGACTTGTATGTATATCCCGAATACCGCGGCAAAGGCTATGGCAAGGCTCTTTTCATGGAACTTGTGCGCATTGCATGCGAACGTCGTTGCGGCAGAATGGAGTGGGTGTGCCTTAACTGGAACACACCAAGCATAGACTTCTACCGTTCAATGGGTGCTGTGTCGCTTGATGAGTGGACAACGTACAGGCTTGATAAAGAGGCGTTGTCAAGACTGCAAACTGCAAATCGCTGTTGAGCAGGCGATAAATTTAAATTTAACGATATCTACAGGCTTTTTATGCCTCAAAGATTTATTACTCTTTAATCGGATGTTTTTATGAAATCCTTAAACACATTTAAAAGATTTTTGTTAGCCTTATTACTGATTTGTGCAGGTACTGTTTCTGCACACGACTTTGAGGTTGATGGTATTTATTACAGCATTATTGATGATGTAAATAGAATGGTTGCGGTGACGTACAAAGGGAATACAAGCAACGAATACAGTAATGAGTATACGGGTTGTGTCGTAATACCCAAGACAGTAACCTACAACAACTCTATTTACAGCGTTACCAATATAGAAGAGTATGCATTCAATTATTGCTCCGATATTACAAGCATTACAATCCCAAGCAGCATAATGACTATAGGAAAAAACGCATTCAATCAGTGTGCTGAAATAAACGAGGTGCATATTGAAGATCTTGCAGCATGGTGCAAGATAAACTTCATGACTACAAACTCCAATCCTCTTTGTTATGCAAGCGAACTGTACCTGAACGGAGAGTTACTCACCGACCTTGTTATACCCGACGGCATTACAGAAATTAAAGATTTCTCATTTTTTGGCGGAAACTGTATCACCCAAATAACTATCCCAAGCAGCGTTGTTAAAATAGGCAAACAAGCCTTTAGTGGCGTAAAATTTGAAAGCATTACTATTCCATGCAGCGTTACCAGAATTGGCAATTTCGCTTTCGAGAATTGCAGTTCATTGAAAGAGATAATTTTTGAAGATGGAACAGAATTATTATTCCTTGGCAACAATAAATACGAGGATGGTGTCGGCGGTGGACTGTTGAGGTATCTGAATATTGAACGGATTTATATTGGAAGAGATTTGTATTATTCTACTTCTGGGAACGCTTTTGGGCCATTTACGTCAACAGGGTCTAGTTGGAAAGCAATTTTAAAATCAGCAGTTATTGGGCCAAAAGTTAAGGAAATTCCGGACCAACTTTTCTGGAGTTGTCCCGAGTTGACAAATATTATCTTTGCTTCAAATCCTCAAAATATATCTGGTAATATACCAACCAATGCAAATTGTCATTTAGTGCTTGATGACAACCAAGAAGTTGATTTCGATATAACAAACACCAATACATTTACCGATGTTAGTTACACCCGCACCATTAGCGAAGGGAAATATGAAACAATCATTCTGCCATTTGTTCCCGATGCAGCAAGCCTCGAAAATTATGCATTCTATGCGCTTGCAGAAAGC
>JAZNDZ010000068.1:0-22687 GCA_045588345.1 Bacteroidaceae bacterium
GCGAAGGATCTCATAAACACCATAATCTCCCGTAACTTAAAACGGATATGGGAGATTATTTTTTATAGGCATGACCGCCTTGTCACATTTGGGGCCGTGTGCACTCTGATGCTCAGTTCGCAGGTTCTTCATCAGTTCCCGCACACGTGGAGATGATGGGCTTCCTCGGCATCGGTAACAACCCGATGGTAGGTGCTCCAGAAAGATAAGGAGTGCCCAACTTGTTGGGCTATCGCAGTGGATATCGCAGGTGCACTCAGCAAGTAATTGAATTGTCATCCTGAGCAAAAGCGAAGGATCTCATAAACACCATAATCTCCCGTAACTTAAAACGGATATGGGAGATTATTTTTTATAGGCATGACCGCCTTGTCACATTTGGGGCCGTGTGCACTCTGATGCTCAGTTAACTTCGTTGTCCTCCTTCTCGCTCGGCAAAATAAACAAGTTTCTTTTGCGCTCACTCGTGCGTCGGTTCGCAGGTTCTTCATCAGTTCCCGCACACGTGGAGATGATGGGCTTCCTCGGTATCGGTAACAACCCGATGGTAGGTGCTCCAGAAAGATAAGGAGTGCCCAACTTGTTGGGCTATCGCAGTGGATATCGCAGGCGCATTGAGCAAGTAATTGAATTGTCATCCTGAGCAAAAGCGAAGGATCTCATAAACACCATAATCTCCCGTAACTTAAAACGGTTATGGGAGATTATTCTTTATAGGCGTTTTCCTATGAAATTAAGCCACAAAAAACTGCGTTTTTCCGATTGGCGGTTTCCATTTTGCGGTGTTCTAAACTCTGAATTTGTGGAAAATCATCCTTTGAATTTACAAAGTGGGCCTACGACGGTGTTTTCTCCCGTCTTGTGGAGCTGTGATTCAACGAGTTACTTTTAATGCGAATTAAAATTCTTATATCGAACTCACGTATATTAGGTAATTGTACTGAATAAACAAAGCAAGGGTGACCCAAAAGTCACTCTCGCTTTATGGGGATGAATAAAAAGATGTAGTTTAAGGCTTGCGAAGACTTAAAAACCGCAGTTTACTGACGTAAATGAGGATTTTTAGGACAAGCATAACGCAAAAACACACTTTTTCGTCATCTTCTATAGTAATACTAATGATTCTATAAAAAAGTAAGACTCAAACGTTTCTCCCAACTTGCTAAATCAACAAGGAGTCTACATTATTGAGTTGGCAGCAAATTGCTGGATTATTTCCACAAATCACCCCACTCACCACGGTGCCCATTCGATAAGTCGGGGGTATTACCACCAACCGGTTTATTGCCGACATTAGCACTGCCAATCTCGGCCGATGTGGTAGTCATTATAACTTCAGTCTCAAGTTGAACAACTACAACCACAGGAGTTTTATATTCTTTTCTCATATACAGAATTTATTACTTTATTATTACCTTCTTACCATTGATTATATAAATGCCGCTTGTGGGATTCTCAACTACACGACCCTGTAAATCGTAAATAGTTTTCACCTCTCCGTTTTCACCTTTCAGTTCGTCAATGTCTGTTGTCTCTCCATCATCAAAGCGGATGTTCAAAGATTTTTGTGCTGTCACAGGCAACCACGCTGTAGGTATCTGCAAATATGCCTTGCCACCACTCAATGTAGTGCCATCCTCAAATGGGTAGAACATCGGTGCTGTATCACCATCTGCGACTGTAAATTTGTAGTTGCTCATTGCTCCATCAGTACTGTTTACGACTGTTGGCTCAAGTGTACCGACAAGCAGGTTTAGTGTGTGGTCGTTGCACACCTCAATGGTAGGCACGACATATTCGCCCGGTTCACCCTTTATAAAGATACCGGTTTCGGCCGGTGCTGTCATCACCCTTGCAAGAGTTACCACCTGTGTACTTGAGTTGAAGCCAATAGCTGTATACGCTTTCAAGCCCTCAACCTCGCTGAAATCTAGTGCAAATGGCGAGCAATAGGTCGCACTGCCGTATTCGTTGATTGTTATTGCAACCTCTGTCGGGTCTAATTCTACAATATTTTCAAACTCACTCCAACCCTCTGCAGCCATATAAGCAGATTTACAACCATAAGGTACGTATAATGTTAAAGCATCTTTATCTACATTCTCAAAGACATCTCTTTCAATATCTATAGGTTCTTTTTTATATACGTACAATGCAGTAAGATTCTTAACCCCTTCAAAAGCCCATTTTTCTATATATTTAACCGACAACGGCAAATGGAATTCTGTAAACGGATGGTTGCTTGGGTATTTTACCAATGTGCTCATATCGACATTGTACATAACCGAATCTTTTGCCACAAATGCAGGGCTGCTTCCTTTTATCGATTTCAAATCGGGGCATTTGTAAAGGAATGCCTCGCCCACCGTTTTAAGAGTGCTGCTTATTGTAAGTTCTTCAATCCACACATCTGACAAGCCATAATCGGCCACATGCTTTATTTTACTTTCCATTGTATATTTACCCTCATAGTCGTAAGTGTAATGAGCATTTCTGTAAAAAGCAGAAGCATACAACGTACTGTCTTTTATAAGCAGATATACCCCTGTATAATTGGTACTACAATCTTCATCCAAGGAGAAAGGACCGCTGTTATTTGAACGACCATAGGAGTACAAAAAGCCATAATAACTCTTTATTCCATATGTGCTATAAACTCCAAAGAATGGATTCTTGCCAATGTGAGTGAATGGAACATAATAAGAATCGTAATTATCTCCCCATTCATCATAAGATTCACAACGTGAAGATAATGAAATACGAGAAAGTCGTGTATTACGGAAAGCAAAATCACCTATAGATGTGAAGCCATATTCACAACCATACTCACTAGGGTTCTCAACCTTGTTCAAATTTACACAACCGTCAAAAGCATAATCACCAATGATGCTTGTGTGGTTGTCATATGCCATATGTTTAGTGAAACAACGTAAATTTGTTGCATTCTGAAAAGCATAGTCACCAATTTTGTTGCAATTACTCAACTCAACAGTACACAACGACGTATTTCCCTTAAAAGCACACGTTGGGATTTCATTAGCTTTATATGTTGTATTTTCGTTCAAAGGGCCACCAGAACCAGTATATGCCAAAATATTGCCGTTTATAACCAATTTATTCAATTGAGGCATTTTATTCAGCACCTTGAAGTCTGCAGCATTAATATCACAATTCACATAAAGAACATCCACATTGGCAATTTCAGTTGAAGTCAAATTAAAACAGTTGTTCAATGTCTTTATAGGTGTGTCAGCAACAACACAAGTATTGTTGATATAATTATCGCTATTGCCATTGTTTGTGCCATTTGCCAACTGTTCTTGCCACGCCATTTTAGTACCCGATGGAACGTGCAGGATACCATACACGTTGTTGAAGGTCATGCCAAAGGGTGTATGGTTTCTTGTATAAACATTGTTGATGACTTTATAAATCTCACTCCAATAGTCATATCTATATTCATAATAAAAATATTCACAGTTATCGGGTAACACAAGTTTGTCAAGGGTAAATGTCTGGAATTTAAATGATAATTTATTATTTTCAGTACTACACCTATAATCACTACTACAAACATATTCTTCTATTGTAACCTCAGAAAGGTCAAGATAATCAAGAGTGTTCAAATAGCAATAATAATTATCGTTTTCACTATCTCGATCCAGCGATAAACACCAAA
This sequence comes from Bacteroidaceae bacterium, assembly GCA_045588345.1. Taxonomy (GTDB): domain Bacteria; phylum Bacteroidota; class Bacteroidia; order Bacteroidales; family Bacteroidaceae; genus HGM04593. Next base: position 3,680 of record JAZNDZ010000068.1, read on the forward strand.
AATCATAACCATTGATACATCCACTTACCTTTACTTTTCTTGGACAACCAGCCTCTTCGTATAGTTTGCAGAAAGAACCAGCCTCAGGGCAATGTAAATGTGTTATACCGCTCTCGCCTGTCAATTCAGAATACAAGGTATATGTAAATTGGATGTTTGGACGAGCCTGTGTCCTGGAACCGGAGGAGATGCTTGTTGTAGTTGCTGAAGATGCACCTGTCCAGGAAAGAGTCTTATAATTATCACAATTTGTCGATGCAAAATATACGTTGTTCAGATACTCTCCCTTTGAAGTATTCCTTATGTCGATGAGTATATTTCCACCTGTGTAGACAAAAGGAGTTTTCAATTCAATTGTAACCCATCCACTGCTCTTTGTATCCCAACCGCCAATTGTCTTGTTTGCAACCTCTGTTAAAGAAGATGTTGACAACAGATTTGTGTTTGAAGAAAAATAGGACGATGTCGTTGTCCCCATCTTCACACTGAAGTTAATTGAAGGAACTTTATCAGATGTAGAGGTATTTTCATAATAGAAAGAGATGGCTGTAATTTCTGCACCCTTGCGAAAATCAGAAAGTTCGTCTTCGGTATAAATCATCTGACAACCCTGATAGGTATCAGTGTAGTAAAAATTTATAGGAGTTTTTGTCTGCGTTGCAGAAGTGCCTATGCTTAATGTCGTTGCGAACACATTAAGACAACTAAATAAAAACAAAGCAACTGACAGAAAAGCCCGACAGCTTTTCGGAGTTTTAATGGAATTAAGTAAATAATACATAGTGTAAGAATTACCGCCATACAAATCTCCGAACTTTGGCAATTAATAAAAGGTATAAAAACAAGAAAGACGTGAGACTTGTTGCCTTACGTCCACATATCTTAGGCATCGCCAAACGCCTTAACCAAATGAACTATGAAGAAACAATATTCCCACGCCGTGATATATACGTGGGTATCGTACAGATCGCACGACTTACCTGCATATACACAGAATGAGCATTGATTGCATCAGTCCTTGGTTTAAAATTTTGGCGAATTTAAGATATGGACTTAAAACAAAATGCTTTCTTGCGTCAGCAGATTTCTCCCTGCTGACACTGCAAATATATACATTTTTTCACAATCAATGCTTTTTTGGAATATTATTTCTTCAATTATAAGGAAATAGAAACTTTCTCAGAAGGCAAAAAAATAGAGCACAAGGACTCTCTAAATAATAAGGTAATTCTATATCACCCACAAAACTCTTTCTTCAATCGCATAACCGTAGATATTCCCACGCCTTCAATCTTGGCAATATTCATAAACTAAAACTAAAAACTGTTCTTTACTATCATATTTTGGGGACTTGCTATTGCAAACTTATCTTTTTTATACTATATTTGCACTCACTAGAACCCGCCAAGCCTCTCAACGATGCTCAAATGTGCGGGTCGTTTTATTTTTATGCACAACAGATGGCTACAACTATTCCATTTAACAAAAGTTACTCAAATCCACACGACATTGTCTCTTTGCTACAATCAAGAGGATTACATATTTCTGACACGAACAAGGCTGAGCACTATATTGAACGCATTGGTTATTATAGATTGTCGGCATATATGCATCCGTTTCTTTGTGCACCAAAGGAACTGAACAGATACAAGCGCAACGCCTCTTTTGATAAGGTAATGATGCTATATCGTTTTGACAAAAAGTTAAGATTGTTTCTTTTTAACGAGATTGAAAAAATTGAGGTTGCGGTTCGTAGTGCTGTTGCCAATATATGTTGCGAAATAACAGGTAATCCGTTTTGGATGACAGATGATGCTTATTTTACGGACAACGTAAAATTCACAAAAACCATACAGTTGATAGATGCAGAATTGCGGAAATCGAGAGAAGAGTTCATAGTACACTTCAAAAAGACATACTCAAATCCATACCCTCCGGCTTGGATACTTTCCGAAATACTTCCTTTTGGTATTATTACGAACATATATAGCAATATCAAGGACAAAAAGATAAAGAAGCGTGTATCTCAAGCATTCGGTTTGCAGATAGAGCCGTTTGAGTCTTGGCTTACCATCGTAACACTAACAAGGAATTCTTGTTGTCATCATGCTCGTGTTTGGAATAGACAAAACACTATCCGTGCTACTATACCCAATCGCATAAACCGTCCTTGGATAACTCTATCTACCGATTCTTTACGAATCTATTTGAATATATGTATTATAAAATATTTCTTGGACATCGTTTCTCCTGGAAATGATATGCTTGCAAAACTTCAATGGTTATTTGTTAAATTTCCGGAGGTTGATCTGAAAGCACTCGGTTTCCCTAATGGTTGGGAAATGGAACCTCTTTGGAAGGCATAGAAAGAATAGAAATAAATTCTCCCGCAACCAAATAGTTACAGGATTTTTTTTGCATACAAAAAAAAGAACAAGAATGAAAAATATCAATTACACAAAACTAAGCGAAAGAACTATTAAATGGTTGTTCATATTGTATAGCGTTATCATTACTATACAATATTTATTGGATGCCATAAGCGACAACTTCAACAAAGCAGGAATTATTGCCAACATTTCAACTTTCGGTTACAGCGACTGGTTTATAAACTTTCAAGCCGGTTTTGTCAGGAGAGGCATCATAGGCGAATTACTCATACTGTTATATAATAATTTCAATATAGACGTTTCACACGCCATCATGGCAATAGTGATAACAAGTACCACAGCACTTATTTTGTGTATGATATATATGTTCCGCAAGAAGGGGCTGTCATTATATCTGTTACCAAGCATTCTATTCTTTGGAGGTTTTGCCATAAACGGATTAATAATATACCGTCGTGATGCACTTATGATGCTCATAATTTTTGGAGCACTATATTTTTACAAACATTATATGACACTGTTCCGACAAAAGTCCGTAATTTGTGTAAAGGGCATAACGAACTATCTTATGTTCAGCATATTAAGCATATTGGTAATTCTTTCACATGAAGCAAGTTTCTTCTGCTTTATACCATTTGTGATGTTTGATTATTTCATGAACGGAAAGAGCAATTTTATATGCCGTACCGCAAAAGCAATCTTTTTTGTGATGCCGGCAATCGTGACAATGGCACTTGCTTGCATTTTCAAGGGCAACGAAGAGACCGCTAATGCAATATGGAATTCATACACACCCTATTTTATTGAAAAATTTGGTTATACTTTACCAATAGGCGCTGCCGTAAACGCGCTCTCGTGGGACACAACCTCTACATTCGTATGGCATTTCATGTCTAATTACACATTTAGGACAGATGGTATTACACGTATAATCTATTGGGCAATAATATATGCCTCATCGTTCTATTTAATGGCAAATGTAAACAAGATAAGAGTAACCAAACTGGACTATGAGAGAATTGACAACAATTGGCTCATTACGATTCTGCTAATACAGTTCATCTCTTTACTGCCAATGTTCACTGTGCTTTCGTGCGATTTAGGAAGAATAATCATATATTGGTCTATATCATCTTTCGGGATATTCTCAATTATTGATAAAAGCAGATATCCAATATTGAGCAAGTTTAGCAATAGGATTGAGAATCTATTCAACAACAATATCTTATTGAGTAAAAAGTGGTTCTACATAACCATATCACTTGTAATAATTGCGCCATTTGCATTTTTCCCCACCTTTGAAGAAAGTTTCCTGACATCGGTGATCGGCAATCTGATATATGTCACAGAGAATGTTTGTAAGTATTTGTTTTAACCCTTGTTACAAATGGGGGCTAATCCCTTATCAGTACAATGCTGAAGTCGCGGTCACTTAGATAAAGTTTATTGCCTTTGATTTCTATATCGTAAGAAATATAACTGGTATACCGTTTGGACTCAAGGGATATCTTACCAAGCACTATGCTATAAATTCCCCAGTCCTCGTTAGATAGAGTGTGCCCATGAGAATCCTTGCGTATATGCTTGTAACGCCATTCGCCATCATCCGTAAAACTATATGTAATTTCCTCTGTTTCGCCATATTGCGTTGTTTTACTTGCACGCCATGTTCCCACTATTTCACTTTTGAGTACCCAATCGGCCTTGTCGCACGAAGAAACAGCAACGGCCATTAACGCAATTACAAAAAGCGCAGTGTTTTTCAATAGTTTTTTCATAAGTAAAACAGTTAAATCCATATTGTTTCACGAATATACACTGAATTTCATTATTGCGCAAATCGGTACAGGGAATGATATATAGATATAAAAAACAGCAAGAGGCTGACTAAAAAATAATTTTTAGCAGCCTCTTTTTTGTGTAGATGAATAAAATGATGTAGTTTAAGGCTTATATTACATCATGCCGCCCATACCGCCCATGCCTGGTGCACCCATTGGCATTTCGGGCTTGTCCTCTTTCTTCTCAACGATTACACACTCAGTTGTCAGGAACATGCCTGCAATTGAAGCCGCGTTCTCAAGTGCGACACGTGTAACCTTTGCCGGGTCAACGACACCTGCCGCAAAGAGATTCTCATAAACATCGGCACGGGCATTGTAACCGAAGTCACCCTTGCCCTCACGTACCTTCTGCACAATTACAGCGCCCTCTTTGCCTGCATTGGCAACAATCTGACGCAGAGGCTCCTCTATGGCACGCTTCACAATAGCGACACCGGTCTTCTCATCTTCATTGACTGTTGCAAGACCTTCAAGGCTGTCGATAGCACGGATATATGCGACACCGCCACCGGGAACAATACCCTCTTCAATGGCCGCGCGTGTAGCGCAAAGTGCATCATCGACACGGTCTTTCTTCTCTTTCATTTCAACCTCTGAAGCCGCACCTACATAAAGCACAGCAACACCGCCGGCGAGTTTTGCAAGACGCTCCTGAAGTTTCTCTTTGTCATAGTCGCTCTTTGTTGTAGCAATCTGAGCCTTAATTTGGGCAACGCGCTGAGCAATAGCATCCTTGTTGCCGTTACCGTCTACGATTGTAGTGTTATCCTTGCTGACAGTAATCTTGCCGCATGAGCCAAGCATCTCAAGCGTAGCCTGCTCAAGTTTGATTCCCTTCTCTTCGCTGATGACGATACCTCCTGTGAGTGTAGCAATATCCTCAAGCATATCCTTGCGGCGGTCACCGAAGCCCGGAGCCTTCACAGCACAAATCTTCAACTGTGTGCGCAGACGGTTCACTACAAGCGTTGTCAACGCCTCGCTCTCTACATCCTCGGCAATGATAAGCAGAGGACGGCCTGTCTGTACTGCAGGCTCAAGCACAGGGAGCATATCTTTGAGGTTTGTAATCTTCTTGTCGTAGATGAGCACGTATGGGTTTTCCATTTCGCACTCCATCTTCTCGGTATCGGTAATGAAATATGCCGACAGATAACCGCGGTCGAACTGCATACCCTCAACAACACCGATTGTAGTGTCGCGGCTCTTTGCCTCTTCAATGGTGATTACACCATCCTTTGAAACCTTGCGCATTGCATCGGCAATGAGTTTGCCTATTTCGGCATCGTTGTTTGCCGATATTGATGCAACCTGCTCAATCTTGTCGTAATCGGCACCAACTTCCTCGCTCTGCGCCTTGATAGACTCGACAACCTTGGTCACAGCCTTGTCGATACCGCGCTTGAGGTCCATTGGGTTGGCACCGGCGGTAACGTTGCGCAAGCCCTCGGTAATGATAGCCTGAGCAAGCAGAGTAGCAGTTGTTGTACCGTCGCCCGCATCGTCATTTGTCTTTGAAGCAACTGACTTCACAAGTTGGGCACCTGTGTTCATGTACGCATCGGCAAGTTCAATCTCCTTTGCCACAGACACACCGTCCTTGGTGATATGCGGTGCACCGAACTTCTTCTCGATGATTACGTTGCGGCCTTTGGGACCAAGTGTTACCTTCACTGCATTTGCAAGCTCGTCAACGCCCTTCTTGAGCTGGTCACGAGCGTCCATATTGAATAGAATCTCTTTTGCCATAATTATATATCTTTATCTGTTTCTTATCCTAAAATTGCAAGCACATCGCTCTGACGCATAATCAGATACTTCTCGCCCTCAAATTCAACCTCAGTACCGGCATACTTGCCATAGAGAACCTGGTCGCCTACTGCAATAACCATTTCCTCTTCCTTTGTTCCGTTGCCCACGGCAACAACTTTACCCTGTAGGGGTTTCTCCTTGGCTGTATCGGGAATTATGATACCGCCGATTGTCTTCTCTTCTGCAGGCTGAGGCAAGATGAGCACTCTGTCTGCCAATGGTCTGATGTTCATAGTTATCTGTATTTTTTGAATATTGTTATTATTGACAGTGCATGAAAAACACATGCACATTATTACATTAACCAAAAGCGTGCCAAAAAGGTTCGCTACTGCCGACCGTGACAAATTTACGTATTCTCCGGCACACAAGAAACGGAATGTGACATTTTGACACTTGCCGACGGCTTATTCCGGAAAGTGGCTCAGCGGAATGTCGAATTGCAACACATCATTGCACTTGCCTTCGTTTATATATTGCCACAATTCGCCCTCCTTGCCAGCCAGATGCACATCGGAAGTCATCTGCATCGTATGCGAGTTATCTCCTAAGGTATCAAGTTCATCAATGACCCTCAGCAGATTGCACTTTGAATATTGAGTGTTGAAATAATACATATTTCCTGTGTAATCATCGCCATACAGCATTCCTTTGTGGCATAGTTCATCGACAATGCCCACTGTTATGTGGTCGGGCAGGTTATATTTGTCGTTCATTACGTTGACAAGGTCCTGCAGCGGGAACTTGCCGAACAGCCCGAAGAGTTTGCTTGCATGCGCAAGTACAAGAACCGTAATAAACTTGCGGTAGTTGTGGCTCACAGTCTTGAACTTATTCTCAAGGTCAATACGCTTGCCCTCTTGCAGGAAATAGTTCCAGCGCGAACCTGCAAGGCATATTGTCCACGAGGCATTAATCCAGATTATGAACAGCAGCACACTGGCCAGACCGCCATACACATTCTGCAGATTGGTGAATGTCTCAAGCACCATAAGACCGAAGTAGAGCACAAGGCTCAGTGCCACTCCGCATGCGCCGGCCGAGATTGCGGCATACCTCACTTCGACCTTCGTCGAGGGTATGAACTTATATGCAAGGAACAGCGCAAAGACCACCATTGCCATGGTTATGAGCAGCACATTCGCAGTTTTGAGGAAACCGTCGCTGAAATATGAAAACACACTGAGCCCCACCACAAGCAGTATAATAAGCAACGCAGGCAACATCAGTATGAAAACAAACACCTTCAGTTGCTGAACCAACGTATGCCCTTTGAGATTCCACAGGGAATTGAACGAGTTATCTATTGTCTGGAAGATTGAGAACACCGAGTACAACAGCACCGAGAGGCTGATTGCAGCACCTAACCAGTGACTGGTGTTGGTGTTGTTCAGGTAACTGTCGGTGAAGGAGAGCAGGCCGCTCGATATTGCGCTGTTGCTGATGAAGAGCGACTGCACTTGCTCCCTGAATATCTCGCCATACCCCATTTTGTTGGCAACTGCCACAATCAATGCTGTGATAGGCACAGCAGCAAACAAGGTATGATATGTGAGTGCGGCAGCCGTCTGTTTAAGGCGGTCAAGGCCGGAGTACATCTTTATGAACGACCACAAGATAAGATTCTCACCAATATCCCTGTTGTCGCTGAGTATATTGAATATCCTTATAATATTCCTTGAACGTTCAATAATGCGTTTCTTCATGGCAAAAAGTGCGCTGCAGAGCACAAAGAACATCTACAGCTGTGGTTTGGAAAGAGTTCTTTTATTTCGTTGCAATAATAATCAAAATCCGCCACATATCCACCAACAACAGGTTCCATTTTACATTATGGAGCCGTTCATGTACAAAAACAATCCTATTTGTTTTGTCATTTCAATGGCTTTCACTACCTTCGCAGCAGATTTCAACAACGGGGTGCCTTAAAATTACGGGCTGAGATCATACCCAAGAACCTGATCCGGGTAATGCCGGCGTAGGGAGAACGCTTATATCACATTCCAATAGTATAAGCAATGCAGGAAAAATCCCCATTTTCTGTTTAACAACGGAGCATGGAGGATTTCTTTTTTTTGCCCTATGCTCCACAAATTATTGGAATTGCAATGAAGAGATTGACATTGCTCGCTTGCCTTCTGACGGCAAGCACAGCCTCCGTACTCAATGCACAGGAGGCAGTGAGTGACAGCCTGCACACAAGCCTGCAGGAAGTAGAGATAACATCGGTGCGCGCAACCGAAACCACTCCCATAGCCTACACCAACATAGGCAGGGAAGAAATCACGCGGCACAACACAGGCCTGGATTTCCCCTACCTGGTAACAATGACCCCCAGCGCTGTTGCCACCAGTGATGCCGGTGCCGGCATAGGCTACACGAGCCTGCGCATACGCGGTACCGATGCAAGCCGCATAAATGTTACAGCAAACGGCATTCCCGTGAACGATGCCGAAAGCCACACTGTATTTTGGGTAAACATCCCCGACCTTGCATCATCGGTCAAGGACATTCAGATTCAGCGCGGAGTGGGAACATCGACAAACGGTGCAGGAGCCTTCGGCGCAAGCATCAACATGCTTACAAGCGCGTTCAACACCAGCCCCTATGCAGGGTTCAGCACCTCGGCCGGTTCGTTCGGCACGCACAAGGAGACCCTACGCGCCGGTACAGGAATAGTCGGCGGGCATTGGGCAGTTGACCTGCGACTCTCAAACATCGGCAGCGATGGCTACATTGACCGCGCAAGCACAAGACTGGGTTCATACTATCTGCAAGGCTCATACTATGGCGAGAACACAACCGTGAGGCTGATTTCCTTTGCCGGCGAAGAGGAAACCTACCATGCCTGGAACTATGCCAGCAAGGAAGAGATGCAGCAGTATGGACGCAGCTACAACAGCTGCGGCTATATGTACACCGATGCCGACGGCAAGGCACACTACTATGACGACCAGACCGACAATTACGTGCAGAAGAACTTCCAGTTGCTCGTTGACCACCATTTCAGCAACCTTTGGAGCATGAATATAGGCCTGCACTACACTAAGGGCGACGGTTACTATCAGGAGTATAAAGGCGGGCGCAAACTTATTGAATATGCCCTGCAGCCGTTCACACTCGACGGCAATGCCGTCAAGAAAAGCGACCTGGTGCGCAAGAAAGCCATGGACAACCATTTCGGCGGTGCTGTATTCTCGCTCGCATACAAGAGCAAACGTCTGAACGCATCACTGGGCGGAGGCTTAAACCGCTACTTCGGACGGCACTTCGGTCATGTGCTGTGGGTAAAGGAATACATCGGCGACCTTGAGCCAAACCACGAATACTACCGCAACAACGGAGCAAAGAACGATGCCAACATATACCTTAAAGCCGACTACCGCCTGACCGGAAGTCTCAACATATATGCCGACCTGCAGTACCGCCATATAAGTTACAAGATAAACGGCTGCAACGACAAGTGGAACGATGCAGAAGGTGCACTGCAAAGGCTTGCGATAGACGAGAAATTCAACTTCCTCAACCCTAAGGCAGGACTCTCATGGCAGATTGACAGGAACAACCGCCTCTTTGCATCGGTGAGCATGGCACACAAAGAGCCAACACGCAACAACTACACCGACGGCAAACTGCACGAGCGCCCCACAGCCGAGCGCTTGACAGACTATGAACTGGGCTACACATTCGGCAGCCGCCTTTTCAAGGCCGGTGCAAACCTTTATTACATGGACTACAAGGACCAATTGGTACTCACAGGCGAACTCAACGAAATTGGCGAGCCGTTGGCAGCAAATATCCCCGACAGTTACCGTGCAGGAATAGAAATAATGGCAAGCCTTGCACTGCCCTGCGGGTTCAGTTGGAAAGCAAATGCCACATTCAGCCGCAACCGCATAAAGGAGTTCACCGAAGTGCTTTACGATGACGACACATACGAGCGTTGGGAAATAAACCATGGCGAGACAAGGCTCTCATTCTCACCCGAGATTATTGCTAACAACACCTTTGCCTATTCATGGCATGGACTTGAAGCCTCGTTGCAATCGCAATATGTGGGCAAGCAATACATGAGCAACAGCGACCAGGAGGAACACCGTCTCGATGCCTACTTCGTGAGCAACCTGCGCCTGGCATATACGTTCAAGTTACCCCACACGAAGAGCATAACAGTAGGTGCCACGGTATATAACCTGTTCAACGAAGAGTACGAAAGCAACGGTTATGCCGGCAGCGGCTACTACACCGATGACGACGGCAACCGCCAGCGTTATAACTATGCAGGCTATGCCGCCCAAGCCGGCACAAACTTCTTGGCACACTTGAGTATTGAATTATAACAAACGGAAAGCGGAAAACTTGTGCCACCCTTAGAGCCCTTTTGGGCCATTGTCGCTCTTTTAGACCTTTTCGCCCTTTAAATTAAAACCTTATGCTTGAACTTTTAGGAGTAATAACCGGAATCATCTACCTGTGGTTAGAATACCGCGCAAGCATCCACCTGTGGATTGCCGGTATAATAATGCCCACAATATACATTTTCATCTATTACGAGGCAGGCCTTTACGCCGACTTTGGAATAAACATCTACTACCTTGTAATTGCGCTCTACGGTTGGCTGGCATGGAAGACAGGGTTCACGCTATTCGGCAAAAAGGACACCTTCAGCGGCGAACTCCCCATAAGCCGCACCCCACACACAGCATGGGCCGGTATTGCTGCGGCATATATCATAACCCAACTGTTCATAGCATGGCTGCTGATAAACTGCACCGACAGCACCGTACCCTGGGCCGACTCGTTCACAACCGCGCTTAGCATTGTAGGAATGTGGATGCTTGCGCGCAAGTACATCGAGCAGTGGTGGGTATGGTGCATTGTCGATGCAGCCAGCAGTGCGCTCTACATCTACAAAGGACTATATTTGACAGCCATACTTTATGCAGTTTACGCCATAATCGCTATCTTTGGCTACTACAAATGGAAAATATTGATGCAGAATGATTGATATAAACGACACACAGTTCGATGCGGTGGTACTTGCCGGCGGCGATTACCCCACCGCACCGCAACCGCTTGAGGTGCTGAACAACACGCCATACATTGTCTGCTGCGACGGTGCAGCCGACCGCTACATTGCCACAGGCCGCGTGCCCGATGCCATTGTGGGCGACGGCGATTCTATAAGCGCCGATAACCGTGCAAAATATGCCCATCTGCTGCACATCATTGCCGAACAGGAAACCAACGACCAAACAAAAGCCGTTCGCTTTCTTTTGGAACAAGACAAGAGACGCATAGCCATCGTGGGTGCGACAGGCCGGCGCGAGGACCACGCCATAGGCAACATCAGCCTGCTAATAGAGTATGCCCGCGCCGGAGTTCAAGTGCGCTCTTTTACCGACCACGGCATGTTCATCCCCTGCAACGGAAACACCACACTCAAGTGCCGCAAAGGACAGCAGGTATCAATCTTTGCCATAACCGCAAAGAACCTGAGTGCCGAAGGACTGCTCTACCCCATCTACGACTTCACCAACTGGTGGCAAGGCACACTCAACGAATGTACCGGCGAGCAATTCACCATACATGCAAAAGGAGAATTTTTACTTTTCATAAATTATTCCAGATAGAAAATAATCGTACAAGTAAAATATTACCCACACCTGAATTTCTACTGAGCCGGTATCAACTGCTATATTATTACCAAAGGCAAATAAAAAAGTTGGTGACCCATTTTTTGCGTCACCAACCAGCATTTGTTATAGGTTAAGAAATTTTACTTCACAAGCACCTTTTTACCATCAATGATATACATACCTTTATTAGGGTTCCCAACCTTGCGGCCTTGCAGGTCGTAAACACCTGTACTCCGTACTCTGTTATCTGTTATCCCGCCAATGCCTGTTTCAAAATCTACCGCATCAATACGGAAGAGGTTGCTGTAGTTGCTTGCATAGCCAATAGCATTTGAAAAGGCATCAAAAGCACCTGTAGCCGCCATAATAACGAGCGAACCGTCTGTGGCACCGTCTGCACGCTTACTCACAAGGTAATAGGTATCTTCAACAGATGCGCTACCGCTGTTGATGCTCCAGTCGCAGTATGTTGCATTATAGGTATCGAGTGTTCCGGCATTGTTGTTGTAGCCGTAATTTTTGCCGGCACGCCATATCATGTATAACCGTGCCTTTTCATTAAAAAAACTGTACTTGCCGCTTGCCTCCTTTTTGCATTTGAACTGCGCAGCCTCGCCTACCGCGTCGGCCGATGTTGTTGCAACAGCGAGAGCATTGCTCTCATCTACATAAAGCACATACTCTTTGCCGTTCTGCTGAACATTGGTAAAAGTGAGCACCTTGCCATCCCATTTGTCGGCAGGAACAAGCAAGGAGTAGATATTGTCAATCTCGGCAGGTGTGGGGTTCTCACCAAGTGCCTCGATAGCGGCATCAAGTTGAGCATTTTCGATTTCGGCATCGGCAGCCAACGCTGTAAAGTACTCCTTAACGAATGCACCGCGGTTAACATCACGCTTAACGCTGTATGCACCGCCGGTGATATACTCAAGGTCGTATGCCACATATATATTGTCGAAACCATCGAAATTGTGCTGTCCGGCACCTGTGGGGAAACTTGTAGAGACAGGGTTATTACGCTTGCCGAAGCCTGTCAGTGTCTCTTCGTAGATGAAACCTATTCTGTCATCGGCCTGAAGATCCATTGAACTGTATGCCGAAGCGGTATTGCTCACCTGATAGAATCCGTTCCAGTCAATAGCGAAGTTATCTACAGTGTTAAGGTCGCTCAAGTCGGTAAGTTCCTTGTAGTAGATACCTACATTTGTGCGGCCGCTGCCTGTAGGCAATGACTGCAACACGAGATACATATCCTTATTGTCGCTGTTGCGTTTAACGGGAACAACAAGGATTTCGCCGTTTGTAGAGTTACCGCCGGGAGTGAGGCCCGAGCCGGCGAATGTACTCTTAACAGAAGTGCTCCAGCCACCCTCGCCAGTCATTGTGTTGCTGTAGGTGTATATGTTGTAAATGCGACCGCCACCGACACGGCTCGAGAGTATTACTCGACCGTCGGGCATTTCCTCGCACTTGGGCTCATCGCCACCGGGAGCGGGGAGAGCCGACGCACCACCAAGAGCATTCCATGTGCGGCCGAAGTCATCGGAATAGATTACACGGTTTCCGTTAGGACGCGCACACATTGCTGCATAAAGACGATAATAATCGCCGGTCTTTACAATACGGCTCTGGAAGATTTTACCACCACCCACAAATGCAGCCTGAATGGGGTTGCCTGCATCGAAGAGGCTATATATCTGCTCGGTTACATTTACCGGTTCCTCCCATGTATCGCCATTGTCCTTGCTGTGGATTGTTGCAATTAGGTTAGGGTTCTGGCGTGTGGTGTTGCCGTTGCCGTAAACCGTACAGCCTGCAACAGCAATGATAAGTACCTCATCACTTGTGCGGTCGGCAACGATAGCAGGGTCACCGAATGCAGTATCGAAATAGTTCTCTGTTGCAGAAGTTCTGCCTGTTCCCACTGCAACATCAATCATGTCGCTCCATGTCTCACCGTGGTCGTCGCTTGTACGGCAAACGACATCTACCTGACCATAGCCCGGGTCGGTACCACACACAAGACGTGCAGCAGCAGTAATCAGACGGCCGTTGCTTGCTGTAGTGATACCGGGAATACGGTATGGCGGAACTACACCGTCACCCTTGCTGGTGTTGTAGAGGTCCTGTTTTACAGGAACAGGTGCAGCCTTGATGTTTGTAACCTTAATGGTGTTGCCCTCAACCGCAACATCCGCACTGTTGAGTGTGTTGCCTACCATGGCAACAGAAATGTTTTCGCTTGTTATTGTATTGGCAGTGATAAAGAAACCGCCATTGAAAGCCTTTTCGCCTGTTGTGTTGTATGTCACATAAACATCGGTGTTGCCCTCAACAACAACATCATACACATTCATACCGTCCATATCGACAGGCTCGAAACGCCACTGGTTATCATCGGCACCGGCACCGCCGTCGGTCCAAGTAGTGAGATAATCGACACCGCTGACCTTGAAATAACTGCCACCGTTGCTGCAGTTGAGTGCCTCGGTGAAATAGTAGTAGCGGTACTCGCCTACATCCTTTGTAGAGCCCACAGTAAGTTCGGTATAAGAACCGAGTATTGAACCGCCATAGCTTGCACCGGCAACAATGGGATTACCGTCACCGTTCACGATGCCCAGTTTGTTGTTCTCCTTAACCTCAATGTGCCATATACCGTTGTTGGTGGTGACCATTGTATTTGACTGCAGAGTGAACTTAAGGCTGTTGCCGTTGAGAAATGCATCGTTATAAAGATGCTCGGTACGTGCTGTAGCCTTGCTCACCAAGTGATAGTAACCCGTTGTCACATCCTTTGCCGCGGGCACTTCAACCTCCTTGCCATTGAGGAAATCCTCAAGGTCGTTCACAATTGATGCGCAATCCTCGCCTGCAATCTGTCCCGAGAAGCGGCCAAGGAGAGTATTCAGAACTGCAAGTTTCTCGCTGTCGTTCTTGTATTCCTCTCGCAGGATATGTATCTTCTCGAATTGGTGGATACCCTCGATAAGACGCTCGAAACGTACGCTTGAACGATTACCCGGATAGTAACAATATGTGTCGCCTGAACCGAACTTGCGGAAACGGCTGTCGGTAAGCGGATGCTCGTCCCAGTTTATCCACGACCAATGCAGGTAACCGTCGAGGTTCATCTGCGCTGCATAAATTGGAAGATAAGCAGCCTCGGCAGGATATGAATTGGTGTAGATGTTAGGCTCGCTGTTGGCGCAACTTGTGTAGAATGTTGTCACCCAGCCTTTTTCCTTGCGGCTTGCGAGCTGTTCGGCAGTGAACTGATGTTCTTGACCAAGTTGTGCGCATAGGTCGCGGTATGTGCCGCAAAGCGAACTGTGGTAGTTGCCGGCAAGGGCGCAGTTGAAGCCAAGACCATTGGCAATAGCATATGCGTTATTAAGGTCGCTCTCGGCACGCTCGTCCATTGCGATGTTTGTCTTTTCGAACCAACCCTTCTCCTGAAGGTGAGCCTTGAAGGCTGTGAGGAAACTTGTCCACAGATTCCTGTAATCGGAAGAACTTGTATTGGTTGTGATATTCTTGTAACTGCCTGTAGCCTCGTCGTAGTAGCGGAAACTCATGTCCCAAGGTACCATGCTGAAGCAGTTGATTTGCTTGTCAATGCCATACTCGGCGCAAAGTTCGACGTATTTGTCAAAAACGGTATAGTCATACTCCCAAGAGCCGTCGGTCTTCTTTATTGTCTCTACCATCGGGTCGAAGAGGTCATGTGTCTGCTCGCCCCAAGGTTCATAGAAGAGAATTGCTGTAACGCTACGCTGACCTGCGCGGCCAAGAGCAGCAAGATAAGGACGCAGAGCCTCGAAGTGCTCATCACTCCAACGCTCTACTTGGTAGTAGCGGCTTACAGAATAGGGCTGCTGCCACAAGTCGAGGTGGAATTTCTGTTCTGCCACTGTAGGCAGTGAACGGCTGTTCACATTCACTTTCAAAGGTAGAGTCTTGACAACCTCGCCGTCCACGTTCACAATCTCAAGGGCAGTAGTGTATTCACCGGCTTCTATGTCACGCGGAACCTCTATTGTACACCACACAGGGCGTGTTTCCATTGCAGGAACTGCATGAGGCTTATCCTGGTCAATGACATCGGCAACAAGCCACTGCGGCAGTGTCGTCGGGTGATTGCCGCAAGAGACATAGTCATCGGTGATGACATAATTTACAAAACGTGCGTCACCGCCGTTGATGCCTGTTGCAACACCGTCCTTCTTCCACTCGGTCATGCGCACCGTCATCATGCCCTGGTCGCTCTTGCTGTAGAGAACCGCCTGAATGTTGGCACGCTCGCCCTTCCAGGCATATATTTCGGCAGAGTTCTTCTGGGCAACCTCTGGCACCTCGTGCAGTTTGTAGTGCACGTCACGTGAAGCCCATGTAGCATTCAAGCCATCGGCAACAGCGCCCCAAGCAGTAGCATCGGGAGTTGTTCCCACGCGTGGCTCGGTATAGTCATCAATAGGATAACTTACTTCTACCTTGTCGGCATCGCCACTCACCTTGAGCATAACGTCGATGATTGAAGCGCCGTCACTGATGAATTTTGCATACGAACCGGTAGGGTCTATGCTGTTCCACTGCACTGCATAGCGCATACGGAACACAGCGCCGTCCTCAACATCCTCAGGCACATTGAATGAGCCGGGAGCAAGTACATCACCGCTTGACTGGTAGATGCCGGCACTATTCCAGCCGGTATCTCCGTTGGTATTCTTACCATAGAGCGACCAGCACATGAGTTCGTTACCATCGCCCTTTGTGTAAGGGCCGTCACCCTGCAGGTTCACATCAAACTGCTTATTGTCGTTCCAGTCAACATAGACATAGCCGTGCATCCAACTGCCATTGATGGTAATGAGCGGTGTAACCGTCTCGCCACGCATTACCTCAAATGTCGTTGCCGTCTTGTCGAAATAGGCTGCACAACGGGGTGCCGAAGCAATGTTGTTTACTAACTGTTGTTGACTGTGTGTACCTACGATACCTACCGCAATAGGATAGTGTGTAGCGTGTGTCACATTCTCGTTAGAGCCGTGGACTACATAGTAATCGCTCTGGGCATTTGCACCTACACAAACGAGCAGTACCGCCAACACCGAAAGAAGGAGTGATTTTAGTTTCATGGATATATTTATTAATATTATATTCTAAAAGACAAATATATACAGTATATGTTATTTTTCAAAGGGTTTGGCGTTTTTTCGCATGTAACGGGCTTTAAAAAGAAGATTAAAAAGAAGGTTCGGCTATATGCACTAATACTTGCTGTGTCTCACACAGTGCCGGTTTCTTTTTTGGAATTACTTCTGCTATACAACCGCCAAAGGTAATTTCCTGAAAATCCGTCACCGATAAAATTACGGCTCAGTAGAAAAAAGGTGTGGGTAATATTGTACTTATATGCTTGTTTTCTATCCAGGCATTATATTCTAAGGTTAATTTTACCCTTAATCAGTTATCTTGTATTCCTCTTGTAGTCGTTCTGTCATGTTCTTTTGGCGGCCAAAAGAACGAAAAGCCCCGGCACAGAGTTCACCAGTAGCATGATGCTTTGCTCGTCTTGTATTCCGCAGCAGTCCTCAACCTTGATTGTTGGCACACACAGGTAATTTCCTTAATATCCGTCACCGATAAAATTACAGCAAACAACCGTTCAAACAGCGGATAAGGAGAGGAATTGTTTGAGCGGTGCATATACGTGATGATGTTTTTTCGCGAACAGCGAGTTGTCCTCTCCCCGCTGTTTGAACGAAAAGTTGTTTGAGGCACCATTGCGAGCGAGCAATGTTTGCGACGACGGAACATTTATGTTCCCAAAGGAGTGTGCTTTAGCACCCAGCCGGCCGAAGAATGTTGCCTGCAACTTGTGAGCAGAAGGCTACTGAGCCGCTATTTCCTACTATTAACTGCCAGTAGCTGCCAGTTGGAAGGTAGCAGAATTCTTCAAGGCAAACCTGAAGTAAGAGATACCTCACAAAAAGGACTCACTTCACACATTGAGTGAGTCCTTTCCTATAACCAACACAGCAAGGAAGTAACTATCTATATTTTGATAGTAAATTTGAATACAATTACTTCTCTTTGTAATCCTTTCTTATTCGCACCTTGCCAGATTCACGTTGCATATATTTATTACCGTATATGGTAGGATAATGGTCATGGCAACCATACAAATCAAAAGGAGTTCCCTCCATAACACCCCAAAAAGGCAAAGTAACGACCATACACGCAATAGTAGCCGGAAACGTTATCGGACTCAAACAGACATGTCTTATGATAACACCTCTTCTATGTTTTTTATACTTTTCAACATTAAGGTCATCGATTCTATTTGCTTCGGTATAATCAATTGGGGCAGTCCAATCGGCTCTATAACATACATATAAAGTATTCTTATCATTTATATTATGATTCCCATCACGAGGATATTTATTTTTATAGTGTCCTGGAATTGTAACTTTTTCAGATATTATATTGTTGAAATAAACCCTATTCCGGGATGTGTTCCACTTTGCTAATGAATAGTCAAAACTATATGGGATTATAAATTCTGTAATATCAATATCATCATATGGTGTAAGAGTCTTGGTTCCTTCTTCTGAAATAAACTGGGGTAATTTTTTCAAAGGTTCAATATTTGTTTCATTAATGGCTATCGCAAATGTTGAGTAAGGAGGTATACTCATACTTACACCAGATTCGTTAGTTTGTACGTTATTTATAGCATCCTGGACATTGTTGAATGTTGTACTGCGAGTGGAACGGACGTCTTTAAATAATTCTGTGGCATAGCCATTTCTAAGAACAAAGCACTTTGATTTATCAATAATCATACTCTTGTTGCTTTTATTGACAATCTCAAAAGTTATAATATAGTCTTTAATCAATTTATATCTAATATCGAAATTCTCATAATGACAAGTAAGATTTTGTCCTTCAACCTTTGCCTCTTCATCCATATTTTGTATACCTAAATTACAGGTATTTTTTATGTATGGGTAATTAATATTAGGAGCTGTTAAATAAGTTGGAGCAGAACATGACGACATCAAGACAACACTCAATAAAAGAAAGAAGAAAAATTTAAGTAGTTTCATATTTGTGTTTTAATTGTTTTAATTATTGATTATCACAAAAAAAGGTTAACAACAAGTCCTTTATTCAATCACGCACAAAAAGAAAACGTGGACCAAACTTTCTCTATCGCATATCGAGGTTCTGGAATACCTTGTGGCAATAAATCAAGTGAAGCCCACGCCAAACGGCATGAGCATCAACTTTGCTTCTTTTGCCACAATTTGAAATTTT
>JAZNDZ010000069.1:0-13536 GCA_045588345.1 Bacteroidaceae bacterium
AGGAAATCGTGTTCAGGTGATACTTGAGTGCACCGAGCAGAAGGGTAGCGGTGTTCCAGGTATGTCTCGTTACATCACCACAAAGAACCGCAAGAACACAACAGAGCGTTTGGAGTTGAAGAAATACAACCCATATTTGAAAAGAGTAACCGTTCACAAAGAAATTAAGTAATAAGAGATGGCTAAGAAAGCAGTGGCAACCCTCCAGACTGGTGATAGGGAGAAATTTGTAAAGGTTGTTAAATTGGTTAAATCACCTAAGACTGGCGCTTACATGTTCGCAGAGGAAATGTTGGTGCAGAGCAAGGCTGACGAGGCTTTGAAGAAGTAAATTTCAACCGCAAGGTTTAAATAATATAAGAGAGTAGTCGTTGAGGCTACTCTCTTTTTTATGTTTGCTGTAATTTTATCGGTGACGGATTTTCAGGAAATTACCTTTGGCGGTTGTATAGCAGAAGTAATTCCAAAAAACCTCCGGCACTGTGTGAGACACAGCAAGTATTAGTGCATATAGCCGGAATGAGGCGTGAATTTGTTTGAGTGATGCAATATCGCGTTGCTGTTTGTGCGTGAGAAGCGATTTGTCGCGCCCCGGCTTAGTTGTAAAAAAAGTGGATTTGCATGCCGTAATTTTTGCGTGGCGGAAAGTTGATGCAGAACACCCTCTGTGGTTCCATATTTTATTCCACCGTTACAATCCCTTCGTATTTACCTTCTTTGCATGCAGGGCATTTATCTGCCAGTTTTTCCGTGTATGTAATCGGACCGACTGCCTTTGCAATATCTACAGGAACATATACCATTGAATAACCGCCAGGTTCTTCCTCATAGTATATTCCTATGTTGCCGTCGGGCAGGATGCACATGGAAGAGTAGGCCGAGCCACGGTCTGAAATCCTCAATTTTTTCCAGCCTTTAGAGAGTTCTGTCGGGGTGTAGGTGGCTGGGTC
Source organism: Bacteroidaceae bacterium (assembly GCA_045588345.1). Classification (GTDB taxonomy): domain Bacteria; phylum Bacteroidota; class Bacteroidia; order Bacteroidales; family Bacteroidaceae; genus HGM04593. Next base: position 951 of record JAZNDZ010000069.1, read on the forward strand.
ATTGCTAAGCGGTTTGTAGAATATTGCCACGTCGCTGCGGCTGTCGCCTGTAGGGGCCGACTGGAACAGTATGTTGCCAACGAGCAACGGTTCTCCGTTGGTATCATTGCGTCCGAACTTGAGGTCGCCTGCCTGGTCTGTAGCAACAGCGCCGTCCCAGTAGCCTTCGGCCTTCTCAAAGTTGGTATAGTGGAACACGTTGAAGTAACGCCCATGTCCCTTGCGGCTGCTCAGCAGCACGCTGCCGTCGGGCAGTTCTTCGCATTTCGGCTCATTGCCGTAGGGCGCAGGACTGTCGTTGAAGTCATTGCCCAGTTCGCCGAGCAGCTGCCATGTCTCGCCGAAATCATCGGAGTATAGCGCATAGTTGTGGTGACGATAACTGCCTGTTTCAACAGCCCACACAGCACAGTATATGCGGTAATAGTCGCCTCTTTTTATCATTTTGCTTTGTGCCATGCGACCGGCACCAATAAACATAGAACCTACATGTGCTTTTCCATCCTTGTCTTTGAATAAGGGGTAAATATCGTATGTAACCTCTTCGGGTTGGCTTGCCACCCACTTGCCTGTTTCCTCGTTGAACTTTATGCGCAGGCGTGCCATGCGGTTGGGATTTTCGGGGTTCTCAGCAGTGCCGGCTCCGTAGTTGCCATGCCAGCATACGCGGTTGCCGCAAACGCTCATTACAAGAATCTCGTTGCGCTCGCGGTCGGCAACAACTGCCGGGTCACCGAATCCTGTCAGCCATATTTCGGGGGCATCCTTGCCCATGCCGTCAGCAATCTTTATCGGGTCGCTCCATGAGTGCCCGTCCCACTCGCAGCCTCCTTTCACGCTGTGGCGCATTACAAGGTCAACCTCGCCGAAACCAATGTCATTGCCGCATGGTCGGTAGTCGTTTATTGCGAATACATACCCGTTGGCAGTGGTCACTATTGCCGGTATGCGGTAGGGTATGCCTTTTTCATCGGGCGAGTAAAAAAGGTATTGGTACTTATTTTTCTTGTCAACATTAATGTTTACAGTTATCTCCAGGCCTTTGTCTGTCAGTTCCTGTTCCTTTGTTTCTTTGCCGCCGTTGATGTCCATTTCCCATCCATGACACACAACCCCTGTGGATATACTGAATTTGGCACCCTTCGGCAGGTAGTGTGCCTTTTTTTTCATGTCACTCTCTTTGGTGAGCATGTTGTTGCTTGTTGTCCCGTCAACGGTTATTGCAAGTTCTCCAATTCTGGTGTTGGTTGCGAACCCTCCTTCCATTTGCGCATTAAACCCAATAATGAGCGGCTTGCTCATGTCAATGGGCCTTATGTTCCAATGTCCGCCGTCATCCTTGCTTGAATAGAGCCTGATATCGCGGCCTGCACCGCCGAACATGTTAAAACTCTGTGCGGGATTCTCTTTAGGTGATATTGTGTAACTGCCGTCTTCTTGTGGAGTAAGTGTGAGCGGTGTTGCATCACTTGTCTTGCCCATTTTTGCCGCCGCTCCGCTGTCGTTGCTCTCCAGTTTTAAAGCAACTCTCTTCCCTGCCTTGTGGCTGTATAACGTGAATGATTCGGCGTTGCCTACTAAATACCATATTTCCTGTTCGCTGTATGATGTGCTGCCGCTTGTAACTGTTATGCCGTCGTCGCAGAGTCTTATGGCATAGCCTTTGTCGCGGTTGTTGGTTATCTGTACCGGTATGCCCTTTGCAAATGATTTGGAGAAAATCCCGTTATTTGCCCGGGTGTTTGCTGTCGCCGCTGATATTCCTGCAAAAAGTAACGTGATGAGCAGATGTATTCTTCTTGTTTTCATATTATGGTATGTGTGGTTTAATTCTGATGGTGCCGGAACTGTAAATGATGCTTTCGTTTACATTGCTTTCCAAATTTAAGCAAATAAATCATAAACTCCGCATGTAGCGTAAATTAAATTTCTGTTACTGACATTTTAGCGGCATTAACGTTTATTGATGTCCAATATTGTGCCTGAAAGTCACTTTTCTTTAATTTTGTTTGGATTTAATATATTTATTTCTTTACTTTGCGCGGTAAAATCGATTATTAACCTGTAAAACACAATTGCCTATAGAAAATCTCTACTTCATTTTTAACAAAAGAAAATAATGGAGAATTTAAAGCAGATGACCGATGATATGTTGGTCACACTTTATTTGAAAGGCAATAATTCAGCATTTGATGTGCTGTTGAACCGTCACAAGGACAGGTTGTTCAATTACATATATTTTATAGTGCGTTCAAAGGAGGTGGCAGAAGACATCTTCCAGGAGACATTCGTAAAGGCTATCGTAACCTTGCAGCAGGGGCGTTATACTAATGACGGAAAGTTTTCGGCGTGGATTACACGTATTGCGCATAACCTTGTCATTGACCAGTTCCGTACAGAAAGGAACGAGAATACCGTCTCTAATGACGAAACAGAGGTTGACCTCCTGAACAATGCGAAAATTGCTGAAGGAAATATCGAGAACCAGTTGGTAAATGACCAGGTACTCAAGGATGTGCGCATGCTTGTCGATGAGTTGCCCGATTGCCAGCGCGAGGTGGTGTTCATGCGCTATTATCAGGATATGTCGTTCAAGGAGATTGCCGATGCTACCGGTGTGAGCATCAATACAGCCCTTGGCCGTATGCGTTATGCTGTAATGAATATGCGCCGCATTGCTGCCGAAAGGAACGTATCACTGGTAATGGAATAGCATTAACATGAATTAGAAACTCTTTTTATCTCTTTCGGGAGTGTGAAGGTTTCTGATAATTAAGTAATAGGGTTGGGGTATATGCCGCATGAGTTTTTTCTTCTGCGGCATATACTATTTTTATATCTCTAACGTTTATAATACAGATAAAAGAATAAAAATGGTTTTGCCTATGGATAAAACATCTACACCGATTACAGAGCAGATAATCAGCAAGGCTCTAAAAAAAGAGAAATATCCCTCACCTTCAGCTGTTTCGCTTGAGTTCATAAGGAATTTTGCAAGGAACTTTAGGGTTGAGAAAGGTGTTAACGGCGATTATAGGGAATTTGTTTTGAACTGAAAATATATAGGCTGCCAGTGGTGCAGCCTATATATTTTCAGTTCTATTCAACGGGTATTGTGCATGTGACTCGACATCCCTCACCCTCGGTAGATTTTAATTCTATTTTTCCACCGTGGTTTATTATTATCTGCTTGCATAGAGATAAACCTATTCCGCAACCATTCTTTTTGGTAGAGAAGAAAGGGATGAAAATCTGTTCCTTGGCAGGAGCCGTTATGCCTATTCCATTGTCCTCTATCCGGATAATGGCATTTCTGCCGTTTTCTTCTTCGGTTATGCTGAATGTCAATGCCACCTCTTGCATGTAAGTTGCACCTTTTTGGTCGTTGTTGGCTCTCGCTTTCTCCTCGCAGGCTTCAAAAGCATTCTTTATAAGGTTTATCAGAACTTGTTCAATCTGTCCTCTGTCGGCATAGATTCTTGTTTCGCATCCTGTTTCTATACGGAATCTTACGTGCGGATGTGTGTATAGCTTCTGCAAATCTTCAGCCAGGCTTCTTATTGTAAAACGGCTCTTCTGTGGTGCCGAAAGATGTGTCAGCTTCCTGTAGTTCTCGATGAACGACAGCAGACTGCTGCTGCGCCTGTTGATAATCTCAAGGCCGTGATGTATCTCTTCAATATTCTCGTCCCCTTTCTTTACATAATTCCTGATGCTGTTGCACAATGTTGCCGATAGAGATATGATAGGGCTCATCGAGTTCATTATCTCATGTGTGAGTACTCTTACGAGTTTGTGCCACGATTCCACCTGGCTCTTCTCTATCGAATCGTGGATGTCTTTAAGGACAATTATGTTACGGGATGAATAGCCGGTCTTTATCCGTGTACGGCTCAGCGAGTACTCGCATCCGTTGATAGTGAGCTCCTGCCTGTTTCCTTCTACAGCCTCTGTTATCGCCTGCGGTACATGTCCGTTGTCTCCTATCAGCCTGGCTGCCGTGCTGTTGTGCCATTCGGCATATCCGTTGCCTGTCACAACCATTATTGCAGTATCGGTATTTTCAATCAACAACTTATAGAAATGCAGTTCTTTCTCAGTTTCCACCGCTTTCTTCTGTGACTGCTCTCGTGAAGACCTCTCGTATCCAAGCTGCTTCTCGAACCGGTTGAATATAGCCAATTGTCTACATACAAGAACAAGGCATAAAGTGATTGCTCCTATGCCGCTTATCGGATATGAGAACAGGAATGCAGCAATACCTGCTGCTGTTGTTGTCATTATGAGGGCGAAGTTTATAATGAACTCTTTCTTCATCTTTTTTATTTTATTGTTTGCTTAACTTGCGGTAAAGCGAGTATCTTGTTATTCCTAACAGCTCTGCAGCATGGCTTATGTTCCCGTTAGCCCTTTTCATGGCCCTTTCGATAGCGTCACGTTCAAGTTCTTCAAGATTCATTGTCATTTCGCCTTGGGGCAGTGGTGCGTTGCTGCTGTTTTTATCCTTTTGCGGAATCATGAGACTGTAGGGCTTGATTATTGTATTCTCTTCCATTATTACGGCTCTTTCTACGGCATGCTGGAGCTCACGCACATTGCCGGGCCAGCCGTATCTTGTGAGCATGATCTTTGCATCACGGCTGATACCCTTTATTTTCTTGTTATATTTTGATGCATATTTCTCCAGGAAGAATTCAGCAAGCAGAATCACATCATCGCCTCTTTCGCGCAACGGCGGAATATGTATCTCAATGGTGTTTATCCTGTACATGAGGTCTTGTCGGAATATCCCTTTCTCTACCATTGATTGCAGGTCGGCGTTGGTGGCCGAGATTATCCTTACATCTATGTTCCTCTCTTTTGTGCTTCCCACACGCGTTATCAGACGTTTTTCTATAGCTGTGAGCAGTTTTGTCTGTGCCTGTAGTGACAGATTGCCAATCTCGTCAAGGAACAGGGTTCCGCCCGATGCAACCTCCATTCGCCCGGCTTTTGCCGAGGTTGCTCCTGTGAATGCCCCCTTTTCATAGCCGAACAGCTCGCTCTCGAACAGGTGTTCAGGGACAGTGCCGAGATCTATGGTGACGAACGGATTGCCGTTACGTTCCGACATTTGGTGTATAAGATGTGCTACCACATCCTTTCCGGTGCCGTTTTCACCCAGAATGAGGATGTTGGCATCGCTCTCTGCGAATTTTCCGATACTTGACTTGATTTTTTGCATTGCCGGTGACTCTCCTACAAGTATCGGCCCCTCTGCATTCCCGTATCCTCCCAAGGCGGCAATCTTCTCTTTTAGGCTTACGACCTCAAAGCGCGAGAGCCTGAGTTCCATAGCCGATTTCAATGTGGCCAGCAGTTTGTCGTTGTCCCACGGCTTGGAAAGGAAATCGGTTGCTCCTGCCTTTATAGCCTTTACGGCTTTTTCGGTATCGGAATATGCCGTCATGAAAATTACCACAGCGTCGGGGTCAATCTTCAGAATCTGTTCCAGGCACTCGAATCCTTCACTTCCGCTCACCGCATCACGTGTGAAGTTCATGTCCAACAGAATGACGTCGGGTTCGAACATCTTCATGAAATGGGCAACTCGGTCGGGAGAAGTTGCTACACGTACTGCCGAAGTATGCGGTTTCAGCAGAAGGTTCAAAGAGAACAGCACGTCCTCATTATCATCAACAATAAGTACTTTTCCTTTATACATCTTTTTTCTGAATGTCTATGATGACAAAGATAATCTATCCGGCTGGAATTATTATATAAAAAAGTGTGCATTATCGCACATTTTTTGTGCGCTTGCGCACGCTTTTTTGAACGGTTGTAAAAATGTAATCCATTTTAGCACAATGAGTTGGCTGTTTTGGCATGCTGTTTGCAATATAATAAGTGAACGCGAAACATTTCCAAAGATGAAACTTAAAGACATTATTCCTTTTCTTGTCCTGTTGCCGTCGGTAAGCTTTGCCGTTACAGATACCCTGCGTCTTACGCTTGATGAAGCGATAGAGATTGCGCAGAGCCACTCTTCCGATGCTAAGGTTGCAAGGCACACTTTCCTGGCTGCTGAATGGAGTTACAAATTCCACAAGGCAAACTATCTCCCGACGCTCACGTTTACCTCCGGGCCGAGCCTCAACAGAGTGATAAGCAAAATTACTCAGCCCGATGGTACAAGCCTCTTTGTGGAGCAGAATCAACTGAGTACGAATGCAACATTGAGTCTTACGCAGAATGTACCGTTCACAGGAGGACAGCTTTTTCTTAAAAGTTCACTGCTGCGGCAGGATGAGTTCGCAAACGGCAGTGTCGCATACAACTCACAGCCGGTGGTTGTCGGTTACCAACAGACATTGTTCGGTTACAATTCTCTGAAATGGGACAAACGCATTGAACCGGTACGTTACGATGCAGCCAGGAAAAGTTATAACGAGAGCATGGAACTTATCGCCTCACGCACGGTATCCTATTTCTTCAATGTGGCACAGGCACAGAGCGTACATGAAATTGCGATGTACAATTCTGCTTCGGCCGATACATTGAGCCGATATGCCCGTGGACGTTATAATATCGGTACGATAACTGAGAACGAAATGCTTCAACTTGAACTCAACAGGATTACTGCCGAGACAAATGTGCTGGATGCACGTAATCTGCTCGATGATGCTGTACAGAGCCTTCGCTCCTATCTGGCTCTCGACAATGAAATTATAATTGAAGTTGAGGCTGACACTAAGACACCTGCTTGCAAGGCCAATGCCGGGAAGGCCATCCGTCTTGCATACGAACATAACCCGACACCGATGGAATATAAGATTGCTACTCTTTCAAGTCACAGCAATCTTGCCCAGGCAAAAGCCGCTTCGGGATTGAAGGCCGATCTCTACATACAGTTCGGACTTTCGCAGACAGCAGGGAACCTGCACGACAGTTACCGCTCGCTTCTCGACCAGCAATATGTGAGTATAGGACTGACGCTTCCGATTCTCGATTGGGGACGCGGCAAAGGAAGAGTAAGGATTGCAGAGTCTAACGTGAATCTTGTAGAGACGCAGATTGAACAGGCATACAAGGATTTCGAGAACAATATCATTAAAATGGTGCGCCAGTTCAATCTGCAGGCTCATCGTGTAGAAAGTGCCGAAAAAACAGCCTCTTTAGCGCAAAGGCGTTATGAGGTCGCGCGACACCTTTATCTTCAGGGCAAATCAACGATACTTGACCTCAATACGGCTACGCAGGAGAAAGACTATGCTCACCGTAGCCACATTAATGCCATTGCTACCTTCTGGGAACTTTACTATGGACTGCGTAGCCTGACCGGCGGTAAAATATTTACGGAATAATAAAAGTAAACAATATTATTATGGATATACAATTAAAGAGACGGCCATGGTACATACGCCACAAGTATTACCTTCTTCTTGGAATAGCAATTGCTGCAATAACAGTAATAAACATTATTATAATGACAGGGCCCAGCACGCACATTGTCGAGAGTGATGATATAGAGTATGCCGAGGCAAAAAACGACGATTTCCTTGAATATATTGATGTCGAAGGTGTTGTACAACCTATACTCAACATAAAGGTAAGCAGCGGTGAAGGCGGCTATGTTTCCCGTGTCGTGGCAAGCGACGGTGCAATGCTTGAGGCCGGGGATACTATTGCCGTTCTTGAGAATCCGGAACTGTTGAGGGAGATTGATGAGTTGCGCCTGATGTGGCTGAAACAGCAGAAGAACTACCGTTTGCAGCAGTATCAGATGGAACAGAAAAGCCTGACACTCCGCCAGCAGATGCTTCAGGCTGAGTATGAGATTTCCCGCCTTACGAAGAGCTATATTCTTGATAAGGAAGAGGCGAAGATGGGAATCAAAAGCAAGGCGCAACTGGAGGTGGCTGAGGATGAATATCTCTACAACATCGAACGTACACGTCTTACTCTTGAGAGTCTGCGTCACGACTCCATTATGAATATCATACAGCGTTCACTGCTTGACAATGAACTGCATGAGAGCCGTCGCAAGTATGAGCGTGCGTGCAACCGTCTTGACAAACTTGTAGTTACAACCCCTGCAAAAGGTCAGTTGGGTTATCTGGCTGCCACTCCTGGACAGCGTGTGTCGGCCGGTGAGCGTGTAGCCGAAGTCAATATACTCGATAATTTCAAGGTTCAGGCATTGCTCAGCGAGTACTATATCGACCGCATAACAGCAGGACTGCCGGCTACGGTCGTGTATCAGGAGAAGAAGTTCCCGTTGAAAATATCAAAGGTAGTTCCTGAGGTCAAGGAGCGTACGTTCGAGATAGAATTGGTGTTTACCGGGGAAAAACCTGAAAATGCGCACATAGGCAAAAGTTACCGTCTCCAGATTGAACTCGGAAAGCCCGAAAAGTGCTTGACCATTCCTCGTGACAAGTTCTTCAATACATCGTCCGGACATTATGTCTATCGTCTGAGTGAGTCGGGAGGAAGTGCTGTACGTACCCCGATAACAATCGGTCGGCAGAACCCCAAGCAGTTTGAGGTTATCGAAGGCCTGCAGCCTGGGGACCACATTATAATATCGGACTACAGCGAGTTCGGTGATGTCGAAAGAATCATACTGAAATAACGCAGTGATGAGGGATTTCAAAAGACAAATCAACAATAATATATAACAATAGAACTACTTTTAATAAATTTGTAACAGATATGGAAAAAATCATCAAGACAGAAAACATCAGGAAAGTATTCCGCACCGAGGATGTAGAGACCTGGGCTTTGAATGGAATTGACATTGAAATCAATGAGGGCGAGTTTGTCGCGATAATGGGTCCGTCGGGATGCGGAAAATCCACTCTGCTGAATATTCTCGGTCTGCTCGATAATCCAAGCGAAGGCAGTTATCTGCTCAACGGTACCGATGTCACTCTCTTTACCGAGGACAACCGCACAACGCTGCGCAAAGGAGTGATAGGATTTGTGTTCCAGAGTTTCAATCTGATAGATGACCTCAATGTCTATGAGAACATAGAACTTCCTCTGCTGTACATGGGTATTCCCCGCAAGGAACGTAAGCGCAGAGTGGAGGACGCAATGAGGCGCATGGATATAACCCACCGTGCAGGACACTTCCCGCAGCAACTGTCGGGTGGACAGCAACAACGTGTGGCAATAGCGCGTGCAGTTGTGGCAACCCCTAAGATTATATTCGCCGATGAGCCTACAGGCAACCTCGATTCAAAGAACGGTATCGAGGTCATGGAGCTGCTCAAGCAACTCAACAGCGAGGGAACGACAATCGTAATGGTTACACACTCGCAGCGTGATGCCTCATACGCCAGGCGTGTCATAAACCTCTTCGACGGACAGGTCACCGCCGAGATTCATCAATAACCCGCAAACAGAGTCAATTATGTTGTTACACTATATGAAAATGGCTGTGAGACAGCTGCTCAAATATAAATTCCAGACATTTGTGTCTATGCTATGTATGGGCATAGGACTTACAGTCAATGGATATATAAAGTATGTGCTTGACACTGAATTTGGCGGGCCGCGTGATGAGATAAGGCTGTATATTACCGATGCCTCGCAGAGTGCCGGAGGATACAGGCAACTTGAAGAAAAGAGAGTGGAAGGGATAGAGAACCTGCGTGCCGCGACGATAAGACCTTATCAGGCAAATGCCTTCGTTGAGGGTAAACCGGAACTGCCTTATGAAGTCAATGTGTTTGGAATGACACCAGACCTCTTCAGACACTCGTTGTCGTCGAGTATGGAACGGCGCTTCAAGATAATGGCCGGGCGTGATTCAATAGGCAGGAATGAGGTGCTTGTGAGCAATGGACTCGCTAAAAGGATATACGGTAAGGAGAGTGTAATAGGCAAAAGCATTACACTTGTAGCCGATGCCGGTGGCGAGAACGATTATACAGGACGCTCCTACCGCATAGCGGGTATTCTGAATACCGGTGATGACAGTGAGCTGTGTGTATATGCTCCTTTGATATATAATGCCGACGTTGTGAAAATTTTTGCAGATATTGCCGATGGATATACGGCAAAGGAGGTGCAACATGCATTGGACAATGCCGGCCTGAAAACGTCGGATAACGGTACGCCCATCTCTTTCGCTGTAATAGAAGCTAATGTGATGCACGTTGAGGAAATCCTGGCATACATTGTTGTGACAATTTTCTCATGGCTCATATTCCTCATAGGCTTTATAACATTCATGAAATTCATGATACAGATGTTCTACACGCGGCAACGCGAGCTTGCCTTGCGCAAATGCGTAGGCTCAAAGAACAAAGGTCTTTATATGATGCTTGCCAGCGAGGTCACAGCAATGCTTGCTTGTGCGTTTGCAGTGTCATGCATAACATCCGAAGTCTCGTTCAACTATATCTCCTACATATATTTCGGGGACCTTATCAGCTTCTCTTCGTTGATTGTCGCGCAGCTTGAGACAACGCTCATAGCATTTGCGATATCTCTTGTTGTGATACTTTTCCCTATAATGAGATTGCGCAAGGTGGATATGAAAGGTGCAATGCTCCGTCGCCGTCAGGGAAAGAAAATGAAGAACGCAATGCTTGCACTGCAGTTTGCAATATCAATAACATTCCTTGTTTTGTTGGGAGTAGTGCTTCTCATTGCCGAATATGATATAGGATGGTTGCCCGATAAGCTCTCGGCCAGTGAGCAGCGGAGAATAATAAGTCTGCACACAATGAAGTTTGGCTGGGATGAGATAAGGAGTGGAATTGAGAAACACCCCATGGTTGAGGAGTATGTATATTGCAATAATGAGAACAGAAGCTCCGGTTCATTCTCGTATCATACCTGTATAGTGGGTAACGATACTGTATATTCCGGAATTCTGGCACACGGTGACCCGCGTTATTTTGAGTTCTTCAATATCTCAATGGAGGGTAAGGTTGTGGCTCCCGATGAAGGCAACTATGTATATGTTGACAGAATACTCTATGAAAGATTGCGGCAGAATCCGGAGTTTGACGGTACAGTGACACTCAGTTTCAACAGTTTCGGCAAATACCAGATTGCGGGTGTCATACAAGAGGATATATATGCCAAGGAACGTATCGCTTATGTCGATCACATCGGTGAATGTCCAATAGTTGGCTTCGTGTTCCTTGTTGACAGCTCTTATGATACATACTATTATCGCATAAAGGAAAGGTACACAACCGATGAGGCAAAGGATGCCTTTGAAACCATAATGCGTAAACATGTGCCTGAGGGCTTGGATGTGAGAGAGAATATACATACTCTCTATGAAGAACATATGGATAGGTATAAGGAACTGTATGGTTTGGTGAACCTTATGTATATGCTGGTGTTCGTGTGTCTGTTGGTTGTTGTCCTCAGTGTCTATTCATCAATCTCGCTTGATGCCGCCACCCGGCAGAAGGATATCGCAATAAGAAAGATAAACGGTGCCCGGAGCCTTGACATCATAAGACATTTCATTGCACCTTACCTGATAAACTACACAATCACATTTGTTGTGGTATATCCGTTCTTGGGATGGTTATTGCTGTTGCGGATGTTGAATGGTAATGGAAGCAGGCTTACTTCACCAACGGAGATTATTCTTTATGGTGTTTTGATATATCTTCTCACTGTGGGGCTGTTAGTGTTGACCACATGGGGCAAGATACGTGCTATAATGAAAGTCAATCCTGCAGAAGTAGTGAGACGTGAGTAAATAATTACAACAGGCGGGCGACTAACATGATTTCAGTCGCCCGCCTGTTGTATGATGTCAAGTCGTTTTTTACTTCTCGTTCTTCTCTTCAAGGCCGTAGTTGTACTTCTTGTCGGCCTTCAGGAGCAACAATGAGATAATCACTGCTATTACACCGAATCCGGCGAATATTGCCATTGGAAGGGTATAGTCTGTCGTGCCGTTTGATGTACAACTTTGGATTACGTTGCCGATGAGTACAGGAACCATTGACAAACCGATATTCTGTATGTAGAATATGATTGCGTATGCAGAGCCCAGCTGCTTCATCGGGATAATCTTGGGAACTGAAGGCCACATAGCCGATGGAACGAGCGAGAATGCGATACCTAACAATATCATTACAATCACTGCGAACCACCAGATGTTCATCACCGGCAGGGCAAACAGTACATGTACAATGGTCAGCAGCGAAGAGCCGATGAGCATTAGGGTTGCTCCCTTACCCATCTTGTCATACATTGAACCGAACAACGGTGTCAGCAGTATGGTGCCGAAAGGCAGGAGTCCCGGAATCATACCGGCAACGTCGGGGCTTACATTGTATTTGATAATCATGAGATTTGTCGCAAACTTAAGGAATGGGAACACCGCAGAGTAGAACATGAGGCAAAGCAGGGTAATGAGCCAGAATCCCTTGTTGCAGAAGATGACCTTGAGGTCGCTCATCTTGAACTGCTCCTCGCTCTCTGCTGTATTGTCGGCAGTTGTTGCCGATGCATCGAGTTTCTTGTCCATTACGCAATATACAATGTATGAAAGCATGCCGATACACAATGCCGATGCTCCAATCATTACCGGTGCCGAAACAATGCCGAAGTACTGTGCGAC
>JAZNDZ010000070.1:0-7529 GCA_045588345.1 Bacteroidaceae bacterium
GTATAGAATTTGTCGACACTTGACTTCACTGTGCCGTCGGGCTCTACACGTGCATAGACCATACCCTTTGCGCCAATCTGCGGACGGCGAACAAAGTCGGTCAAGGCATCGAGCTGTTTGCGGGTGTATGTTGCAGCACCCTTGGCGCAAATACCACCGATATACTCGGCACTGTCGAACACAGGGAAGCCGTGGCCTTTCATAATGTCCATAAGCTCAACGAACTTCATTTCGAAACGTGTATCGGGCTTGTCGCAGCCGTAGTATTTCATTGCATCGTGCCAGGTCATACGTGGGAAAGCCTCGGTGAGTTCAACGCCACGGATGGTCTTGAACAGGTGCTTTGCCATACCCTCGAAGAGTGAGATTACATCCTCCTGCTCAACGAAGCTCATCTCGCAGTCTATCTGTGTGAACTCGGGCTGACGGTCGGCACGCAGGTCCTCATCGCGGAAACATTTTACAATCTGGAAATAGCGGTCGAAGCCCGATACCATCAACAGCTGCTTGAAGAGCTGCGGGCTCTGTGGCAGAGCGTAGAATTGGCCGGGGTTCATGCGTGAGGGAACAACGAAGTCACGCGCACCCTCGGGGGTTGATGCAATGAGCATTGGTGTCTCGACCTCGATAAAGTTCATTGAATCGAGATAACGGCGCACCTCCATTGTCATCTGGTGACGGAGTTCAAGGTTCTTGCGCACGGCCTCGCGACGAAGGTCGAGGTAACGGTACTTCATACGGATATCGTCGCCACCATCGGTGTTGTTCTCAATTGTGAAAGGAGGTGTTGCAGCCTCGTTGAGGATATTGAGTTCGCTGACGATGATTTCAATGTCACCGGTGGGGATATTGGCGTTCTTGCTCTGACGCTCACTTACCACACCTGTTGCCTGGATTACATATTCGCGGCCAAGATGCGATGCCTTCTCGCATAGTTCGGCATTCACATCTTCACTGAATACAAGTTGGGTTACTCCGTAACGGTCGCGAAGGTCAACGAAAGTCATACCACCCATCTTACGCGCACGCTGCACCCAACCACCAAGTGTCACTGTACTGTTTACATCGGCCAACCGTAGTTCGCCACAAGTTTTTGTTCTGAACATTATTGTATGGATTATTGATTAATCTATGTTATATATAATACGGTACAAAATTACAAAAAAAAGAGGATAAATTCTCTTTTTGGGCAAGAAAACACAATCTACAGAATCGCAAATGTGTTTTTGGAACAGCATTTTGTTCACCTTGTGATATTTTTTTTCGTTTTTTTAATATTTTGGCACGGTTTTTGTAAGAAAGTTTATGTAAAAAGATGGAAATAGTTGCTTTTTATCAACTATCTTCGCGTTCGGAAAAAACAACCGTACACGAAACATTCACAAGACGTTAATTGGAGGATAAGGAAATGAGAAATGAATTTTCGCAGAAAATATCGGAAATACTATCGTTGAGCAAGGAAGAGGCTACACGCCTGCGGAGCAGGAGTATAAACCCGGAGCATCTGCTACTTGGAATAATACGCAAGGAGAAATGCAGCGCAGTGGAGATACTGTGCGGAATGGAGGTGGACATCATGGAGATTAAACAGCGCATTGAGGAGCGTGTGACCGATGCCACCACTGCAGAATCTCCACACAGCGAGGATGTCGAGATGAGCCTTAGCACAGCAAGGATATTGCGTTTTGCGACACTTGAGGCACGTTCGAGAAAGGTACACGCCGACAGCGAACATCTCCTGCTCGGTATATTGCGTGAACGCAACAATGTGGCATACGACATACTAGATGCCAGCAATGTCACATATTCAAAGGTAACAGACATAATAAAGTCAAAGATGCCCGACCACAATGGAGGCAACATCAGTAATGGATTCGGTTTCACCGACCAGGACGATGACGAGGAGACATTGCCAGGCAACAACAGCGGCAACACACAACAAACCTATCAGAGCAGACAGCAGGCAAAGCCATCAAACGACACGCCTGTGCTTGACAGCTTCGGTGTAGACATGACAAAGGCGGCTGCAGAGGGCAAACTCGACCCCGTTGTAGGACGTTCAAAGGAGATAGAGCGAATATCACAGATATTGAGCCGTAGAAAGAAGAACAACCCCATCCTCATAGGTGAGCCGGGTGTGGGCAAATCGGCTATAGTAGAAGGACTTGCACAACGCATTGTAGAGCGCAAGACATCGCGCATACTCTTTGACAAGCGCATCGTGGCGCTCGACATGACAGCCGTTGTTGCAGGTACAAAGTATCGCGGACAGTTTGAAGAACGTCTCAAGGCCATAATAAACGAGCTTGAGAACAACCCCAACATCATAATATTCATTGATGAGATACACACCATCATAGGCGCCGGCTCTACCCCGGGTTCAATGGATGCCGCAAATATATTGAAGCCCTCGCTTGCGCGTGGACAGATACAGTGCATAGGTGCCACAACCATAGACGAGTACCGCAAGACCATTGAAAAGGACGGTGCGCTTGAGCGCCGTTTCCAGAAAGTGCTTGTGGAACCGACATCGGTGGAGGACACCTATACTATCCTGAAGAATATAAAGGAGCGTTATGAGAACCACCATAATGTCACATACACCGACGGGGCTTTGATGGCGTGTGTCAAATTGACAGACCGATACATAACAGACCGCTGTTTCCCGGACAAAGCCATTGATGCAATGGACGAGGCCGGTGCGCGCAAGCACATAACGAACATTGTTGTTCCAAAGGAGATTGAGGAGCAGGAGAAGCTCATAGGCATAGTAAACAAAGATAAGAATGCAGCGGTAAAGAATCAGGATTTTGAACACGCGGCCAACCTGCGTGACCGCGAAAAAGAAATGCAGAAAGCGCTTGCCGAAATGAAGGCCGAGTGGGAGAAGAGCATTGCCGACAACCGACAGACAGTTACAGACGAGGATATTGCCGGTGTGGTTTCAATGATTTCGGGAGTTCCCATGCAGCGAATGCAACAGGATGAGTGGACACGACTCAAGGGAATGCGCGCCGAACTCACAAGCAAGGTCATTGCACAGGAAAGCGCCATCGAGAAACTGACAAAGGCCATACAGCGCAGCCGCGTGGGACTGCAGAGCCCCAACAAGCCCATTGGAACATTCATGTTTCTGGGCCCCACTGGTGTGGGAAAGACACTGCTTGCAAAGGAACTTGCAAAGTTCATGTTCGGCAGCGCCGATGCTCTAATTCGCATAGATATGAGTGAGTATATGGAAAAGTTTACCGTGTCGCGCCTTGTGGGAGCGCCCCCGGGATATGTAGGCTACGAGGAGGGCGGACAACTCACCGAGCGTGTACGTCGCCGTCCATACTCCATTGTTCTGCTCGACGAGATTGAGAAGGCGCACACCGATGTATTCAACCTGTTGCTGCAGGTGATGGACGAGGGCCGTCTGACAGACAGCTACGGCCGTACTGTTGACTTCCGCAACACAGTAGTAATTATGACATCAAACGTGGGAACACGCGAACTGAAGGACTTTGGCAGCGGAATAGGCTTTGCAAAGGATGAGCGTGCCGGCGACAAGGAGTATTCACGAGCAGTGATACAGAAGGCTCTGAACAAGCGCTTTGCTCCCGAATTCATCAACCGCATTGATGAGATAATAAACTTTGACCAGCTTGGCAAGGATGCCATCATAGATATTGTAGACCTTGAACTGGCACAAATTGTAAAACGTGTCGGCGAACTTGGATACAGCATTGAGATGACTGCCGAGGCAAAGAGTTTCCTTGCCGACAAGGGATACGACATACAGTATGGCGCACGCCCGTTGAAACGTGCATTGCAGAATTACGTGGAGGATGAAATTTCGGAACTTTTGCTCGACGGCGCACTGCAACCCGGTGACACAATCATTGCTACAGCAGGCGAAGAAAAACTGAAATTTGAAGTTAACAGATAACAACAAAATAGGATGGTAGCAAATGCCATCCTATTTTTATATAGAGATTTTGAGAACGAGTGTAACAAAGCAATGCGCTTTTTAGGGCTCAGTCGTAAAAAGGTGTGGATGCCCCGGTTTGCTTTAAGCCTGGAGGATAGTCTATTGATTTATAGAATTGATTGCAGTTTTAACTTTTTTTGAAATAGCTTCCGCTCACTTTGTGGGTAAATTTATCCACACTTACTCGCAATTTTTAACCTTGTTCAGTTGTCTTATAGTCTTTCTGTAGTTTTTGCTATATGTACTTTCTGTGTGACAGAAAGTACCAAAGAACTCGGCACACGGGAAAAATCTTCACAAGCGCCCTTTGCTCACGCCGCATATTGCGAGCCCTCGGTCGGGCGCTTGCTCGTCACTCCAGGCTTCCGCTTGTTTTCAGGGTGCTGCGGAACTTGATTTGCACGGCTATACAAGAAAAGTTATACCCGCGCAAATCTTCAAACAGTCCTCGCACAATGGCCTGAAAACAAGCGGCCTTGCGTTGGATTTTTCAACGGTGCCCATTGGATAAGTTACTCATGCTCGCCGCAAAAGCTCAAACAAGCTTGGCTTTCGCTCGCTTACACGTAACTTTAGATAAGTTACTCATGCTCGCCGCAAAAGCTCAAACAAGTTTGGCTTTCGCTCGCTTACACGTAACTTTCCGCCTTTGGCGGGGAATTACTTTTGTGATGAAAGTTTATCGGCATGCATCGCGGACTTTCGCGCAACGAAAGTAGAGAGAATTTTCTAAAAAAATTACGGTTCTCGGAGCAAAAAAGGTGAATTTCTGTGTTTTGAACTGAGCCATAACGCATTAAACAGAAAACCTCAGAAATAGTAACGATGGCAATTTAGCAAAGAAACGCAAGGTCATGAAATAGAACGGTTGCCTAATCATTACCCGATAATGCAGAAAGTTTTTCTTTGTGTCGTCACGTTTCATCGTTCTGCGTTAGTTTGCATATCAATGTATAACTCACTGATAACTAATTTTGTAACCAAAAAAGATTAGATTATGCGAAGTACATTTAAGGTGCTGTTCTACGTGAACGGAAGCAAAGAGAAAAACGGTATTGTTCCTATTATGGGACGAGTAACAATCAACGGTTCTGTGGCTCAATTCAGTTGCAAGCAGAGCATCCACAAAGACCTATGGGATGTGAAAGGCAACCGAGCAAAAGGCAAGAGTAAGGAATCGAGAGACATCAATTTGGCTTTGGATAACATCAAGGCTCAAATCATCAAACACTACCAACGCATTTCAGATAGAGAAGCATTTGTAACTGCCGAAATGGTACGCAATGCCTATCAAGGCATCGGAACGGAGTATGAGACCCTGCTCCGAGCATTTGACAAGGAGAACGAAGCCTTTGCCAAACGAGTTGGCAAGGATCGTTCTCTGAGTACATATCAAAAATACCTTACCGTAAGGAAATATCTTGCAGAATTTATTAAGGTACACTACAAGCGTACAGATATTGCGATGAATGAACTGACCGAGGATTTCATTCGTGATTATTGCTTGTATCTGAGAAATGAGGTTGGATTGGCTCAATCCTCTGTCTGGATATACTCCATACCATTGAAGCACATAGTAACCACTGCTCACTATAATGGCAAGATAGCACGAAACCCATTTGTACAATATAAGGTTGACCCCGACCACAAAGAACGAGGTTTTCTAACCGAAGATGAACTGCAAACCTTTACAACTATTGAATTGAACAATCCCGATTTAGAGTTGGCAAGAGATTTATTCGTGTTCGGTTGTTGGACGGGAATATCATTCATTGACATTAAGAATCTGACAACGGAGAATATAACAATGTTGGGTGGTTCGCCTTGGATTGTATCAAAGCGACAAAAGACAGGCGTACCGTTCCAAATCAAATTGATGGATATACCTATGCAGATTATCAAGCGATACGAGCCATACAGAATAAGCAATACCCTTTTCAACATCAGTAGCCACGACACTATAAACAAACGCATCAAGGAGGTAGCCAAGATGTGCGGTATTGAGAAGCGAACTTCATTCCACCTGAGTAGGCACACATTCGCAGTGTTAGCCTTAAACTATGGTATGCCGATAGAGAGTGTAAGCAAGATTCTCGGACATACGAACATTACCACAACGCAGATTTACGCAAAGGTTACCAATACCAAACTCGAACACGATATATCAATGTTTGAGAGTAGAGTTTGTGAAAGGTTTGCAATCTAAATGCTATAGGTATGGAACGAACAATAATAACAATCAGCGAGAACGGAAGAGTGAATATCCCAAACAGTAATGTTCGTATGTCTGAAATGGAATTGGTGGAGTTGTTCGGGGCATTAGCCCCGACACTCCGAGCTGCCATAAAAGCGATATACAAGAGTGAAATGCTTTGCCCTGTAAGCACCCAACGATGCGATTTGGCAACACCTAAAAGTTGGGCTACATTCTACAATCTTGAAGTGGTCATTGCTCTTGCGTTTCGATTGAACACCTACGAAGCGAGCAGGATAAGGCAAAAGGTGTTGGAGGCTTTGTGTCAACGAAAAGAGAATGGAATATGTTGGATTATGTCATGGAATAATAATGCTATTCCTCACTGCAATTAAATCTAAACAACAGTTCACATAGAACTCTTAAATAATTTATACGACCATTAAAAATTACGATAATACTATTTTATATTTCATTTTTTGTAATTTTACTACATAAATCACAAATATAACTTGTTTTTATGGAGTTTTATTTGTATATTTGCACTGTGTAATATATAAATTAGCAGTTATGATAGCAGAATTCACCATTGAAAATTTTTTCTCAATAAAGTCTCCGCAAAAGATAAGTTTTGAGCCTTCATCAGATATCTTTATGTCTGATGAATATTCCTACGAAGTTAAGAACGGAGTAAAATTGCTTAAAGTGGGTATCATATATGGTGCTAACGCTTCTGGTAAAACCAATATTTTGAATGCTATTGATTATTTCAGAATGCTTGTACTCAGGATGCCTAAAGATAGAAATGAAAAAACGGGGGTGGTCCCTTTTATGCTTGATGAAACATCTAAGAATGAAACCACTAAAATGTCGATGATATTCTATATCAATCACTCGAAGTACATCCTTACTTTTGAATTGGATGCAAAATATATCTATTCAGAAACGCTAACTGTTTATGATTCTATCCGACCCACCAAATTGTATAGCCGCAGTTATGATGCTACGTCAGATTCTTCAATCATAGAATTCGGCGTAAACCTTAAAATGACAAAGAAAAGTCAGGATGTGATTTCAGGTAACACTATCAATAACAGCAGTGTGCTTGCCGCTTTTGGTAAAAGTAATGTAGAACGGACTAAACTAAATGATGTGTACGATTACTTTGCCAAACAAGTTAAAGAGGTGTTGGCACCTGGAATGTTGCTCTCGGGCTATGTAAAATCTCGATTAGATAAGGATGAATCGGGAGATCTAAAAAAATTCATTCTAAACTTTCTAAAAGCTTCTGACTTTAACATAGAAGATGTCATATTGCGAGAAGAAGAGAAGTTGATTACTCCTGAATTGGAGCAACTGATT
>JAZNDZ010000071.1:0-3739 GCA_045588345.1 Bacteroidaceae bacterium
GAAGTTTCTTCATAAATATGTTTTTGGGGACAAATATAGAACAAAGAAACATTACTGCAAGGTTAAAAACAGGACAAAATCGTGACAGATGTGTGACATCAAATACCTGATTATCGACAGCAAATGAAAACGCAAATTCCCTTTATTACTTTTTATTGGCAAAACAAAGGGGTAAAGCATATATTTCAACAGAAAGAACTTTGCGAACACAAGAACAGGCGAACAGGTAAAACTCCCCGGCACACAAGCCACCACTTTCGAGATGCTTATAAATGCCGACGACTACATAGCGACAAAGAAGGAAATTTGCCAAAGGCTATGGACTATAAACGAAAAGGATGTGAACAACAGATACAATGCCCTTACGTGGCGATTGAGGGAAAGCCTCGCCCAAATAAACGGCATAGAGCTATTGACAATCAAAGACACCGCTTTGCAGCTTGTATTTACCAAGAAAAAAGGTAAGGAGTGAGAAGTTTTACAAAACTCCGTTTGTAGAAATAGGATATATTTCTCTATATGGGAACTTCTCTGTTCCGATATACAACGTATCAAACGCATCGGTGCCGTCGGTGCGGTGTTCGAGCAGGTTCTCTTCCGTCTCGTCCTACTTCACAACTAATATCGACCTTCTATGATAGTGCTTTCACCTCGTCCTGTCTGGTATTTCGGTGAACGGCCAACCTTTTTACCATATTCAAATGTATATGACAATTTGAGTGTAGCGCATGCATTGTAGTTTGCATCTACGGAACTTGTAATCAAACGATATACATCCGCATCAAGTACCCCTTTTGTCTCTTGTCCGGACATAAACAGATTATTGACCTGAAGTTCTGCAGAAAAAACGTTACGGCTCCACTTGCCGGAAATTCCATACATCCAAGGTGTTTCCCAGAGCACCTGGTTGCTGACGATATCTTTTTGAGGTGTTGCTACAAATGGTTGAATGAGAAAATCGCCTAAATAAATTTCCGCATAGAGGTTACCCCAACAAGTGCTCTGACTCTCTGAAACAAGACCACATAGCCTTGTATGTTTGTAACCTCCATCAAATTTCAAATTGAACTGTTCGCTTGGCTTGAATACCAAAGAGAAATCAAGCGAAGGACGATGGTATCTTGTAGCATCTGCATACGAATTTATTATTTTCTCGTTCTCAATGGAATAGCTGTTTGTAATCAAATGATTGATATACAAGTATTGAAGTGTTGCGGACAAAGACCACTTCGGTTTGGAAACGGTATAGGTAACTCTCGGCTGAAGGAGTGTTGCGTTTCCAAGTTTGGGATTACCACGTCTTGTCATTAGACGATCCAGTTGCAAAGTGGCATTATTCACAGTATTGAGTGTAGGGTATGTATTGCCCAACGCAAAAAGGAACTGGAGACGATGACCGTCATTTCGCATATATGAAGCCATTGCATTCAGACGAGGGTTCAGATGGCCTACTGCCTCTTCTCCTTTTAGCTGATATATTTGATAAGATATTCCCGGGGTAATACTGAACATCCATCCATTTTTCCACCTTTTGGAATAGTTGGCAGACAAAACGGTTTCTGAAGAATAGAGTTTCTGTACAAGATAGGATGGAAGGGTGTATTCAGACCGGCTATTGCGGTAGAATTCATTAAGGGTGATTGTAAGATTATGGTTGTTTTTAAAAGAATGACCGTACAAGGCCTTTACATTAGCATAGTAATAATCATCGTCGGCACTGGAGATAATGTTCTCGTCCGATTCCGAATAATTCTGATTGAAGTTTGTGTTGGCATAGTAAGCATTCGCTTCAACCTCAATATACTGACTTGTCGAAATCCGGTTGAGGAAGTAAAAATACATTGAGGCTTTGAGATTGTCGTTTGTAACTTTATCGGATAGTGTAGCATTAGGGAGTCGTGAACTGTAAGTTACCGCGCCATTCTCAATGGCTTTCTTGCTCCAGTCTTTATCAATACCGCCACGTAACATCCAGGTTGTCTTATTGTCGCTATGACTAACACTAGCAGCCCCGTATGCATGGTCATTCCTATGTGAAATATCATCGCAGACAACGCTTTTTGTCAACGGCTCTGTAGGGAAATTGTAATACTCATTTTCAGTCAGTTTTTCTTTAGGATTCTCTAACCTGTATCCTCCCCATACATTAAAATTATATTTGGGGGTTGCATACTTGGTGATGAAATTATAATCCCCGTGCAAATAGCCGACACCTTGCATCGCGTCAAGTTGTGTGTAGCCCCCTTCGGTGGGATTTTTCATAACGAAATTTATGCTCGCATTATCGTTTGCAAACTTGCCTGTCGGCAGGTCGTAGTATTCTACCTTCTGTATATTCTTGGCTCGCAATGTCTGTATTTCCTGTGCATCTGCAGGCCTCCCATCTATATATAATCTGACCGCACCAAAGGGTGATGTTACTTCGCGTTTTTGACAATCGACCATCAAACCGGGAATCATCATACTGTTGAGTACGTCGTAGCCACTTTGAGCATGTTTCTTTTGTCGTGTTGATGGGTATGCACATATATGGTCATCCTCTATTGCAAGATGCGGAGCTTTCACTACAATTTCCTGCAGATGTTGCACTCGGTAAGCTATCGAGTCTTGAGATTCTTGACCAAAAACAGACAAGGAAGTACTGACGAGTATATATGTAAATATTATATACCTTTTCATTTTCGGGTTTTGTTATGACAAGAACAAGGAATCACTTTACGGAATGTTTTAATATCAGCAAGTTAAACTTTTTTTCTTGTAATTACAACGCTTTTATAAGGTTTTCAAAAGCATCAAGGTCTCTTGGGTCGGAATTGACATCGAGCAGGTTGCCGTTGCGGTCAATGAGCCTGTAGGTCGGGTACTGATTTACCTTCAGGAAATTCTCGACTGCACTCTGCTGAACAACGGGCAAGTTGTAATGCACTACATTGTCGCCTGTGACATTGTATTCCTTGATGACATTCTTCCAACTCTCGTCGTCACTGCGGTTGGCAAGGTAAAGGAATACTATATCATACTGTGCCATTCTCTCATACAGTTCCTTACTGTGCGAAAGAGCCTTACGGCAAGGGCTGCACCAAGTGCCCCAAACATCAATGAGTATAATCTTGCCTTTGTATGGCTCGATGAGCTTGCGAAGAATTTTCTCGCCGTCGCTCATGTCCTTAACCTCGTCGTTGGTTTTCAGGCTTTCGCCACCTGATAGTGCACGACGTTGCAAAGCAAGATATCTGTTCTGCATCTCCAGCACTGTGTTTATTGCAGCCGGTGTCGATATATTCTTCTCTGCCCACTCTATCACATCTGCCGGTAGGGGAATGCGGCGGTTGTTTATTTCGTTCCAGATGATTCCGGCCATATAAATATCGTATATCTCCTTGTTGTTTGGCAGACTGCTTATCGCATTCTGCGGAATTTTGACAGCAAATTCCCTTATTATTGCATCGGCATTACTGTTCCACACATCATTTATAATATACATGGCTTCACTATTATTGAATTCGCTTATAAGTTTTTCTCTCTCCGCGTCATCGTCAAGTGTTGCAAGTTGTGCCTTCATCTTTTCAAGTTCACTGTCGTAACTATTCACAGCATCGGCCTGTTTCTCATCGAGCGAGATTGTTCCACATGCTGCAAGACGTTGTAATGTCTTTGCCACAGAGCCTTCCTGTTCTGGCATATTCTGTACTTTATAATACATATAATCAGTCAAGAAACGGATATAGTCGCGATAGAG
>JAZNDZ010000072.1:0-4730 GCA_045588345.1 Bacteroidaceae bacterium
ACCTTCAGAAATCAGATATTTGACACCTCCTACAGTTGATGTCAAGAAGAAGAAATATTGCCGTTTCAAAAAGAACGGTATCAAGTATATCGATTACAAGGATCCCGAATTCTTGAAGAAGTTCTTGAACGAGCAGGGTAAACTTCTGCCCCGTCGCATCACCGGTACTTCATTGAAGTTCCAGCGTCGTATTGCTCAGGCTGTTAAGCGTGCACGCCACTTGGCTTTGTTGCCTTTTGTTACTGACATGATGAAATAATAGGAGGAATAATTATGGAACTTATATTGAAAGAAGATGTAATCAACTTGGGTTACAAAGACGATATCGTTAAGGTAAAGAACGGTTACGGCCGTAATTATTTGATTCCTACAGGCAAGGCTGTCATTGCTACTGAGTCTGCAAAGAAAGTACTCGCCGAGAACTTGAGACAGCGTGCTCACAAACTCGCTAAAATCAAGGCTGATGCTGAGGAACTTGCAAAGAAACTTGAGGCAGTTTCTTTGACTATTGCAGCTAAGGTTAGCGAGGCTGGTGCCGTATATGGTTCAGTGGGTGCGGCTCAGGTTGCTGAGGAACTTGCAAAGCTCGGCTTTGAGGTAGACCGCAAGATTATTGTTGCAGACGCTGCTAAGGAAGTAGGTACATACAGCGCAACAATTAAACTTCACAAGGAGGTATCTGTAAAGGTTCCTTTTGAGGTTGTTGCTGAGGCTGCAGAGTAAGATATATAAATATCTTCATATATAAGGTGACGCATTTATTGTGTCACCTTTTTTGTTGCCTTTTGTTTGCGGTGTTGTTTGCAGTGCTGTTTTTTTCTGTGCCTGCGAAAAAATGCTTGTTTTCTCTGTTATATTCCAGAAAGTTACTATATTTGCAATAGACAACGGTGTAGCCATTGCCGGCAGCAATGGTTAGTAAAAGGGAATCCGGTCAAAATCCGGAACTATACCCGTAGCTGTAGGTTCCTTTTAGACCCAGATATTCTGTGCCACTGCTCCTTTGTGGGTGGGAAGGCTTCTGGGTGGAACGAGTCAGAAAACCTGCCTGTGTCTATTATGTTTTATACAACCCCGGGTAAGGGTTTATAATCTACGTATATGCTACACAATGCTTTAATAAAGGTCGTGTGCGCTTTTTGCGCAATTTTATGCTCTTTGTCTCTTCATGCTCAAGGGGCTGACACCTTGCATTATATGCTGGGTGAGGCTGAGTTTGTAACGCGCCGCTTGCCACAGTCACAGATATCGTCGGTGCCTATGCGTGAATCCAACCGCGATGATATGTCGCGTTTGGGTATGAACGATTTGTCTGATGTCCTCAAACAGATGAAAGGTGTTAATGTTCATGACTATGGCGGTATGGGTGGTCTCAAGACTGTGTCGGTCAGGGGAATGGGTGCAAAGCACACTGCGGTTTCTTATGATGGGGTGGTGGTCTCAGATGCGCAAAGCGGAATGGTTGATATTGGCCGTTTTCCGTTGGATAATATTGAAAGTGTGGCGGTGGCTCTTGGGCAGAGTGATGCTTCCTTTCCGCGTGCGGCACGTGATTATGCACTCTCGAGTATGCTCATTCTTAAGACTCTTGACAAAAATGAACGTTCCTATGTTAAATTGCAGGGTGGCTCGTTTGGTTTTGCTAATGTCTCTGCGTTTGGAAAATATAAGGGGGTATGCTTTCTGAAGGATGTTTCACTTTTTGCCGGTTACACACGTAGTGACGGTATGTATCCTTTTTTGCTTGTGAACGGCAAGAATGCGTCGTGGAAGAGGAGACGTAATAGCGATATGCAGTCAATGACACTCGAGGGTAATGCTTCGACGGTATTGGCAGGTGGTTATTTGACTGTAAAATTTCATTATTATGCTGCTGAACGTGGTCTGCCGGGTGCGGTGCATATATATAATAAGGATAATAGCGAACGTTTGTGGAACAGAAACTTCTTTGCTCAAACGGTGTATGACTGCGCAGTGGGCGACTTTGATATTCGTGCGGCTTTCAAGTACGATTATAACTATTCACGATATGTTGAGTGGAATAGAAATTATGCTTCGGGTGAGCAGACGGACAAGAATTTTCAGAATGAAATATATGCTTCTTTCGCTATAGCTGACCAGCGCCGTTGGCGTGGTGTCTCGCTGTCGTTGGCAACAGATGCTTCCTATGCAACGTTGGAGAATAATTTTGCCAATAAACGTGAGCCGCGCCGCTTTTCTTCCTTTACTGTGCTTGCCGGGAACTGTCGGTGGGGCAGGGCTACTGTTTCGGGTTCGTTGCTTGCGACTTATATAAAGGATTATGTTGACACTGATGCACCCGCACCTTATAGCAGGCTTTCTCCTTCGCTCTCGGTTTCTGTGATGCCGTTTGTGGATTTTCCTTTGCGTCTGCGTGCTTCGCTCAAGGATTCTTATCGCGTGCCGACATTTGCCGACCTCTATTATCTTCGTCTTGGGAATGTGGGATTGAAACCCGAAAAGGCTATTCAGTATAATCTTGGTGTGACATGGGGTGATACTTGGAACTCTGTTTTCAGCAGGGCTTCGCTTTCGGTTGACGGTTTTTATAATAAGGTAAGTGATAAGATTGTTGCTCTGCCGACAATGTACATTTGGCGCATGATGAACTTTGGGAAAGCAGAAATCTGGGGCTTGGATGTCTGTGCCGATGTAGAGTGTGTGTTTTCCTCTAAAGTCTCGGCTCTTGTAAATGTCGGTTATTCGTTTCAATATGCGGTGGATGTTACTGACGGCGCTGCGAAGAACTATCGTCATCAGTTGCCGTATACACCACGCCATTCTGGTAACTTCTCTTTGTCGTTGCTTAATCCGTTGCTTAATGTCTCTTATATTCTCACGGCTGTCGGTGAGCGCTATATGTTGCCGCAGAATATTGCAGAAAACAGAATGACGGGCTACGTGGAGCATTCTTTCTCTTTTAATCGCGAATTTAAATTATCGCATAGTGCGAAATTGCGTCTTCAGTGCGAACTCCTTAATGTTGCCGATGCCGGTTACGAAGTAATTCGTTATTATCCTATGCCTGGTTTTCAATGGAGGGCATCGGCAAAGGTCGTGTTTTAGTTGACATTCTAACCAGTTAATATATATCATTATGAAAAATCTGTTTAAATCGTTTTTGTTTTTTTCTTTGCTTTTTGCTGTTGTAGCATGTGATGAAGGCAGTGAGGCTAATCCTCCTTCTGGCAGTTTGGGCTCTTTGGGTACATGTTATGTGCTTAATTCGGGCGATTGGAAAAGCAATAATTCCTCTTTGACAATGTTCAATAGTGTTACAGGTGAGGTTGTGCAAGGGTATTTTGAGTTGCAGAATGGACGTAAGTTGGGTAATTTGGCAAATGATGTCATTGTGTACGGCTCTAAAATGTACATTGCGGTTGCCGGGGAAGGAACTATAGAAGTAACTGCTCTTGATGCAAAATCGCTTAAACAGATAGATTGTGATGCTCAGCCGCGTTATCTTGCAGCCTATGGCGGAAAGGTTTACGCAACGTACTATGACGGTTATGTTGCGCGCATTGATACGACAACGCTTGATGTAGAGGCAACTGTCGAGGTTGGTCGCAATCCCGAGCAATTGGCTGTGTGTGGCGGTAAATTGTTTGTTGCAAACTCCGGTGGAATGGATTATAATACAGAAGTCGGCTATGATAATACGGTCTCTGTCATCGACCTTGTATCCTTTAGCGAGGTGGATAAGATTACTGTTGCTTTGAATCCCACAGGCGTTGTCTCAGCTGGCAATGGTGTGTTTGTTGCGTCTTATGGTAATTATGCCGATGTTCCAAGTTCTCTGCAGTATATCTCTGATGGTGGCGTGCAGTCTGTTTTGCCTGATGCTTGTAGTCAAATGACCGAAATCTGCTATAATTCGGGTACGTTATACGGTTTCCTGTCTCAATACGATGCTAATTGGAACATGACAGCAACCTATATCTCATATAATCCTTCAATAGGTTCGGTCGATACTTCTTGGATAAAAGAGGAAGAACAGCCTATTCCATATAAGATATGCGCGATAGGTGATTATGTGTGTGTGACTTCTTCGGACTATATCAATAATGGTGATGTCTATGTATATGATAAAGACGGCATGCTTGCATCGAAAATTGCAGTCGGGCTCAATCCTATAAAAATGGTGTGTGCAGAATAGGTTTGTAGCATTATTACCATATATAATATATTAAGTGCGTAGGGTTTCTATTTGTGGAGAATCCTATGCATTTAAATTTTGGATTATATTTATTAAAAATGAATGATTTTGCAAAAAATCAAAAAAAAAGCTGCATTTATTTTTGTTTTATATAAATATTCCATACTTTAGCCGAGCAAAGGTGATGCAAACTTTATGCAACGGTTGAAATGTCGCTTTAAATAAAGAGTATTATTGCGGTTATTCCCGTTGTTGGAAGTTTAAGGTTTTTGATAATTTTGATTGAGATTTTGTGTAATTGCGCATGCAAAAATGCGTAATTAATTTTTTCTCGCTTTTTTTGTTGAAAAAACTTCTCAAAAAGTTTGTTGGTATAAAATTTTGCCTTACCTTTGCACTCGCTTTCGGGAAGCAACGCAGTTGTGTTACCGATAAGCACGATGATCCTTGACAACATTCCATACAGACAAGCAGTACAACGTGTCCTTTGATTTTTTAGTCAGAGGCAAACAAGTATAAGTAAGGAACGAAAAACGAACCGTCAATAATTTGA
>JAZNDZ010000073.1:0-4735 GCA_045588345.1 Bacteroidaceae bacterium
ATCTTCTTCTATTTGTATATTCTTCAAACCAGCCCAACGCGGATCCATTTCCTGGCCTTCGCCGTCCGCTTCACCTGCCTCTTCGGCCGAATGTTTCTTGAGCTTTCCTGTCATTTCATGGTTGCACTTGCCCGGAGCATGAACACGCTTCATCGGAAGCGCCAAAACTATGAACTCGTACAAGTACCATGCAAAATTGAAGTCACCGTCCTGCTCGGGAACAACAACTACATCACCGTCATCGGCATAGTCATCGCCAAGTTTCACTTTGAGCGTATTTTCGGTTGAGACCTCAATCTCCAAGTCATCGAGACAACGGTCGCAAGGAACAATAACCGTTCCCTGAAGCACGAATGTAAAGTCATACACATCCCTGCTCTTCTTAACTGTCACGGTTGCCTTTACCGCCCCTTTCTGGAATTCCTCACCGTCAATATCTCCAAAAAAGACATTATCAAGGTCAAAATCCATCTCAAGGGTCGCAGTCTTTAACCCTTTAAGGTCAACATTATATTTGTCAAATCTTCCCATCGCCTGCTATAATATCATCACATTCAACAACATAAGTACCAAAAAGCAGTATCAGTTATCCGTACTACCCGATTTTAGGTCACAAAGATAGTAATAAAATTCTTTAGAAACACCAAAATTGATGAAAAAACTTTATTTTTTTAGTTCAAGACGGAACGTCGTACCCTTGCCAGGCGCAGAGTTCCTGACAAATATCTTGCCTTTATGATACTGTTCCATTATTCTTTTCGCCAAAGAGAGACCAAGCCCCCAACCGCGCTTCTTTGTTGTATATCCCGGTTCAAAGACCCTCTTATGACAAGATTTGGCAATACCCTTTCCTGTATCGGTTATATCTATGAATGCACAGTTATCATTCTGCGACACTACAATTTCAATGCGCCCTTCGCCGCTCATAGCATCGACGGCATTCTTGCACAGATTCTCTATTACCCATTCCACCAAAGGAGCATTCATACGTACCTGCAACGGACGTCTTGGGAACGACATCGCATACTCTACCTGTGACGGACTACGACGTTTCACATACTCAACAGAGCGTTCTATAACCTCAATCAAATCATCGGCAACTTGTTCGGGTTTAGAACCAATCTTTGAGAATCGTTCAGCTACACGCTGCAAACGCGCTACATCGTGCTCCATTTCAGGCAGCAGTTCATCAACCGGATATTTTTCTTTCAACACCTCCACCCATGCCATCAACGAAGATATCGGGGTACCCAACTGGTGCGCTGTCTCTTTTGAAAGACCCACCCACACATTATTCTGCTCAGCACGTTTAGAACTCAAAATCGCAAGGAAACAGACCACAAAGAAAAGCAGCACGACAACAAGTTGCACATAGGGGAAATAAGCAAGACGCTTCAAAAGCAGAGAATCGGCGTAACAAACCTCAAAAAACTCCCCCTCTGCCCTTCCGTCAAGATACATGCGTATGATGTGTCCATCGTTTCTCATTGCTGAGAGGTTCTTCATAACCACAGCAAGCGAATCAGTTCCTGCGGGAATCTCAACATTGCGGTGCAGTGTAATTGCTCCTTTCTGGTCAGTGACAATAACAGGAATTGTATTGTTTCCTTCAAGTACCTTAAGCAACAAACTTAGTTCTGCATCAGAAGCGCCACTATCCTGCACAGGCACATCACTCTCAAGCACAATATTACCGCCCGATGCATTGATTTCATCAAGGGATATTGTCTCAACCTCCTCAATGTTATTAAGTGAGCGCATCGCTTCGGCCCATATCTGCATTTTCTTCTCTTCCTCAGTCTTCAGGTCCCTTACAAGCGAATGGGATACCAGAAGCGACACAGCTGCAATGAATGCAGCAATGGCAACAAGCAGATATTTAATTCTCCTGAAATTACTATACCACTTCATTATAAGAGATTTTGACTTAGAATTAAACGCAAAAAAGCACTTTTTAGTATAAGTGGCGTGAACAAAGTTGGCAACTGGCTATTTGCAGCAAAGAAGTTACGTTTACAGTTCGCTCAAACTTTGGATTATAGAGAAAAGTTTGGCAGCTTGTGCCTCATCAGTGTCGTACGTAGATATCTTCTTGCTGAGTTCAAGGCCAAAATCAATCAATGCATCATTGATTCTCGCTTGGGCTGTCTCTAAGGCCTTGTGGTCCTCTTTTATATTCTGCAGTTCACCGGCATACTCCTTGCTTATTGCCTCGGCCCGGAACTTGAGAGCATCGACGGCCGCAATTACTTCATCCATTGTTGCAGCCTGTTCTACCTGAACTTTTGCATCCTGAACAGCAATAGAATATAGTTCTACCGGGTCTTTAGAGAATAATGAGCAACTCGCAAGCAGGCAAATTGCAAGCAACACAAAGAGTGTCTTTCTCATACATTTATAGTTTTGTTTGATTTATTGATGACTTTTTAGAGCGATAGGCTATCGTTAGCCTCTACAGCAATGGTATCGGCAGGCTGGGCGCATCTGCTCACGTCAATTATTTGCTCAGGTGCCGGGTTGTGGCCCTTTTCATCAACTTTATCGACAACAGATGGCCCTGTACAGCCTGTGAACAAAAACAACACTGACAGTATGAATAGAAGTTTTTTCATAATCTACCTTTTTTATCATTTATTAAACTGTTCCTTTTTTTATCAATCGCATCAACAAACTCTCTCTGCACCCTCAACAGTTCCTCAAGTTCCTCTTTGTACAGTTCCTCATCTTTTGCCGTATGCTGCTCAACAGCAACCTTTTCGTCACGACACTCCATATCCAATGTCAATAGAGCATAACTCAGTTCTTTATTTAAAGAATCCACTTCTTCAATAGTAGAGGCTGTCTCTACCATTTGGGTTATCTCTTTATAGATTCTTGCCTGTTGCGCATAATAACTGTCACTTGTGCAGGCTGTACAGAAAAGAAGAGCAGCAAAATATATAAACCTTTTGCCCATGATGCAGTAAGGTATACTGTTTCTATTTGTTATTTCAGGAGAGAAAGAACTCTTTCTATGTATGCATCATCATAGGAACTCTGCACCTTCTTCAAAGAATCCTCATCATCCTTATACGCCTCGGCATTCTTTATTCTTTCATCGGCAATCGCGGCCAGTTCCTCTGCGCAAGCCTCATCAATGGCTGCAAGTTCCTTCTCAAGGGCGGCATTTATCTCATTGAGTTCTATGGTTGCATTTGCTGCAGGAATCTTGGCTTTTGCCTGCTCAATTGCTGTAATCTTCTTTGTAAACACGTTTTCGGCACCACTGTTACATGAAGCAAGAAGGGAGATTGCCATGACCGCTGTCATGCACATCAAAAAAACATTAACTCTTTTCATATTGAATATCTTATTTAGAAACTATTTGAAAATTTATAAATCAAAACTAATGGCCTTGGCCTTAGAAATCTCGATGGCCTTATTGAAGCAATCCTCAACCTCAGCCATTTTGTTTTTATACAGAGCGCTACCGGACTTTACAGAATTCTCTATCCATTTAAATTCATCGCTGTTCTCTTTTTGAATGAGATTGCTCAGTTCTGCCAATCCTCTGTTTGCCCTGTCAAGTTCTTCGGAAGAGGTTGCGGCTGAAATAATTTCCGCTGCACCCTCGTATAACCTCTTTTGATATGCTATGAGCGCAAGTGAAGCCTTTTGCATATATTTCTGCTCAAATTCGTTCTTTGCAGCAATGGCGATTTCCTTTTCCGTAGCATAATCTTTCGGCGACATCTTCTGAAATGCCACTGCATTCTCATTGTAAAGCATGGCTATCTCCTTTGCACAGAAAAGCCAAATCTGCTTAAGTTGATCAAACTCTTCGGTATCAGCAAGTTTGACCATATATTTCTCATATACGGTTTTTTCTCTCACGTACAGCATCGGGGCCAATTTCGCAGAATAAGCATTGTGATAACTGTTCTTTGCCCTTTCGAGTGCGGCAAATTTGTCGGAGAGAATTTTCTTCTGGTTGGCACTTTTTATTTCAGCACTGTATTTTGACGTATAATCAGTTGTTGCACTAACAAGAGAACGGTTTACAGCCAGAATATCTTCAAAGGTTGCCGCCTTGCCCAACTTTTTTGAATGTTCATCATATATACCGCATTGTTCATCAATAATCTTTGAGATAATCTTGTTCAGATAGGCTCTGATATACTCAGTCTCAGCCTTTGCAAGAAGTTTCTCGCTGCTGCGGTATTTTTTGCCGTTCTTCATTGCCTCTACCAGTTCATCATTGTTCGCTTTCAACAACTCGACGATATCCTTTTCAAGAGCATCATTTGTCTCTTTAAGGCTTTTGCATGATGACGCGGTATCCACTTTCAGGCGATACTCGCCGTAGAGGTCGGCCTGAGCTTCAAGAATATTGCCACCTGAGCACGATAACATAAATGCCACAACCGGAGCAAGCATAAGTGTACACTTTCTTAGCCCAAATTTTACAAAATTCATATACATAGCGGTTATTATGTGTTCTCTATTATTAACATCGCGAAAATAGCACATATTTTCAGAAAAACAAAAACAATCCTACACTATTGCCCCTGTTGTCTATCGAAAATATGCCACAGCATAGCAAGAGGCTGTTGCACAAAAAGAAGGTGACCCAAAAGTCTCCTTCTTTTGTATGAGGCGTGAATAAAAAGTAAAGTTCAAGGCTTGTGAAGGCTTCAAAACCGCAGTTTACTAAGCGTAAATGAGGATTTTGAAGCCAAACGTAACGTAGAAATTT
>JAZNDZ010000074.1:0-4474 GCA_045588345.1 Bacteroidaceae bacterium
CCGTAAGGTTAGCAATATTTAGTATTATTGGGAAGTGTGATGCTTCATTCTCTGAAAGCGAATCTGGTAAATTTACAGGACGAGAATAAGCCGACTCTTCACACAGATTGTTATATATCCACCCCTCCCGTGGAGGGTGTGTCGTATATACCTGATGCGTGGGCCGTTGCTTGTTTTAGTCCGAGGGTTTTACCAGAACCTGCTTTCATAAGACAAGTGGATGGACCACGCTTTTTTTACAATAGAAGATATATGGGATACAGTGAGTTCATTCTGACAATCAATGCCACCTCCGTCATCATTCTGTTGGTTATGGTATTTATACAATGCTCTGCCGCTCGCTTAAAGGGAGAGTGCTGTTTCGCAGCATTAATCATTGTGCTGACCACAATACCTGTATATACTTATAATATTTGTCGCATAATGGGGTGGTACGATTTAGCTCTTATACTGGCACCACCTGCTTATTCGGTAAATCTCACACAGATGCCGTTACTGTGGATGCTCGCTCACAAGGGATTCAATCCTCTGTATCGCATTGATGCTGTCAAGCTGCTACACTTTTTCCCTGCATTCCAATTGCTGGTATTGTTCTGCGCCAGCCTTTATGCATTGCCAACCGAGAAATTGTACAGTTTTGTCATTTACGATGAATGGGGTAAAGAAAACTGGTTGATTGATGCCAATTACCTGATTTTTTCGGTACAGGCCGCGGGCTATTTATATGTAATATTCCGCTACCTGCGTAGGGTAAAGCACTTTGTGCAAAATTACTATTCTGAGGCGGAGTTACAGTACAAGGTATGGATACCCCGTTTCATCACTCTCTTGGTTTCAAAGTCAGTCATTGAAATGATGTGTTATGTCGTGTGTCCTCATACAGAGGTGTGTATATTCCAACTGCTGACTGTGGTGATTATGGCTTATCTGTTCTATTCCGAACTGAAGATATCATATTTGTTGCGAAATCTCGCACAACCATCACCTGTTGTCATTGCAGAGGCAAAGGAAGAATTCATTGCTATGGAAGTGAACAGAACGCCATTGTCCGATGCGGACAATCAGAAAGAGGATATAGATAAGTTACAACAATGTGCCCAGCAGGTGGAAGAGTATCTTCGTTCTTCCGAAGCTTATATAAATCCAAATTTGTCAATAAAAGAGGTAGCTTACGCAACCGGTATTTCCTCCAAGAATCTCTCTAAGGCAATAAACCAGGTTTTGGGCAGGAATTTCTTTGATATTGTCAATGGCTATCGTGTGGAAAAAGCGAAGGTCTTGCTTCTTGCCAAGAAGGAAAAAGGGCTGACACTCGATACTATTGCCGAGCAGTGCGGGTTCAACTCCCGTTTTACTTTGAATGCAGCCTTCAAGAGGACTGTCGGGGCAACCACATCCGATTGGCTGAAGTTGAATCAAGACGAAAAATAATCTGGAAATTATTTGCAGGTGATAAACCATTTCGTTGACTTAGTCGTTAAGTGACGTTAAAAAACAAGATGCTTCATTTAGCAGCTATTATTTAACGTCATTAAGAAAACTTTTTGTCCACGTAACCGAAAACTTATATCTAACGACTTGAAAACGGGAAGGCGGACATTCTTTTGAGCACCCTCTTCCGAATATTCGAAAGTCTTGGACGTCGTGTACGATTGAGGATTCTGTAATCAATCATTACTCATTCATAATCCCGTTCTCCTTAAAAGAGCGGGATTTTCTATGCCTAAAAGCGAGAGGATTTATACTCGAGAGTGCAAAAACCATCCTTTTTGTCGATTATTTTGTGGTGAAGCACGGAATCCTCACAATATAGATTATACATTTTTTGCCCTTAATGCGTACTGCAGATAATTTTGCCATTGAACTTTACTTATTCTCAAAAGGACAATTTCCTGTGTGTCCCGAGAATTATGAAATATATACAGGGGGGGAGGACATTATACTATTATCAACAAATCAATAATTATTATGAAAAGGTTTTATCAATTGCTGTTGGCTGCCTTCGCTTGTGTGGTGGTAATGGCATGTAACGAAGACGATGCCCCTCGAGCGGGGAAAGGTGAGCCGGGGATACCTCCAACGGCTAAGGTTGAGGTGACAATGAAGGATGCCTTTGTTGAGGGAACGGTCAAAGACACTGATGGCAATCCGCTTGACGCAGTAGTAATTACCAGTGGAGAGACTACCGTTACAACCGACAGAAACGGTAATTTCTCAATGAATGAGATTGCCGATGCGTCGGGACGCTTTGTCCTCAAGTTCTCTAAATCCGGTTACTTTCCGATAACGCGTTCAGGAGTGTTTGAGAAAAGCCTCTCCATATATGTGGTAATGCAACCCAAAAGCGGCACCAACACTCTTAATACAACGTTCAGTGCCGAGGTTGAAGAGACCATGGAGGCCGATGGCATGCAGGTCAATATTCCCGCGTCCTCTCTTGTTACCGAAGATGGGTTCATTTATTCAGGTAATGTACAAGCCGAAATGCTTTATCTTTCACCGGACAATGAGAATTTTGCAGAAATGATGCCCGGAGGTGATATGGCAGCACAGCGTTCAGATGAGAGTGAAGCGATGCTACTCTCCTATGGAATGGTAGAGGTAAGCCTCATTGATGACAACGGTAAACCGTTGCAGTTGAAAGAAGGTGAAAAGTCGAAGATGACATTCCCTATTCCTGAAAGTATGAGGAATAACCCTCCTACTTCTATTCCGCTGTGGTATTTCGATGAGAATGCCGGCCTTTGGATTGAAGAGGGTGCAGCGACACTTGAAGGTGATGTCTATGTGGGAATGGTCAACCATTTCTCTTGGCATAATCTCGATGTTCCGGCAGAGCGTGTAACAATAACCGGTAAAGTTACCGACTGTCAGGACAGACCGGTACCACGTGTACTTGTTACAGTCGAGCAGACAAGTGCCATGACACGTAATGACGGAACATATACCGTATATGTTCCCGAGAACACTCCTGTGCCCGTGACTGTAAAGAGTGAAGATTATTATGGATACACGCCCGAGGTGACGGTGGATGTTGCCAGTTTTCCAGGAGGCAGCACTGTTAGAAATGTCGATATCGAATTGCCTTGTCTGCCGTTGATAAAAGGTCGCGTAATGAACACTGCCGGCTCTTTGGTAGTGGCACGCCTGTATTGCGAGTATAGTGTAAACGGTGTTTCAAATATAACCGAGGCAGCATTTACCAATTCTTCGACCGGAGAATTCAGCTTGCGTGTTCCGCTTGATGCTGCCGGTGAAGCAGTTCTGTATGTGGAGCCTATTGGCGGCGAGACAGTCAGCCGTGAGATATTCCTTAATGGCGAAGATCTTACCGTGAATATCGAGATTAGCCAGATAATAGATGATGATGGCGATGGTGTGGTTACCATTAAAGACCTTAACGGTAATCTGTTGGCCGTTCATCAACTTGAAACCGAGGGTGCTGTACTTGCAATGTTGCAGGGTAGCTTCGCTTTCACAACCGGGGTACAGATGTGCGCTGAGGGAATGTTTATGGTAGCGAGTGAAACCTATGATGGAGAGTCTAACAGTATAGATGATGTCCAAGTGGCATTATATACAATTACAGATTCATACAGCGCGGATGCTTTCTCAAGTGAGACCGGGCATGTAGATATTATCAAAAGAACTGACAATGAGGTAACATTTGTAGTTACCGCAGAAGGTTCATATGTAGACACGGCAGGCCAAGAGTACAAAGCAACACTTGTTTCAACAGTTACATGCAATGTGGGATATTCGGCCAATGCGCGCTACAATGTTACCGACTGGAGTTCTTTGCGAGGCGGTTCTGTTGTGCCACAGTTGAAGGTGCCGATAGATATGGTGGCGTTCATAACTTCAATGGGGCTTGAAGTGGAGGCACTTTATTATGAAGGGACAATG
Source organism: Bacteroidaceae bacterium (assembly GCA_045588345.1). GTDB lineage: Bacteria > Bacteroidota > Bacteroidia > Bacteroidales > Bacteroidaceae > HGM04593. The sequence continues at coordinate 3,907 of JAZNDZ010000074.1, forward strand.
GCAGATGTTGAGTCTATGATAAGAATACTCGAGAATAACGGTTGGACAATGCTTTATAATAATGAAACAGACACCCAGTATGAGGTGATATATATGAATGCGATGGGTGCAATGGTGAGTTTCACCTTCTCATCTGCAGGTATTGATGCTCCGGAAGGCAGGACCTACCCTATTTGCGTGGTGCTTATAGTTTAATGGAAACAGGTTACTCTTTAAAATCATGAATATAGCGATTCCCGAAAAGCTAAAAAAGAGTAGGGATAATTAAAAAATATTGAACTATGAAAAAGATTGCTTTATTGTTTACGATTGTAATGTGTATGTTTGCAGTTACTGAAGCGAATGCTCAGAAGAAGGGCGAGATGGCTGCCGGTGCGCAACTTGTTTATGGTACCGGTGACGGTATTTCAAACTTCGGTCTTGGTGCCAAGTTCCAATGGAATGTAATTGACAACTTGCGTCTTGAACCTTCATTCAACTACTTCTTTGAGAAGGATATGGTCGGCATGTGGGATTTCAGTGCAAACGCCCACTACCAGTTCTCGTTGAATGACTCTTTTGTGCTGTA
>JAZNDZ010000075.1:0-8011 GCA_045588345.1 Bacteroidaceae bacterium
AATGTTAATTGTAAATTTAGTTAGTGGATACTAAGTTTCTTATAATGACTCACTATCGATATTAATCTACCATACAACCACTTTATCTACAATTGCTTGCTGTTCAGTGCTTGTCCTACGAAGATATATACGAGTTGTCTCTATACTTTCGTGTCCCATTAGGTCGGCTAACAAGGCAATATCATTAAACCTATCCAAGAAATTCTTGGCAAACCTATGTCTGAACGAGTGTGGGTAAACCATCTTTGGGTTCAATCCATATTTCGACGCAAAATGCTTGAGTTGCATCGCAATTCCTGGTGATGTAATTCGTTCTCCAAAACGATTCAGAAATAGATACCCTGAGGTTATTCCGCATTCTTCAATCCATTTTGTTGCCTCGTCGCGAAGTTTCTTTGGAATGTAAAGCCGGCGAATCTTACCTCCCTTTGTGTACATATCCAAGAAACCAAGTTGAACATGTTCAACCTTGATTTGTAATAACTCGCTGACACGAGCTCCAGTCGCAGTAAGGAACCACACAACGAAGTACCATTCTGTCAGTCCATCCCGTTTCAATTTTGCCTTCAAAAACCTGTAATCCGCATCGCTGATTACATTCTCTAAGAAGTTCTTTTGCTGCACCTTAACAAACTTTAGTTTCAATCTATCCTTCTTGATAAATTCAAGATACTTATTGATGGCCTGTAATCTCAAGTTCACAGTCTGTGGCTTGAAGTGTTCTACCAAGAATCCTTTGTAAGCAAGTAGATTCTCTTTGTTAAACTCGCCGTAATTAACGGTAAAATGATTTACTGTCCACAAGTACGAAGTGACTGTATTCTTAGCCAAGTCTGACTTAACCAAGAAATTTTCGAATTGTTTAATTCCCATAATTGATTTATATTTATTGATTCCGAAATAAAATAATGATATAAGTCACATTATGAGAATGTGCCCTTTGAAATACCGGAAAGTTGGTGCTGGACGACATTAGGAGAAGTAGGAAAGTGGCAATCTGGAGCAACTCCAAGTAGACTATGTAAAGAATACCATGGAGGAAATATACCTTGGTTAAAAACGGGAGATTTGAATGACGGGTACATTACTGATATTCCAGAATATATTACACAAAAGGCACTGAAAGAAACTCCGGTTAAACTTAATCCAGCAGGAAGTGTTCTTATAGCCATGTATGGTGCTACTATTGGTAAAGTGGGCATATTAACATTCCCAGCTACGACAAATCAGGCGTGTTGTGCATGTGTTGAATACGAAGCAACGGATCAGCAATATTTGTTCTATTTCCTATTATCGCACAAGGAAAATTTTATACGCCAAGGCGGAGGCGGTGCTCAACCGAACATCTCAAAAGAAAAGATTGTAGAAACATTGCTTCCACTTCCTCCGTTCAATGAGCAAAAGCGTATTGCAAATGAAGTTGAAAAATGGTTTTCTATAATAGATAAGATTGAGAGTGGTACAATAGAACTGGAATCGTATGTAAAACAAACTAAATCTAAGATTCTTGACCTTGCTATATCTGGTAAACTTGTACCACAATATCCTAATGACGAGCCTGCTATCGAGCTATTGAAGAGGATAAATCCAGGCTTTAAGCCTTGTGATAACTCCCATTATGAGAACTTGCCGCAAGGATGGGTAAAAGCTGGATTCAAGGATATATACCAGACTATTAGTTCAAGAGACTATCAAATACAACAACGAGATATTATCAATGAAGGCTTGTATCCTGTAGTGAGTCAAAGTTCAAATTACATCGAAGGATATTACAACAATAAAGAGAAGTTGTTAGATGTTACCGCCCCCGTGCTCATATTTGGCGACCATACTCGCGTGGTCAAATACATTGATTTCCCATTTGTCATTGGTGCAGATGGAGTAAAAGTAATCAAGCCTTTTATAAACGATAAATTTGCTTACTACTTGTTATTATACACGAGTCAGCATATAGATAATAAGGGGTATAGTAGACACTTTCAGTTTATTGCAAAGGCTAATTATTGCATACCGCCACTACGTGAACAAACTCATATCGTAAAAACTCTCGAGACATTATTCGAAATAATAGACACAATAACAGCTGAACTATAGTTCGGCTGTTATTGCATCCAACATACGGAATATATTTTCTATCCGTCCGGCAATTCTATGTTGTTCTACTAATGGCGGCAAGACAATAGTCATATTCTTCATATCTGCTTGAGTTAATTTCAACCTTGTTGAACCATTTACGCATTTAGAATAATCGTATCTATTTAAGTAATATGTCAAATATGTGATGTCACAATTAGGCTTTAATATGTGAGCATGATTGTTTACCCATATCTTACCACTAACAACATAGGCTTTATCGGCAAACTTATCCAAGAATGGCGCACCATCTTCACCAAGCAAAATAAAAGTTCCATCGAGCATATAATCATCTATCCAATCGACCTGTCCAGTCGCGCCATAATACGGATATAGAGTTTGTGCTTTCTTTTTTCTTTCCTGTCTCTCGGTTGAATTGATTGGTTGCCGTTGATTATCACATATCTGACAGACATCTTCAAGACGACAAACAACCCATCTTTGCGGCAAGTTCTCATAATGGGAGTTATCACAAGGCTCGAAGTCCGGATTTATTCTCTTCAAAAGCTCTATTGCAGGCTCTTCATTAGGGTCCTGCGGTACAAGTTTGCCTGATATAGCGAGGTCTAATATCTTCGACTTAGTCTTTTTACTTAGCTTGAAAATATCCTCAATATTACCATCTATAGAATCAATAAAGCGTTGCCATAAAGCAACTTCTTTTATAATTCTGTCTTGCTCAGCCAATGGCGGTAATGGTATCCAATAATTTTTAAGAATATCAAAAGGAGGAATGTTTTTAATGGCAGTGCCTTTACCATCCTTACCAGCTTCGTTTTTGAGAATGAAATCAAAATAAAGAAGGTAAAATGGAGTAATATCAATATTATGGAGACGAATAATCATCAAAGCTTGGTTGATTATACCCGATCTAATATCACTTGGCATTATGTATGTTTCGCCAATTGTTCCAGCACAACTAACTATGATATCATTAGGCAAAACCTCAAAGCCCTTTAATTCTTGAAATTTCTCACCAGAAATAAAGTAATGCCCTAAATTCGAATCTTTTTGTATAGCATTCTTCTGTTCATAAACCTTATATGCATCTCCATTATCAGGTATAAACATGGATTTGGTAAGACTGCTTCCAAACGGTCCTTTCTTGTAAAAAGCTAAATTATCTAACTTACACCACACCCAGTTTTCTGGTATTTCAAAGGGCACATTCTCATAATGTGACTTATCGGTAGCCACAGACTTCTTGCTGCGCTTGATTTTGCCCTCCTTTATGAGTTGCTCTTTCTCGGCACGAATACGCTCGAGCAATACAGATGCCGGCTCGTCGTTTGGGTCTTGCGGAACGAGCTTTCCTCGGATTGCGAGGTCAAGTATTTTCTGTCGAAGTTTCTTGGTATCCATATTACTCCTCGATATTAGCTAAAAGTTTTTGCAACTCGGCAACAGCCTTACTAATGTTATCGCTCTTCTCCTGAATATTTGACATAAGTTCAGCCAACGACATATCGTTATCGTCGTCATTGAGTTTAATCCACGAGATATCAAGACTGGTCTTGTCGCGTTTCATAACCTCATCGACATCGTACTTACGCCAACGGCCATTCGGATTGGTCTCGGCGTTATATGTCTCAGTGCGGGCATTGATATTATCTGCCTTATAACACTCTACAAACTCATCAAGGTGATGGCGGAGCATAGGATTGGTGGCCAGTGTATGCTTTACACCAGTGCGGTAATCAAAGAACCAAATATCTTTTGTCGGAGTTCCCTTGGTGAAGAACAAAACATTCGCTTTAACACCCTGAGCATAGAATATACCGGTAGGAAGACGGAGAATAGTATGAAGATTAAAATTCTTCAACAACTCCTTACGAATGGTCTCGCCAGCACCGCCCTCGAACAAGACATTATCAGGCAAGACAACAGCAGCACGGCCGCCATTCTTCAGCATTACCATCATATGCTGCAAGAAGTTGAGCTGGTTGTTCTTTGTCTCCACATAGAAGTCCTGGCGGTCAATCTCAACAGAGCCTGCAGGACGAGTGCCAAATGGAGGGTTTGCAAGAATCACATCAACCAAAGTTGAAGGAGCCTTCTCCAATGAGTCCTGACATATAATAGGACTCCTATCAGTACCTATACCGTGCAAGTAGAGGTTCATTGAAGCCAAGGTTACGACAAGAGCTGTGTTGTCATAACCGTGAAGAGCATTATTGCGCAAGAAGTCTTGTTTTGCCTTATCTGACGACTGAGGCTTCATATAGTCATAGGCGGCAAGCAAGAATCCACCCGTACCACAAGCAGGGTCGCAAACGGTTTCGCCAATCTGTGGGCAAGCAACATCTACCATTGCTTGGATAAGTGAACGAGGTGTGAAATATTGACCTGCGCCACTCTTCTTATCCTGACCGTTCTTCTCCAAGATGCTCTCATAAATAGCACCCTTAACATCGCCATCCATCACAAGCCAAGACTCCTCGTTGATAAGAGTGATTACCTTCTTGAGGTAAACCGGCTTATCGATCTTGTTTTGAGCTTTGGTGTAGATTGTACCAATAAGGTTATCCTGACCGCTTAACTCTTCAAGTGTTGCCTCATACTGCTTGACCAAATCTAGGCCGTCAAGGTCGATAAGGTCCGCCCAGCGGTATCCTTCAGGAATGGCAGAATCCTCACCAAAGGTCTGAACATTCTCATCATCCATCTTCAGAAACAGAAGATAGGTCAATTGTGTAATGTAATCGGTAAAACCGATACCTTGTCCGGCCAATGTAGTTGCCAGATTCCAAACCTTCTTGGTTAGGCTTTGCGTATTAGCTGTTGCTTGTGCCATATTTGTTATGCTGTTTTTCTATAAATCAAGAACTGCGATAATGATTGTATTGACTCGTTTGCTTGATCCAAACTGCCAAACGAATGAATAAGTTGTGCCGCATAAGGTGTATCCCATTCTCGGATATCCTTAATAGTGCACGAACCATTTGATGCGATATAAGATACTATCTGCTTAATAAGTGCTGCCTGTGCTTCGGTAATGCTACGCTGCATCTGACCGCACCAGAGGTTGAAATACTGGTTTGCCGAAGCGTGCAAACTGTTGAGCGTAGTTATCTGATGATATGCAAATCGTACCAACTGAATAATGTTGGTGATAGCATCTTTCTCCTCCTGAGTTGAGAATTTAACCACGGCATCAGGTCTGATGAGAGCATAAGTATTCCACAAAAGATGCGGATTGAATTTATTATTCTCAAACTTCAACTTATTCTCCAAATCTTTGAGCATAGCGTATGTGAGAGGCTCACCCTGATTGTTGTAGATAATGCGTAATGCCTCAATCTCGTCTTTGTGCTCATTGACATACTCCTCAAAAGCCTTAGTGGTTTCGTTAGCCTCCTCGATAGAGAAACCCTTTGATATAAGGGTATCTTCTCCCGGCTGAAGGATGGTAACAAATCCTGCGTTGAGGATAAGCAGATATCGACGAGCCTCTGGGTTGTTTACAAGTGGAGCTACCAAGCCCTTGCGCTCGTTGTTTGGCTCGTTTATATCAGTATATGGAGGCAAAGTTTTGCCCTCCAATGCATCATATATAGCAACGGCTATATCTTTCATATCTGCCTTTGCTAATCTGATAAATTCGTTACGCTCCGACTCTTTACTCTTGTTGTAGATGCGCGATAAGCGGGCTGCCAACAGACGCAGGTACTCATCGCATACATTGCCGTGAGTGATACGCTCAAGAAGCTCTTTGAGTGTCATTGTTGGGGGCTGTGGGTCACCTCCTGGGGGATATACTTTTTTCTCGTGCTCGGTTACTCCCACAGCATCTACCAAGAAGAACAAATCTTTGCTGAACGCATTAGGGGTAACATTGCGTAATTGCTCGTCACCGATAGTTCGAACACCACGACCCTTCATCTGAGTGTACAACGATTCGGACTCAACATCGCGCATAAACATTACAACCTCCAACGGTTTGACATCAGTGCCGGTGGCAACAAGTGTAACGGTTACTGCTATGCGGAAATCCTTATCATTGCGGAACTGACGAATCAACTCATTACTATCGCCAGCCGAGTACGTAATCTTCTGTACAAACTTATCATCTGTTCTACCGAAGACCTCCTTTGCAATCTTTACTATGTTACTTGCGTGAGCATCATTGAGAGCAAATATCAATGTCTTTGGTAGATAATCCATATTCGGCTCACGCTGCGGATCTGTAAACATCTCGGTATATACAGCATCACGATATGTTTCAAGAACGAGTTTTATCTGAGCGGGATTAACGATGCTACGATTTAGCTCCGTCTTGGTATAGGTCGTTTCGTCTTGATTTTTGATATTTTCAACTGTACCTGTGTAACGGGTAATCTTCTTTACATCCTCACCCTCACGAATAGCTCCGCCATCCTCTGTTGCCTGAGTCTTGATTCGATATACTCGATAATCGACATTGACGCCATCAGCAATAGATTTCTCCAATGTGTAATTTACAATGCGATTGTTATTGAAGAATGCCAAGGTCTCAGGTGCTGGAGTTGCAGTAAGACCTATCATCTTTGCACTGCTGAAATAGTCCAAAACCTTACGCCAGTTGCCATAGATTGAACGATGACACTCATCGATGATAATCATATCAAAGAAATCTGGTGGCAATGTGAGGTTTGTAGGCAAAGTGACCTCATTCACCTCGTCTGCACCGTAATTCTCATCGTCATCAGCATCATTTATCTCCTCACCTTTTAACAGAGAGAACAGACGCTGAATTGTACAAATGACGACATTACTATCCGATGGAACTTTGGCAGAGCGAAGACGATTAACAGTAAAAATAGTATTGAACGGATCACCATTCTCTGTCAAGCGGAACATTCCAAACTCTCCCTCGGCTTGCTTACCAAGGTTATTTCTATCCACAAGGAACAGAACTCGCTTCATAGGTGTATATGACAACATTCTGTATGCCGCCATACAAGCTGTATATGTCTTACCCGAACCAGTAGCCAACACCATTAAGGCTCTATTCTGACCTGTGCGGAAACTCTTTTCTAACTCTGTAATAGCCTCATATTGACAAGCTCGCAAAGCCTTCTTCTCACGCTCAGACAATGCTGGCAGTCCTGCATATTCGTCAGTAATACCGAGCATCTTTGCTATCTCCTTTGGTGTGTGAATCCTACCAAGCTCTTGGTATTCAGAATCAGGATTACGATAATCCTTAAATAATATCTGCTTGCCGTTAGAGAGATATATGATAGGCAGAGGTTTTGAGATTGTCTGGTACAGACCAGGAACATTATTGACATAATTCTCTGCTTGAGCCTTAACCCAATCAGCAGAAACATCAACCTCCTCTTTTTTAGCCTCGAGTACACCGATAGCCTTGCCGTTGATAAACAAGAGATAATCTGCCTCCATGTTGTGATTTAGCAGACCTTCCTCTATTGCTGCTGCCGATATATTTGGCGCATAATGTTCTCTATCAATCACCTGCCAACCTGATGTTGCAAACAGTTTGTCAATCACTTTTCTGGCTTTCTCCTCGGGCTTCATATTCCTATAATATTGTATTATGAGAAGTTAATTCGACCACAAAAATAGTTAAAAAAAATTAACATTTGTGTACTATTATGTTTATTTTGCTAACTATTTACTACGGATTATTAAACTTTAATCTCAATGATTCGTGTTCCTTTGACTTGATATCTTAAAATCCTTTAACACCTTCCCTACTATTTCATTAACCTTTACATAAATAATTGTTAATAGTATGATTTTGTTGAGAAAAGTCTTGACATGATGTAGAGTCTTTTTGTTTGAGACAACTCCAAAAAAAAGAGCTGCCATTTTCATAGCAGCTCTCCTATCTTTAGACTTTAGACTTTTGTCTTTCGCCGAAATTACTTCTCAA
>JAZNDZ010000076.1:0-25174 GCA_045588345.1 Bacteroidaceae bacterium
AAAGCAAATTTCTACGTTACGTTTGGCTTCAAAATCCTCATTTACGCTTAGTAAACTGCGGTTTTGAAGCCTTCACAAGCCTTGAACTTTACTTTTTATTCACGCCTCATACAAAAGAAGGAGACTTTTGGGTCACCTTCATTCATGTTGACAAACCTTGTTGTCTTACTCTTCGCTGAGCAGTATCTCCATCAGTTGGCATGCAGCCTTCGATACGCTTGTTCCCGGGCCGAAGATGCCTGCTACACCGGCCTTGTACAGGAAATCGTAGTCCTGTGCAGGTATGACACCGCCTGCAAATACCATGATGTCGCCACGGCCCAGTTTGTCGAGTTCCTCAATCAGCTGCGGAACAAGTGTCTTGTGCCCTGCTGCAAGCGATGACACGCCTACTGCATGCACATCATTTTCGACGGCCTGTCGGGCAACCTCGGCTGGTGTCTGGAACAACATGCCCATGTCAACATCAAAACCGCAGTCTGCATAGCCTGTAGCAACCACCTTGGCACCGCGGTCATGTCCGTCCTGCCCCATCTTGGCAATCATCACTCGAGGGCGACGTCCCTCTCTCTTTGCAAACTCTTCGGTCAAACGGCAAGCCTTTTCAAAGTTCTCGTCGTTTCTGCTTTCTGCTGAATACACGCCTGAAATTGTTCTGATAATAGCTTTATAACGTCCTGCGACCTCTTCGCATGCGTCTGAAATCTCTCCAAGAGTCGCACGTACGTGTGCAGCCTCAACCGCTGCTTCAAGCAAGTTGCCTTCACCTGTGCGGGCATACTCTGTAATCTTGCCCAGTGCTGCTTTTACTGCTTCCTCGTCACGTGCGGCACGGTTGCGTTCAATTGCGGCAAGCTGTTCTTCACGCACAGCGGTATTGTCAATCTCAAGGATATCAATCGGTTCCTCATGTTCAAGGCAATATGCATTGGTTCCAACAATTACCTGCTTGCCGCTATCAATGCGTGCCTGTGTGCGTGCGGCAGCCTCTTCGATGCGCATTTTAGGAATACCTGTTTCAATGGCTTTTGCCATGCCTCCAAGTTCTTCAATCTCCTGTATCAGTTTCCAGGCCTTGTCGGCAATCTCCCGGGTAAGGCTCTCAACGTAGTATGAACCGCCCCAAGGGTCAATGACACGGCAAATATTGGTCTCTTCCTGCAGGTATATCTGGGTATTGCGGGCAATGCGTGCCGAAAAGTCTGTAGGCAGTGCAATGGCCTCGTCAAGCGCATTCGTGTGCAGTGACTGTGTATGTCCCATTGCGGCGCTCATAGCCTCTATTACCGTGCGTCCGACGTTGTTGAATGGGTCCTGTTCGGTGAGTGACCAACCCGATGTCTGGCAGTGTGTGCGCAATGCCATTGATTTGGGATTCTTGGGGTTGAATTGTTTTATAATCTTCGCCCACAGCATGCGTGCAGCACGCATTTTTGCAATCTCCATAAACGGGTTCATGCCAATGCCCCAGAAGAACGAGAGGCGTGGTGCAAATGCGTCGATGTCAATGCCTGCCTCAACGCCTGTGCGCACATACTCAAGGCCATCGGCAAGGGTGTATGCAAGTTCAATGTCGGCCGATGCGCCTGCTTCCTGCATGTGATAGCCGCTGATTGATATTGAGTTGAATTTCGGCATTTTCTGCGATGTATACGCAAATATGTCGCCTATTATTCGCATTGAGAATGCAGGAGGGTATATGTAGGTGTTACGTACCATGAACTCCTTGAGAATGTCGTTCTGTATGGTACCTGCCATCTCTTCCAATTTAGCACCCTGTTCGAGTGCTGCGTTAATGTAGAATGCGAGAACCGGAAGCACTGCACCGTTCATGGTCATTGATACGGACATCTTGTTCAGCGGTATCCCGTCGAACAACTGTTCCATGTTCTCCATGCAGCAGATTGATACTCCGGCCTTTCCAACATCGCCGACAACGCGTTCATTGTCGGGGTTGTAGCCACGGTGGGTAGGCAGGTCGAATGCTACTGAAAGGCCCTTCTGCCCCGATGCAAGGTTGCGGCGGTAGAAGGCGTTGCTTTCCTCTGCGGTGGAGAATCCTGCATACTGTCGTATGGTCCATGGACGGAACGTGTACATCATTGAGTAAGGCCCGCGCAGGAACGGCGGAATGCCGGCTGCATACTCAAGATGTTCCATATCTTTAAGGTCGTCGGCTGTGTATACCGGTTTTACCTTTATCTGTTCCGGTGTTTCCCATGTATTGCTCTCGTTGCCGTTGGCGGCTGTGCAGCATGAAGCGTTTGCTGCTGCACTGAATATATCTATGTTTCTGAAATCTTTTCTCATGGCTCTACAACTTCTACTTGATACCCAACTTTTCATTCAATGCCTTGAGTGTCTCAAGTACATTCACTCTTACATGTATGAAGTTCTCAATACCGGCCTTCTGCAGTTCTTCGCTGCATGCAGGCGCGCCTGCTACTATGAATATTGCCTTGCCGGCTAAAGCCTTGAATGCCGGAATTGCATATTCGGCATATTCGTCGTCGCTTGAACAAATCACCACAATGTCGGCCTTGGCTTCCAGGGCTGCCTTCACGCCTTCATCAATACTCTTGAAACCCAAGTTGTCAATAACCTCGTAGCCGGCGGTTGCAAGGAAATTGCACGAGAACTGTGCTCTTGCCTGGCGCATAGCCAAATTGCCTATGGTGAGCATGAACGCTTTAGGACGGTGTCCGCTCTCTTCGGTTGCTATACGCAACTGCTCGAACTCCTCGCTTAGGCGCTTCGGCTGCAGTGCGCCCTCGCCGCAACTATGGTTATTGCAACCGCATCCGCAGGACTTTACCAATGGACGATGCCCCTCGCTCTGTTCATTGAAATTCGGGTACTGGTTTGTTCCAAGCAGAATCTCCTTGCGCTTTGCAAGTGCAGTGCGGCGGTTGTTGCCCGACGCTTCAACCTCGCATTTTATGCGCTTCTCTTTCACAGCCCTGTGGAAACCGCCTGCATCCTCAATGGCCAGGAACTGTTTCCATGCCTCCGATGCGATTGATGCAGTCAGGCTTTCAATGTAATAAGAACCTCCTGCCGGGTCGGCAACCTTGTCAAGGTGGCTCTCGTGTTTAAGTATCAATTGCTGGTTCTTGGCAATGCGCTCGGCAAACTCTGTCGGAGTCTCATACACCGAATCGTATGGTGTGACTGTTATAGCCTCAACCCCGGCAATGGCTGCGCTCATGGCCTCAGTCTGTGTGCGTAGCATGTTTACATAAGGGTCGAACAATGTGAGGTTGAACCTTGAAGTCTCGGCATGAATAATCATCTTGCATGCACATTTGCACTCCGGGTTGTACTGTTCTACAATCTTTGCCCACAGCATGCGTGCAGCACGGAATTTGGCAATCTCCATGAAGAAGTTGCTTGATATGCCCATGTTGAACTTTATATTCTTGGCTGCTTTGTCTGCTGCGATGCCGGCCTCTGTTGCTGCATTCAGGTATTCGTTACCCCATGCAAGCGCACATGCCAGTTCCTGTGTAATGTATGCACCCGCATTGCAAAGTCCTGCGCTGTTTACGGCAATGCAACGGAAACGAGGCATTTCATCAAGGGTTTCAATAAGTTCCTTGACAGTGCTTATGTAGTTCTCGATGATTTTCCCCGAATAGAGTTCTTTGCCAATGGGGTCGTATTCAATGGCACCTTTTACTGTAGCGAGGTCAAATCCGCGTTTTTTGTAATATTCGACAAGCATGGCCGCAAAAACACGTGCTTTGCCGACGCATACGTTAAAGTTGAGTTCAACCTTTTCGGCATCAATGCCTTCAAGCAACGTAGGGATATATTCAGGAGTGACCATCTTGCCGTGTACTCTGAACAGAATGGCTGTCACGCCGTTCTCAATCATCTTGCGGGCCTTTATATTGGCCTCTATTGCCGAAGGCATGTCAATGCCTTGGCACACAGCCCAATTGTTCTCCTTGCTGTTGCCTCTCATGAATGGAAATTCTCCAGGTGCGGCAGTGGTGCATCCTGCCGGTAAATCTTCCTTGCGGTAGAAAGGATTTACATTGAACCCCTCTCCTGTTTCCCAAATCATTTTCTTGTCGTAGTCGGCACCTTTCAGGTCCTCGACAATCTTGTTTCTCCAATTCTCTGTCGATACTGGCGAGAATTCGCTAAAAAGCCTCTCTTTTTCCATATTTTAATGTAGAGTTTTGAATGACATGTAATGTTTGTCTCAATACAGAGCAAACATACAACATTTTTTGAACAAAGCAAAAAAATAGGGTGAAGAGTTGAGAACGCTTGGTTTAAAGTATGAATATCTTGCAGGGTGTCTTATCCGTAGATTATTTCTGATATGTCATCTATATAAACAGGGGTTTTCCAATTGTCCCATGATGAGTAGATTATTTTCAAGCCTTTATAATAGGCCGAAAGGGTTATCTTTTCGACCTTTTCCCATTGCGGTTCGCCGTATTGGCTTGATGCTCCGCTGAGCAATAGCCGGCGATTCATGAAGTCAAGTTCGTAGTAACCTCCCCCAATGCACCTCTCTCCCGCCGGCAACAGTTCGCAATGTCTTTTTACACAGCCAAGACGCAGTGTTCCGTTGTGTGTCAGAATGAATTTCTGTTGTGTGTGGGTCATTATTCTCCGGTATTTATACACAATGACATCATGTATATATTTTTGTGCATTGGCAACTCTGTCTTTTCGCATCCCGCGTGGCACCAACTTTGTCGGTGCTTCCCGCGACTATTTGCTGTCATCGTTGCCTATACACAATGACATCATGTGCAATGCTGTTATTGCGCATTCATCGCCTTTGTTTCCAAGGCGGCCGCCGCTGCGTTCCTGTGCCTGGAGAAGGTTGTTGGTGGTTATCAACCCGAATATTACAGGAGTGTCGTACTCTACATTCAGTCTGGAAAGTCCTGCTGTAACCCCCTCGCAGATATAGTCGAAATGCGGTGTGTCACCCCTTATTACACAGCCTATTGCAATTACGGAATCGTATTTGCCGCTTTTTACCATTTGCGAAGCGCCGAATATGAGTTCAAAACTGCCGGGTACGCTTGCCAGTTCAATGTCACACTCGGCAACGCCGTTGTCAAGCAGTGTCCTGACGGCCCCGTCGCGCAGAGCATAGGTAATCTCGTCGTTCCATTCGGCATATACAATGCCCACTTTGCGTCCTTTGCCGCTTGGCACCTTTGCCGGGTCATATGATGAAAGGTTCTTCAATTCTGTTGCCATGGTATCTCGTTGAAATTAAAAAAAGGCTGCCGCATTTGCATGGACAGCCTTGCATTTTTATTGTTTTTCTTTACTTTACAGAATTCAACTGTTTCTCAATTTCGCCTGAAACAACAAGTATTGAACCCGGATACTCTTTCTTGATTCTTTCGTAGAGTTCTACAGCCTCGGCGCTTTTGCCCTCCTGCTCGTACATGGCAGCAGCATCTCTCCAGCAGAATGGAGTAACAGCCTCGTTGCTTGCCTCCTCGGCAGCGTCAAGAATCAACTTTAAAGCCTTGCTGTTGTCACCTGTGTGGGCGTAGCAGTTGCCAAGGGCATGCTTTGCCTTGGGAGCAACGATTGCATCGTCACCGTCAAATGCCTCAAGATATGTGATAGCCTCCTCGTAAGAACCCTGCTTTGCCAATGCAAGACCTGCATAAAGGGCTGCAAGGTTTCCGGCATCGGTGCCGCTGTAAATCTCGCTAATCTCCTTTGTGCCAAGGTTTACGCCGTCGCCGTCAAGAGACTCGGCATATTTGCCGTCCTCAAAGTTCTGCGCTGCTACAACCAAAGCCTTGTTCGCTTCGGCCTCCTTAGGCTCAAGAACATAATTCTTGTAACCCATATACGCTACAACTGCAACGATGATTATCAACAGAATTGTTGTAATGGGCTTTTTGTTCTTGATGATAAATGCTTCTGACTTGCCAAGTGCCTCATCGGCAAGAATTGGAGTCTCTTTCTGTTTTTTGCTCATAATTCTTTATTTTTATTTTTTTGTTTTATCCTTAAATCTTTTGGGTGCCCTGCAATTTGTGCAGTATACACACAATTTCAAATGTTGCGCAAAAATAATCAAATTATTCGGCGATTAAAAATAATAGATGATTTTTTTGCTTTTTTGTAGACTTATCTTCTGTTTTATAGGTATATTTGCAATGAATATGTGTGCATGTGTACATGATATAATATCTGTATATGGCATGTGCATGAGCATTCAGGCAATGAGAATAGAAAGTATATCGCTATTAAACTACAGGAATCTGCGTGAAGTGAGCATTGCTCTCTCGCCCAAGATAAACTGTCTCATCGGCAGCAATGGTATGGGAAAAACCAATCTGCTCGATGCGGTGTACTATCTCTCTTTCTGCAAAAGCGCTGTCAACGCCACCGATAGTTCAAATATCATGCACGACGAGCCGTTCTTTATGCTGCAGGGGCATTATATGAGCGACAGCGGCATCGGGCAAGAGGTTTCATGCGGGCTCAAGCGTGGCGAAAAGAAGTCATTCAAACTCAATGGCAAGAATTATGACCGCCTGTCGGACCACATTGGCTCGATACCGCTGGTAATGGTTTCGCCGGCCGATAATGAACTCATTGCGGGCGGAAGCGAGGAACGCCGTCGTTTTATGGATGTTGTAATATCCCAGTACGACAAGGAGTATCTCGCCGCCCTCATACGCTACAATAAGGCGCTGCAGCAGCGCAATGTCATGCTGCGTGCCGATTATATCCCTGATGCCGAGATGATGTCGCTCATTGAGGATATGATGGCTGTTGAGGCTGTGCGCATACATGAGGGGCGAAAGAGGTTTGTTGAGGAACTTATCCCGATTTTCTCCACATTTCATAGTACAATAACCGGCGGTAGCGAGCAGGTGAGTCTGCGTTACCGTTCGCATCTGAACGATGCCTCCCTTGCCGGTCTGCTGGCTGCCTCACGCGCCGATGACCGAGCGTTAGGCTACACTTCAAAAGGTACACATCGTGATGAACTGGTGATGCAACTTGGCGGTTATCCTATAAAGAAGGAGGGGTCACAGGGGCAGAACAAAAGTTTTCTTGTGTCTCTTAAGTTGGCTCAGTTCGATTTCCTTCGCCGCAAAGGTGGCGAAACGCCGTTGCTGTTGCTCGATGATATTTTCGACAAGCTTGACACTCGTCGCGTTGAGCAGATTGTCAGTCTGGTATCGGGTGATGGGTTCGGCCAGATATTTATAACTGATGTGAACCGTGAGCATATTGACAGCATACTCGACCACATAGACAGCGGTTACAAACTTTTCGAGGTGAAGGGTGGAGAGGTTGAACTTTTGAAAGAGAGGAAACAATGAAACGCGGTGAGATAAAATCAATATCGGAACTGGTGCGTATGACGTGCCGCGAAGAGGGTATAGAGACACCGCTCAACGAGTATCGTCTCATAAAGGCATGGTCGCAGGTGCTTGGCAAAGCGGTACAGGCCTATACAAAGGAACTGAAGATTTATAATCAGGTGCTCTTCGTGAGGGTTACATCGTCGGTATTGCGGCAGGAACTGCTGATGAACCGCAAGTCACTGGTGAAGCGTCTCAATGACCATGTGAAGGCACAGGTCATAACCGATATTGTCCTCAGATAAGGTTGAACAGAGCAGGCTGTCAGTTTGTTGATGAGAACGGCATTGTGTGTAGAACAATAAACAAAACTTAATATATTATGCAGAATTCACATGTTAAAACAAGGCTCATTGTCCTGAGCTTTTTGCAGTTTGCCATTTGGGGCGCGTATCTTACCTCAATGGGGCGTTATCTTGGCGGTTATGGTCTGGGTGATAATATCGGCTGGTTCTATTCGGTGCAGGGTATTGTATCCATTTTTATGCCTGCTCTTATAGGTATCATTGCCGACCGTTGGGTGCCGGCACAGCGCATGCTGGCTTTCTGTCATGCCGTGGCGGCAATCTTTATGGGCATTACCGGTTATATTGGAATGACAAAGGGTGCCGATGTCGCATTCAATGACCTCTTCTGGACCTACACTGTTTCTGTAGCATTCTATATGCCTACACTGGCTCTGTCAAATTCTGTATCGTACACTGTGCTTACAAAAGCAGGGCTTGATACTGTGAAGGCTTTCCCGCCTATTCGCGTATTCGGCACTGTGGGCTTTATCGTGTCAATGTTGCTTGTAGACTTCACAGGATTCCAGAACAATTTCAACCAGTTCTTTGCATCTGCTGCATGGGGTGTAATTATGGCAATTTATTCGTTGACTTTGCCCAATTGTCCGGTAAACAAGAGCGTGGAGAAAAAATCACTTTCTGCAGCCTTTGGCCTTGATGCCTTCAAACTTTTCGGCCAAAGTAGAATGGCAATGTTCTTTATCTTCTCAATGCTGCTTGGTGCCGCTTTGCAAGTATCTAACGGTTATGCTAATATGTTTATCGGCAGTTTTGGAGGTATAGAAGAGTTTGCGGGTACTTTCGCCGTTGAACATACAAATATGCTTATTTCGTTGTCGCAACTGTCCGAGACTTTGTGCATATTGCTTATACCATTCTTCCTTAAGAAGTTCGGCATAAAAACTGTAATGCTCATCGCTATGCTTGGTTGGATGTTCCGTTTCGGTTTCTTTGCAGTGGGTGACCCCGGTTTCCCAGGTGTAATATGGTTTGTGCTGTCAATGGTTGTTTACGGTGTTGCTTTTGACTTCTTCAATATCTCTGGCTCGCTTTTCGTGGACAAAGAGGTTCCCGAAAGCCAGCGTTCAAGTGCACAGGGCCTTTTCATGCTCATGACAAACGGACTTGGTGCTTCTATTGGCGTTATTGCTGCACAAGAGGTAGTGAACCATTTTACTGAGAATCAGGCAAATTTTGCAGGTTGGTCTACCGCATGGTATATATTCGCAGGCTATGCGCTGGTGATAGCAATACTTTTTGCAGTGTTGTTCAAGGATACGAAAAAGGCTTGATAGGGAGATATGGTTGAATTGATTGTTGATGACATAATGTCCAAGGCTTCCGATCATCGCGCTCATGTGATGATGCTCAAGGAAAAAGGCGGGGTGCGCCGTGTTATTGTCGCGCTTGGTCTCATAGAGGCGCAGGCTATAGTATTTGCCCTGCGTGGAGTGGAGCCTGAACGTCCTCTGACACATGACCTTTTCACCGCTTTTATGAAGGAGTTCGATATTAGGATTGAACATGTACTCATTGACAAGATAAGTGACGGTACATTCCATGCCCGGTTGCATTGCGTGCAGAACGGAGTGGTCAAGGAGATTGATGCCCGTACCAGCGATGCTGTGGCATTGGCCTTGCGCTCCGGTGTTCCGGTTTATATACTCGAAGAACTGCTCAACCGCATGTGTGTACGCAGTGAGAACAATGGTGCTATATCAATTCCTATTACTGCTGCCGATGAAAAGACTTTGCGCGCAGCAATGGAGAACGCCGTTAAGGAAGAAAACTATGAACTTGCAATGAAACTGAAAGAGGAGATTGACTCCCGTCACTCTGCTTCGCCCGAACAAGAAGAAACGAAATAAAACAATATGGCACTGTTCTACGTACCTGATATTGCCGATAGTTGGGAACTGTCGGAAGAAGAGGCAGCGCATGCGCTGCGTGTGTTGCGCCTTGCTGTAGGGAGCAAACTTGAGATTACCGACGGCTGTGGCAACCTTTATGTGACAGAGGTTGCATCAGTCACTGGCAAGCACTGCTATGTGAAGCCTGTCGGGCCTGTTGTCAGGCCTAAGAATTGGAACGGGAGTTTTCATCTGGCCATTGCCCCTACAAAGAACATGGACCGCATTGAATGGCTTGCCGAGAAAGCGACAGAGGTGGGGATAGATTCAATAGCTTTCCTCAATTGCCGTTTTTCGGAGCGTAAGGTAGTGAAGACCGAGCGCGTGGAGCGTATTGTGGTCTCTGCCATGAAACAGTCGATAAAGTACAGCAAACCGGCTGTTGAGGAGATGATTGACTTCAAGAAATTCGTTTCGGTTGAGCGTCCGGGTGCGAAATTCATAGCTCACTGTTATGATAGCGAAAGGGTACTCCTTAAGGATGTGTTGCCAGTGGGTGAGGACGTGACGTTGCTGGTGGGGCCGGAGGGAGATTTCAGTCCCGAGGAGGTGGAATTTGCCATAAAGGCCGGGTACAGGCCTGTGAGCCTTGGCAGTTCGCGTCTGCGTACCGAAACGGCCGGTCTTGTAGGTTGCCATACATTCATGCTGAAGAATGAATTGTAATGTTCCGTTATTTTATATATTTTTCATACGACGGTGCCGCATATCATGGCTGGCAGGTACAGCCTAATGCAATTACTGTGCAGCAGGTGCTTGAGGAGTCTATAGCAAAACTCATGCGCCGGCCTGTACCGCTTGTAGGTGCCGGCCGTACCGATGCCGGAGTAAATGCTGCCTGCATGGTAGCACATGGGGATTTTCCATGTGAGGTGGATTGTACACAACTCGTGTACAAACTGAATAAGATGCTCCCGCCCGACATTGCTGTTGGTGATGTCCGCAGGGTAAAGGATGATGCTCACGCACGTTTCGATGCATTGTCGCGCCGTTACAACTATCGGGTGGTGACTGCGAAGTCTCCGTTTGCACGCAGATATGCCTGCCGTGTTACGCCCGGAATGGATTTTGAGGCAATGAACAGGGCCGCGGAACTCTTGTACGAGTATACGGATTTCAGCAGTTTCAGCAAACTGCATACCGATGTAAAGACTAACAACTGCAAGGTGACGTACGCTGCATGGCGCAAGACCGGCGATAATGAATGGGTCTTTGAGATTGAGGCCGACCGTTTTCTGCGCAATATGGTTCGGGCTATTGTGGGCACGCTGTTGCTTGTGGGTAGGGGTAAGATGAGCATTGAGGGCTTCCGTGAGGTTATTGAGAACAAGGCGCGTGGCGAGGCCGGTGACTCGGCACCGGGCGAGGCTCTGTTTCTTGTGAACGTAGAATATCCCGACAACATTTTCCTATGATGTGGGTAGTGCTCGCGTTTGCCTCGGCAGCATTGTTGGGCTGCTATGACTTTTTTAAAAAGGTGTCGCTCAAGGATAATCCGGTAATAGCGGTGCTTTTCCTCAATACATTATTCTCTACACTGATTTTTGTTCCTTTTATAGTTCTGTCGCGCATTGGGGTTATAACTGGCGGTCCTCTTTTTGTGCCGCAAGCCGGTTGGGATGTTCATCTGTTGCTGATGCTGAAAGCTGTTATTGTGCTCAGTTCGTGGTTGTGCGGCTATCTGGGCATTAAGCATCTTCCAATAACAATAGTCTCTCCAATACAATCGACACGTCCTGTTATTGTGCTTCTTGGCGCTCTCCTGTTGTTCGGGGAATCGCTGAACTTCTATCAATGGACGGGTGTAACCATTGCAATTATATCGGTGTTCCTTTTAAGTCGCAGCGGAAAACGCGAGGGTATTGATTTTATGAGTAACCGCTGGGTTACATTCGTTGCGCTTGCTGCAATATTGGGTGCTGTGAGTGCTTTGTATGACAAATACCTCATGCGTTCACTTGAACCTGTGCTTGTGCAGTCGTGGTTCAATCTCTACCAATGTGTGCTGATGGGCTGCATTGCGCTTCTCTTCAATGTTCTCTCTCCGGCGCATCGTTCCCGTAAGTTCAATTGGCGCTGGTCGATACCTATGATTTCAATCTTTTTGGCAGTTGCCGATTTCTGCTACTTCTCATCGCTTGCACAGGAGGGTGCGCTGATAGCCGTAGTCTCAATGATACGTCGCGGAAGCGTGGTGGTCTCTTTTGCTTTCGGTGCATTCCTGCTTCATGAAAAGAACCTGAAAAGCAAGGCTATTGACCTGGTATTGATAATTATTGGATTATTATTTCTATATTTGGGCTCAAGATGAGAAAGATTCTTTTGTTATTTGTGGTTTTTGCGTGTGCGGTGCTGCAGGGTGCAGCCGCACAGGATATGCGTTCGCTCTTCTTGAATGCTCCGGATGAAGTGTTCAGGCTGTTGACCAAGAACAACCGTGCCGATTGTGTCGATTATCTTGACGCTTCAATGAGGGCTCATGTATCGAACAGGTTGGGTGGAACAAGTGTGCTCAAGAAGTTGACAGGTGAATACATGTATCTTGAGGATTCCGGCAATTCATGGGTTGAGGCAAGGCTGTTGCCTTGCGGTAGTGATACAATCATCTGCATGGTTAAGGGTGTAAAGGCTGAGGTTGCCGATAGCCGTGTGGTTTTCTATGACCTTATGTGGAATCAATTAAGCACAGAGCCGCTTTTGACAGAGCCTGCCATTGCTGATTTCTTCGCTTCGGCAGACAGTGCTTCGGTCTATGCTGAAAAGTGTGACATGTATCTTGTCAAGTATTCTCTGTCTCCAAAAGAGGATGTAATTGTTGCCGAATACACAATGCCCGGTTACATGAATGACGGTGATGCTGCCGTTGTTCTTCCGCTCTTGCGCGCCTTGTCGTTCAGGTGGAACGGTATGCGTTTTGTCAGAGAGTGACCGTAACAGAGTCAATCAATATCTCTTTAATATCCCCTTTGTTGTGCTTTTTAAGTAATTTGCGGCTGTCGTCCAGGAACAGTTGTAGTTTCTGCTGTGCATGGTTGCTCCCTGTTATTGTGGTGGTCGAAGCGGGATATATGGTGAAATCGCGTTTTCCGTTTGTGCCTTTCGGCGCAATCCAGGTATATATGTATCCGAGTGATGACACGCGTGTGTAGTTCAGTATTCTTGATAGTTCCATGCTCACCATAGCACCTCCATCGGTGCGGCGCAATGACATGTTTGAGAGAAGGTTGCCCAGAGAGTATACAACAGCATTGTACTTGCACCGCTCTTCGTTGAATACCAGTTCCATGGGTTGTATCACGTGCGGGTGACTGCCTATAATGTGGTCTATCCCTTGTTTCAGGAGCCATTGTCCAAGTTCCTTGATTCTTTGGGGAGGCAAACTTTTATATTCGTCACCCCAGTGCATGCATGCGATTATTGCATCGGGCTTCATGCATTTGGCTTTAATTATATCTTTTGAGATGGTCTCCTTGTCAATGGTATTTACGACCATAGGATACGGTGCTTCTCTGCCGTTAGTACCGTATGTGTAATTGAGCAGTACAACCTTTATGCCGTTTTTCTCTATCATCAACGGGTAACGTTTGTTGCGCTCATACGCGTCACGGTACACCCCGCAATGTGCAATTCCCAGTGAATCCATGAGGTCCAGCGTGTGCATGGCGGCAGCCTTGCCTTTGTCAAAGCAATGGTTGTTTGCAAAAAGCATTACGTCAAAGCCTGCACCTACGGCTGCATACAGGAAACTGTCGGGTGCGCAGAACGACGGGTAACCGCTGAATCCGCGTTGGCCGATAGGGGTTTCAAGGTTGCCTATTGCTATGTCCGCTTCACAGATTGTACTTTTGATGTAACGGTAGTTGCTTGAGAAACTGTATGTTCCTTCGCTTGTCCTTGCAGCATTCAGTTGTGCTTTGTGCTGCATTATATCCCCCGCGAAGAGAATATTGATTTTCTCTACGGGTGTAGGAATATATTGCGCAACAACAGCAGTTGTCACGCAATATACTATAAGTGTAAGAATAATCCTTTTCAATTTTTATTGGTATATCTCATGCTTGCCGGCAAGCAAGGTGTTCTTCATGAGTGAGACAATGGTCATTGGGCCCACTCCACCCGGAACGGGGGTTATAAACGAGCATTTTGGAGCGACGTTCTCATAATCTACGTCACCGCATAAGCGGAAACCTGATTTTCGTGTTTCATCGGGTACTCGTGTGGTGCCTACATCAATGACCACAGCACCTTCTTTCACCATGTCTGCCTTGAGGAAATGGGGTTGTCCCAAAGCGGCAATTATTATATCGGCACGACGGCATTCTTCGGCAATGTTCTGTGTGTGGCTGTGGCATACGGTAACTGTTGCATCGCCAGGCACTTGTTTCTGCATCATCAGGTTTGCCATTGGTTTGCCTACTATGTTGCTGCGTCCGAGTACTACGCACTTCTTGCCTTTTGTGTCGATGTTGTAGCGTGACAGTAACTCCATAATGCCGTTTGGCGTTGCTGAAAGGAAACAGGGTAAACCTATTGCTAAACGACCGGCGTTCACAGGGTGAAAACCGTCGACATCCTTGCGGTAGTCGATTGCTTCGGTTATCTTTTGCTCGTCAATGTGCTTCGGCAGTGGAAGTTGTACGATGAATCCGTCTACATCCGGGTCGTTGTTCAGTTCGTCAACTTTCTTCAGAAGTTCTTCCTCTGTGACATCGGCCTCGTAACGTATGAGCGTTGAGGTGAAACCGCACTCTTCGCAGGCCTTGACTTTGTTTGCTACATAGGTTTCGCTACCGCCATCGTGTCCCACAAGTATGGCTGCCAGATGTGGACGTTTGCCTCCATTTGCAATAATGCCTTCAACCTCAGCCGCAATCTCTTTCTTTATTGTTGCTGCAACAGCTTTTCCGTCAATAATCTGCATTGTGTATGGTTTTGTGGTTAAACAATCTTTTTATCGTCTGCCTGGCATCATGCCCGGGAACTTGCCGCCGACAACAGTCTTCATGGTCTTGCGAATCTGTTCAAACTGTTTCATCAGCCTGTTTACCTCTTGAAGGGTGGTTCCGCTGCCTCGTGCAATACGTTCCTTGCGTGAATTGTTTATGATATCGGGGTTTGCGCGCTCTTTTGGAGTCATTGAACGTATTATTGCTTCAACACCCTTGAATGCATTATCGTCAATGTCCATATCCTTTACGGCTTTGCCTATTCCTGGAATCATGCCAAGCAGGTCTTTTATGTTGCCCATCTTCTTTATCTGCTCAATCTGTGCAAGGAAGTCGTTGAAATCGAATTGGTTACGTGCGAGTTTGCGCTGAAGTTTCTTTGCTTGTTCCTCGTCGAACTGCTCCTGGGCGCGTTCTACAAGCGATACTACGTCTCCCATGCCGAGGATGCGGTCGGCCATGCGGTTGGGGTGGAACTGGTCAATCGCCTCAAGTTTTTCACCTGTACCAATGAACTTGATAGGCTTTGATACAACTGTGCGTATTGAAAGGGCTGCACCACCGCGGGTGTCACCGTCGAGTTTTGTAAGTACCACACCTGTGAAATCAAGACGGTCGTTGAACTCCTTTGCTGTGTTTACGGCATCCTGACCGGTCATTGAGTCTACGACAAAAAGTGTCTCGTTGGGGTTGACTGCCTCTTTTATCGCTGCAATCTCCTGCATCATGGCCTCGTCAACAGCCAAACGGCCGGCGGTATCTATGATTACAAGGTTGTAGTTCTTTGCCTTTGCCTCCTTTATTGCGTTGAGTGCAATTTCTACAGGGTTCTTGTTCTCGGGCTCGCTGTAAACGGGGATGTCAATGCTCTCGCCAAGAACCTTCAACTGGTCAATTGCTGCAGGACGGTATACGTCGCAGGCTACGAGCAAAGGATTGCGGTTCTTCTTTTTCTTCAGGTAATTGGCAAGTTTTGAAGAGAATGTTGTCTTACCGCTACCCTGAAGACCTGACATGAGAATTACTGCAGGGTGTCCTTCGTAGTTTATTTCGGCAGTTTCGCCACCCATGAGTGTGGTAAGTTCGTCATGGACAATCTTTACCATCAGTTGGCTGGGGTGAATTGATGTCAATACATTCTGTCCTATCGCCTTGTTCTTTACTGTGTCGGTAAAAGTCTTTGCAACCTTGTAGTTCACGTCGGCATCAAGAAGTGCCTTGCGCACATCCTTAAGGGTCTCGGCAACGTTTACCTCGGTTATTCTTCCCTCGCCTTTAAGTATCTTCAATGAGCGCTCTATCCGCTCGCTTAAGTTTTCAAACATCTCAATCTATTCTTTATTGTTATACTTTATTTTTTTTCAATGCTTATGATTCCTCCTGTAGATGTGTCGAACAGCACCTCATTCCTGTCATTTTTTCTGAACAGGCTTTTTGAAAGAATCTCCGTAGTGCCCAATTGTGCAACCGGAATCTCTTCTTTCAAGAGTTCTCGTGACCTTGTATATATTTTAACTTCGGCCTTGCCGGGTATGTTGTAGCATATACCTTCCTTTTTCAGAGGCTTTTTCTTTGCTGTCTCTTCGGCTGTAGGTAACTTGACGCTCTTTAAGTCGCGTATATTGCAGTAGACGGGTTCGCCGGCCAGGTTCTCCTTGTCTACAAAACCCAGTTTGCGCGAGAAACGCAACAGTACTGCTTTGGTGGTGTCGCACAACTCTTGTGGCTCAATTGTTATTGTAGTCTCTTGTGTAAGGGTGTCTGTGCGGCCGATAAACATCTCCATGAGTGCTCTCTCTTGTTTGTCAAGTTCGCTCAATACCAGTTGCATCGCTTGCCCGTCGTTGGGCATGTTCTCCGATTGTCCTCGTGTTATAGCCAATTTGCTCTCTCGTATTGCGTAGATTTCCTTGGCTGTCAATTCGGCAAGTTTGGCGGTGGAGGTTGCCTGTAGCATTTCTTCGGTCATGTACATGCCTGCATCAAGGCGGCTGTTGCAGCCTTGTGTTGCAGCCTTCTCTGTAACCTGTGGCTCTACAACCGTATTTATTGCTGCAATGATGCCTTGCTCATCAAGAGTTATGTTGCTTGCCGTGCTGTTGTTGAGCTTGACAGTAAACTTCTTCTCTGAGTTTGGTACGCCCTTTCTAACTAACTTGGCTTCGCCCAGTTCCCAATAACTGTCGGCCGTTTCTATTGCATTATTGATGCGCAGATACCTTTCGGCATATCTGCCGAACTCACCGGGAATGCGTTTTATGCATGTGGCCTCAAGGGTTATCTCAAGTTTTGTGTCTGGCAGACTGTATGTTATTCCTTCAGCTGTTCCTGAAAAGAAAGTGCTGACTTCGGTCTGTGCGTAGCAATGCATGGTTGCTATTGAAATGAGCAGAAATAATGTTTTTTTCATAAAATCTGTATTTGGTTCCATTTGGGCACAAGTACTCTAATTTGCCGCGAAGATAGTAAATAGTTTTTGAATTTCAGCAAAAAATACATCTAACTTATTTATAAGGTGTGCTGCGGCTGCATTAAGTGCTTCTTTCTGCAAAAAATGAACAAAAAATAAGTCTTGCTGTGTTGTATTGTCAGAACTTTGTCTTATTTTTGTAAAAACTATTCTATGTTGGGGTAGTGTGGTATCTAAAATATCGGATATGAACACGATTAGACTGCATGACAAGACTTTTGTAAAGTCAATAACAAATGAAGAGATAAACAAGGAGATAAAAAGGGTTGCCGATGCTATAAACCGTGATTATGCAGGCAAACGTCCTGTTATGCTCGGTGTGCTTAACGGATGTTTTATGTTTGCGGCGGAACTTCTTAGGAATCTCAACATAGAGTGTGAGATATCTTTTGTGAAACTATCTTCATATCAAGGTACAAATTCTACCGGTGTCGTGCGTGAGGTGCTTGGCTTGACTGAGTCCATAGCCGGCCGCAATGTGATAATCATAGAGGATATCGTGGATACCGGTTATACGATGCAGAATATGCTGGAAACGCTGGGTACGCGCGAACCGGCCTCTATTCAGATTGCATCATTGTTCCTGAAACCTGCGCGTCTTAAAGTGCCGGTAGATGTAAAGTACAGTGTGTTTACAATCCCCGATAGGTTTATTGTCGGGTTCGGGTTGGATTATGACGGTCTTGGCCGTAACTTGCCCGATATATATGACGTTGAAGAATAAATACTGGATACGATGCTTAATATTGTTATTTTCGGTGCTCCCGGCAGTGGCAAGGGTACACAGAGTGAGAGAATTGTAGAAAAATATGGTCTTGACCACATTTCCACCGGCGATGTTCTTCGTGCGGAGATTGCTGCGGGGTCGGAACTTGGAATGACCGCAAAAGGGCTTATAGACAACGGGCAATTGATACCCGATGAGCTGATGATTGAAATTCTTGCAGCAAAACTTGATAAACTTGCAAGCGGCAAGGGTGTAATATTCGACGGCTTTCCCCGTACGATTGCACAGGCGGAGGCTCTCAAAGTGCTTCTCAATGGCCGCGGTCAGGATGTGACAGCGATGATTGAACTTGATGTTCCGGAAGATGAACTCATGACACGTCTTCTGAAACGTGGTGCCGAATCGGGTCGTGCCGATGATAATGAAGAGACAATCAAGAAGCGTCTTGTGGTTTATCATGAGCAGACATCTCCTCTCAAAGAGTGGTACAAGAATGACGGCAAGCACTGCTATATCAATGGTTCGGGAGAACTTGACCGTATCTTTGCCGATATCGTAACTGCAATTGATTCAAAGATATAATAGCGTAGGAGCAGTGATTTGCAGTCATTTGCGGTGACGCTTGTTTTTTGTCGGGCTTTTCCGTGCCCGATAAATCCTTTAAGAATGTCGCCAATCATTTGGTGGCATTCTTTTGTTTATTTTATAATTACCGCGTTTGCGGTGTAAAGGCAATATTATGGCTGAATCAAATTTTATAGATTATGTAAAGATTGTGTGTCGCTCGGGTAGGGGCGGCAGAGGTATGGCACACCTGCACCGTGCAAAGTATATTCCTAATGGGGGCCCAGATGGTGGTGACGGTGGCAAGGGTGGTGATATAATCCTCCGTGGCAATAGGAACTATTGGACATTGCTCCACCTCAAATACCAACGTCACATTTTTGCGGGAAACGGACAGAACGGCGGTATAAACAAGAGTACCGGTTCCGACGGCGAGAGCAAGATTGTTGATGTACCCTGCGGAACTGTGGCGTATAATGCGGAAACAGGTGAGTTTTTGTGTGATGTAATGGAAGATGGGCAGTTGGTAACCTTGCTTAAAGGTGGTCGCGGCGGCCTTGGCAATGTTCATTTTGCAACGGCAACACGTCAGGCTCCACGTTTTGCTCAGCCTGGTGAACCGATGCAGGAGATGACTGTTACGCTTGAACTGAAACTCCTTGCTGATGTAGGTTTAGTTGGTTTCCCTAATGCAGGAAAGTCTACTCTGCTTTCGTCGGTGTCGGCAGCAAAGCCTAAGATTGCAAACTATCCTTTTACTACGCTTGAACCGAACCTCGGAATAGTATCGTATCGTGACGGCAAGTCTTTTGTGATGGCCGATATTCCGGGTATCATTGAGGGTGCCAGTCAGGGTAAAGGGCTTGGACTGCGGTTTCTGCGTCATATTGAGCGCAACTCGCTACTTCTTTTTATGGTTCCGGCCGATGCGGATGATATCAGAAAAGAGTATGAAGTGCTGCTTAATGAACTGGCTACATTCAACCCCGAAATGCTTGATAAGCAACGTGTGCTTGCCATTACCAAGAGTGACCTGATAGATGATGAATTGAAAGAGATGCTTTCACAGAATTTGCCTGAGGATATTCCTTATGTGTTTATCTCAGCACCGACGGGTGAGGGTATTCAGGAGTTGAAAGATATTCTTTGGACCGAACTCAACAGTGAAGAGAATCGTTTGGCTGCTGTGAAGCGTGAAGAACTTGTGCATCGTAACTATGACAGAAAGATGCTTGCGGCTGATTTTGCTGATTGGGAACCCGATTTTGATGACATGCCTGTTGAGGATGATGAGGACCTGGGGTACGATGAATTTGATTTTGAAGATGATGAGTAGATGTAAGGATATATGAATTTTATGTTCGTCTTATTTAATAAGGTATATTATAACACGCTATTTCTGTTCAGTAGGAAAGCGTGTTTTTTTTGTCCCGCTTTGGAGTCTTTGTTGGCTCAATAGTTGCCAATATCTGAGAATTAAGATTATTTAACAGTGCAAAAGGCGCTTTTGTATAGGCTATTTGCTGTTTCCTGTGCTTTTTACAGCCCGTCAGTGTTCAAAAAAACATCAAATACTTTTTTATTAGAAAAATAATTTTTACCTTTGCAGTCCAAAATGGACTATAGTGTTTAACAGTGTTCCATAGGTTAGAAATATTTAAAAACAATATATAATAATTAAAAATTAAACAAAATGCCTACAATTCAGCAATTAGTTAGAAAAGGCAGAGAGGTGATTGTAGAGAAGAGCAAGTCACCCGCACTCGATAACTGTCCGCAGCGTCGTGGTGTGTGTGTACGTGTTTACACTACAACTCCAAAGAAACCTAACTCTGCTATGAGAAAGGTTGCTCGTGTACGCTTGACAAACCAGAAGGAGGTAAACTCTTACATCCCTGGTGAAGGTCACAACTTGCAGGAGCACTCAATCGTTTTGGTACGTGGCGGTCGTGTTAAGGACCTCCCTGGTGTTCGTTATCACATCGTTCGTGGTACACTTGATACAGCAGGTGTTGCTAACCGTACACAGCGCCGTTCAAAGTATGGTGCTAAACGTCCCAAGGCTAAGAAGTAATTCTTGAGTACAAGGAACCAAGCGGCAGCAAAGTGATTCCAGCTTGTGAAAAACGGGATATGACTTTAATTTTTACATATTTATAACAAGTTTTGGTTTGTTGGAGTTATAACGGTTGAGTAAATGTCTCGGTGGAGACGTTGAAGAATTAAAAATAACAGCCCACACAAAACATTAATTTTCGCAAAAGAAAATGAGAAAAGCAAAACCAAAAAAACGTGTGATCCTTCCGGATCCCGTTTTCAACGATCAGATGGTATCTAAATTTGTTAACCACCTGATGTACGATGGAAAGAAGAACGTATCTTACACAATTTTCTATGGCGCTCTTGAACTTGTCGGTAACAAGATGAAGAACGAGGAGAAAACCCCACTTGAAATTTGGAAACAGGCATTGGAGAACATTACTCCAAAGTTGGAGGTTAAGTCACGCCGTATCGGTGGTGCAACTTTCCAGGTTCCTACAGAGATTCGTGCAGACCGCAAGGAGTCAATCTCTATGAAGAACATGATTCTGTTCGCCCGTAAACGTGGCGGCAAGTCTATGTCAGAGAAACTCTGCAACGAGATTATGGATGCATACAACAATCAGGGTGGTGCTTTCAAGCGTAAAGAGGATATGCACCGCATGGCTGAGGCTAACCGCGCATTCGCACATTTCCGTTTCTAATCCGTAACAGTTAAGAAAATGGCAAACGATCTTCAATTTACCCGTAATATCGGTATTAGTGCTCACATTGATGCTGGTAAAACTACCACATCTGAGCGCATATTGTTCTACACCGGTCTTTCACACAAGATTGGTGAGGTGCACGACGGTGCAGCAACAATGGACTGGATGGAGCAGGAGCAGGAGCGTGGTATCACCATCACATCTGCTGCTACCACTACATTCTGGAACTGGAACGGTACACAGTACAAGTTCAACCTCATTGACACTCCGGGACACGTAGACTTCACAGCCGAGGTTGAGCGTTCACTCCGCGTGCTTGACGGTGCTATCGCTGCTTTCTGTGCAGTAGGTGGTGTTGAGCCTCAGTCTGAGACTGTATGGCGTCAGGCAGACAAGTACAATGTTCCACGTATCGCCTACGTGAACAAAATGGACCGTTCAGGTGCTGACTACTTCTCTGTAATGCGCCAGATGAAGGAGATTCTTGGTGCTAATCCCTGTCCTGTTACAATCCCCATCGGTTCTGAGGAGAAGTTCATGGGTGTTGTGAACCTTATCACAATGAAGGCTCTCGTTTACCGCGATGGCGCTCTTGACTATACAGTCGAGGATATTCCTGCTGAACTCGTTGACGAGGCTAACCAGTGGAGAGAGCACCTTCTTGAGAAGGCTGCCGACTTTGATGAGGAGTTGATGATGAAGGTTCTCGAGGATCCCGATTCAATTACTGAGGAGGAACTCATTGCTGCTATCCGCAAGGGTACCCTAGCACTTGAGATTACTCCTATGACTTGCGGTTCTTCGTTCAAGAACAAGGGCGTACAGCCACTTCTTGACTTTGTATGTGCATTCTTGCCTTCACCGCTCGACACTCCAGCCATTGAGGGTATCAATCCTAAGACTGATGAGGCAGAGACACGTACTCCGTCTGAGGATGACAAGACATCGGCTCTTGTGTTCAAGATTGCTACAAACCCATTCGTAGGCCGTTTGATTTACGTTCGCGTATATTCAGGTAAACTCGAGTCAGGTTCATATATCTATGATACACGTTCAGGCCGCAAGGAGCGTATCTCTCGTATGTTCCAGATGCACTCAAACAAGCAGAATCCTGTAGAGGTTCTCAGTGCTGGTGATATCGGTGCGGTTATCGGTATGAAGGATGTTCGTACAGGTGATACACTCTGTGCAGAGGACGGTCCAATCGTGCTCGAGTCAATGACATTCCCCGATCCTGTGATTTCTATCGCTGTCGAGCCTAAGACTCAGAAGGATCTTGACAAGCTCGCTAACGGTCTTGCTAAACTTGCAGAGGAGGATCCTACATTTACAGTAAGAACCGACGAACAGTCTGGTCAGACAATCATCTCTGGTATGGGTGAGCTTCATCTTGAGATTATCATCGACCGTCTGAAACGTGAGTTCAGCGTTGAGTGTAATCAGGGTCGTCCTCAGGTTAGTTACAAAGAGGCTATTACAGGTACTGTTCAGGTTGATGAGACTTATAAGAAACAGACCGGTGGTAAGGGTAAGTATGCTAAGATTCTCGTTTCTGTAGGTCCTGCTGATGAAGACTTTAAGGAAGGTAACCTTCAGTTCGTTAACGAGGTTAAGGGCGGTAACGTGCCTAAGGAGTTCATTCCTTCAGTTCAGAAGGGCTTCCAGACAGCTATCAAGTCAGGTGTACTTGCAGGTTATCCTATGGAGTCTTTGAAGGTAGTACTTCTCGATGGTGGCTATCACCCTGTAGACTCTGACCAGTTGTCATTCGAGGTATGTGCTATTCAGGCATACAAGAACGCTTGTCAAAAGGCCAACCCGGTGCTTCTCGAGCCTGTTATGAAACTTGAGGTTGTTACACCGGAAGAGAGTATGGGTGACGTGATTGCCGACCTTAACAAGCGCCGTGGTCAGGTTGAGGGCTTTGAGACAAGCCGCACCGGTGCACGTATTGTAAAGGCTATGGTTCCGCTTTCAGAGATGTTCGGTTACGTGACATCACTCCGTACCATCACTTCTGGTCGTGCAACATCATCAATGACATACGACCACCACGAACAGGTGAGTGCTTCATTAACAAAGCAGATACTTGAAGAACTTCAGAAATAATAAATAAAAGCCTACCGGTTAGCGAATGACTCTTAACCGGTAGGCAATTATCCATTTTATAAACATTTAAAAGACATGAGTCAAAAAATTAGAATCAAACTTAAATCTTACGACCACAACTTGGTTGACAAGTCGGCTGAGAAGATTGTAAAGACAGTTAAGGCAACAGGCGCAATCGTTAGCGGTCCTATTCCATTGCCAACACACAAGCGTATTTTTACAGTAAACCGCTCTACCTTCGTTAACAAGAAGAGCCGTGAGCAGTTCCAGCTTTCCTCTTTCAAGAGACTTATCGACATCTACAGTTCTACAACCAAGACAGTCGATGCTCTCATGAAGCTTGAGCTTCCTTCAGGTGTTGAGGTCGAGATTAAAGTGTAATTTTAATGTATTTATCAACTTATTTAAATTAAACTGAAATGCCAGGATTATTAGGAAAAAAAATCGGAATGATGTCCGTTTTCAGTGCCGATGGTAAGAATGTTCCATGCACTGTTATCGAAGCAGGTCCTTGCGCAGTTACACAGGTGAAGACAATTGAGAAGGACGGTTATGAGGCTGTTCAGCTCGGTTTCCAGGATCAGAAAGAGAGCCGCGTAAACGCTCCTCTTGCTGGCCACTTCAAGAAGGCTGGTGTAACTCCCAAGCGCCACTTGGCCGAGTTCAAGGGTTATGAGACAGAGCTCAACTTGGGCGATGTACTCACAGTGGATCTTTTTGCAGATACTTCTTACGTTAGCGTAACAGGTACTTCAAAGGGTAAAGGTTTCCAGGGTGTCGTTAAAAGACACAATTTTGGTGGTGTAGGTCAGGCTACTCACGGTCAGCACAACCGCGCCCGCAAGCCGGGTTCAATCGGTGCTTGTTCTTATCCCGCTAAGGTCTTCAAGGGCCTCCGCATGGGTGGACAGATGGGTAACGCACGTGTTACTACACACAATCTTCAAGTGTTAAAGGTTATTCCTGAGCACAACCTGTTGGTTATCAAGGGTTCGGTTCCAGGTTACAATGGTTCAATCGTAATAATTGAAAAGTAATGGAAGTCAACGTATTAAATATTAAGGGTGAAAACACCGGAAGAAAGGTTACGTTAGACGAATCTATCTTCGGCATCGAGCCAAACGAGCATGTAGTATATATGGCTGTACGCCAGTACCTTGCTGCTCAGCGTCAGGGAACACACAAGTCAAAGGAGAGAAGTGAAATGTCTGGTTCAACACGTAAGCTCGGCCGTCAGAAAGGTGGTGGCGGTGCACGTCGTGGTGATATCAACTCACCTCTGTTGGTAGGTGGTGCCAGAGTTTTCGGTCCTACTCCACGTGACTATAGTTTCAAATTGAACAAGAAGGTTAAGCAGCTTGCACGCAAGTCTGCTCTTGCACAGAAGGCTATCGACAATGCCATTGTTGTAGTTGAGGACTTCAACTTTGAGGCTCCTAGCACTAAGGCTTTCGTTGAGGTGTTAAATAATCTTAAAGTTTCTGAAAGAAAACAACTCTTCGTTTTGCCATCTAGCAATAAAGCAGTATATTTGTCAGCCAGAAATTTGAAGGGAACTCAAATGGCTATTGCTTCGGACATTAATACCTATGGTATAATGAATGCCGAGGTTTTGGTTGTGACTGAAAGTTCACTCGAGATTATCAATAATACACTAACTAATACTAAGGAGGCTTGAAAATGGGAGTATTGATTAAACCTATTGTCACTGAGAAGATGACAAACATCACTGACAAGTTCAACCGCTTTGGTTTTATTGTACGCCCCGAGGCTAACAAGTTGGTGATTAAGAAAGAGATTGAAGCGTTGTACAATGTAACAGTAGTAGACATTAATACAATGAACTACTCAGGCAAGAACAAGAGCCGTTACACAAAGGCAGGCTTTGTGAAAGGCCGTACAAACGCTGTAAAGAAGGCTATCGTCACATTGAAGGAGGGCGATACTATTGATTTTTATAGTAACATTTAATAAAGATGGCAGTACGTAAATTTAAGCCTACAACACCGGGCCAGAGACATAAGATTATTGGTACCTT
>JAZNDZ010000077.1:0-4325 GCA_045588345.1 Bacteroidaceae bacterium
CCGCGAGGTCAGAGCTATTTGGGATGAAACAGATTCCAAGTGGTGGTTTTCTGTGCTTGATATTGTGGGTGTTCTCAATGCTCAGGATGACTATACCAAGAACAGGAACTACTGGAAGTATCTCAAGAACAAACTGAAGAATGAAGGGAGTGAAGTGGTTAGTGTCACTAACCAGTTGAGGCGTCTATCGGGCAGTTGGTTAGTGCAACTAACCAACTGAAATTACCCCGAAAAACCGCCCAAAATCCCCCCTTGATTTCGATGCAAAATTGTGAAAAAATCGAGTGATACAATTATGGGAATGGACTTGCTCGAGAACCGGAGCAAAGCATAAAGCACCGGACATATTCCCGCTGAGGTTGCCATACAATAAATCTGTTGTCTGCTGCATGGGGTTTCTCAAAAAATGTATACTTTTGGGAACGTGAAACTCTATGTGTATGAAAAGGCTGTTCCCGTTAATATTCTTGATTGGGCTTTATCTTCCTATGTGTGCGCAACAGGCTAATGAAGGTATGCAATTCCCAACCCGTGACTATGTGCAGTATGTGAAACCCTTGATGGGTACACAATCTTCGTTTGAACTCTCGGCAGGCAACACCTACCCTGCTATTGCTATGCCGTGGGGCATGAACTTCTGGACACCACGCACGGCAAAGATGGGTGACGGATGGCAGTATACTTACACAGCAAACAAAATCTACGGTTTTGAACAGACGCACCAGCCGAGCCCTTGGATAAATGACTACGGGCAGTTTTCGCTGATGCCCGTGACTGGCAAGCCCAAGATGAATGAGAGTGAACGGGCGAGTTGGTTCTCGCACAAAAGCGAGACTGCGCTGCCGCACTACTACAAGGTTTATCTTGCCGACTATGATGTGGTTGCAGAACTGACACCTACTGAGCGTGCGGCCATGTTCCGTTTCACATTCCCGCAAGGAGACTCGTACATTGTGGTCGATGCATACGACCAAGGGTCACACATTGAGGTCATCCCCGAACAGAGGATGATAAAAGGGTACACCACACGCAACAGCGGAGGCGTGCCCGAGAACTTCCGAAACTATTTCGTGATACAGTTCGACAGGCCTTTTGAATACATTGCAACATTTGCAGGTGACAGTGCAACGGCATTGTCCATGAGCGACGGTGTGCTTGAACGGACTGCCTACCACACTGGTGCTGTCATAGGTTTCAACACATCCAAAGGAGAGAAAGTACATGCAAGGGTTGCCTCATCGTTCATCAGCGCCGGACAGACTATGGTGAACCTTGGAGAACTCGGCAACAACTCCTTTGACGATATTGTAGCGCAGGGCCGTGAACGCTGGAACAGCGTACTGTCGCGCATTGACGTAGAGGGCGACATTGACAAATTGCGCACGTTTTATTCATGCCTTTACCGCTCATTGCTTTTTCCGCGCAAGTTCTACGAAATTACCGCCGATGGCAACATAATGCATTACAGCCCTTACAACGGCAAGGTTTGCCCCGGCTACATGTACACCGACACGGGGTTCTGGGATACTTTCCGCAGCCTGTTCCCACTGCTCAACTTGGTATATCCATCGGTAAACGCCGAAATTCAGGAAGGTTTGCAGAATACCTACCGTGAGAGCGGTTTCTTCCCCGAATGGGCAAGCCCTGGTCACCGCGGATGCATGGTGGGCAACAACTCGGCATCGGTGCTTGCCGATGCGTTTGTCAAGGGTATACGCGTCAGCGACACGGCGTTGCTTTATCATGGATTACAGCATGGTGCCAATGCCGTACATCCCGAGGTATCATCGACAGGCCGCCTTGGACATGAGCATTACAACCGTTTGGGTTATGTTCCTTGCGACGTGGGAATTCACGAGAGTGCTGCGCGCACACTGGAATATGCCTATAATGACTGGTGCATACTTCAGGTGGCAAAGGCGCTGAAGAGACCCGAAAAGGAGATTCGCGAACTTGAGAAGCGCGCACTCAACTACCGCAATCTGTTCCGCAGCGACCATAACCTGATGTGCGGGCGCAATGCTGACGGCACATTCGAGAAAGACTTCTCGCCGCTCAAGTGGGGCGGCAACTTCACTGAAGGCAACAGCTGGCACTACACATGGTCGGTATTCCACGATGTGCAGGGGCTCATCGACCTTATGGGCGGCAAGAGCCGTTTCGTGCAGATGCTCGACTCGGTGTTTACCGTTCCACCGTTGTATGATGACAGCTACTATGGGTTCCCCATTCATGAGATACGCGAGATGACGGTAATGAACATGGGCAATTATGCACATGGCAACCAGCCCATCCAGCACATGATATACCTATACAACTATGCAGGCGAGCCTTGGAAGGCGCAGTACTGGCTGCGTCAGGTAATGGAACGCATGTACTCCCCCACCCCCGACGGCTACTGCGGCGACGAGGACAACGGCCAGACATCAGCGTGGTATGTATTCTCGGCACTCGGGTTCTACCCTGTATGCCCTGCGAGCGGGGAATATGTGCTTGGCGTGCCGTTGTTCAAGAAAGCTGCCGTGCACCTTGAGAACGGCAACACATTCACAGTGGATGCCCCGGAGAACAGCCACGGCAACATCTACATAGGCAGAATGCTGCTCAACGGCAATGAGTACAGACACAACTACATCACCCATGAGGCTTTGACAAAAGGCGCACGCATCGAGGTGCAGATGACCGCACAGCCCAACCATTCACGCGGAACAGCCGATGAGGACACGCCTTACTCATTCTCACAGGAATGACGGATCACGTCCATGTCATCCTGAGCGTAGCGAAGGATCTCCATAAAAGACATGTAAACATTGGTACCTTCAGTGAGACAACAACTGCAAATGAGACATATAATCCAATACACAATACTGCTTCTGTGCTGCTCGCAGATGACAATAGCCCAAGATGTTGACCGTAACAAATGGATGCAGCACCTTGATGATGCCCGCACCGTTGCATCACTCTCAATCCCAGGGGCACACGATGCAGCGACAGGCGAGGGCATAAAGATGGTTGCAGGCTTCGGGAAGACTCAGGAACTGTCTCTTGCCGCACTGTGGGATTGCGGTGTGCGCGCCTTTGACCTTCGGCCTGCCGTAAAAGGAGAGGAACTGCATATTTACCACGGCCCCATCAGGACAAAAGTATCGTTCGGCAAGGCGTTGGATATTTTGTGCGAAAAACTCAAGGAGCACCCCACGGAGTTTGCTATTGTGCTGATACGCGAAGAGAGTGACAGCGAAAACAGCACTGAGCGCGCACTGTGGCCATCAGCAGTGGGCAAAGCCATTGAGAACATCGGCGACAAAGCGGCAATCTTTTCCTCGGCAATGAAAGTTGGGGACGCACGCGGCAAAATAATCTTCCTCAGCCGCAACGCATATACAGGCTGCAACCGCGGAGCCATCATAGAAGGTTGGAGCCACTCGCCCGATGGCACTGAAAACGCAGTAATAACATCGCTTACCGATGATGCTACGGCCCGCTTGCAAATACAGGACTTTTATGCCCCCACGGACAAGGAAAAGCAGAAAGCAAAAGAAGAGGCGGTACTTCAATGCATGCGCCTCGCTGCCGAAGCACAAGACAACGTATGGACGATAAATTTCATCAGCGGATACAGTAACCGCTGGTTAGGCTTCACTCCGTTTGCAACAACAAGCGGCTACAAGCGCAATGCCGAAAGGATTCACCCTATTGTAATTAATTCACTTACCGTAAAGCCACAGCCCACAGGCATCATGATGCTCGACTTTGCCGGACGCGACAAGACAGACGGCGGAATATGGCACTGGAGAAGTTTTGGGACTCTTGGCGCAGAGTTAGTTAATAGAATCATCAGGCAGAATTTCAAGTAAGCGCCTTACGGTTAAGAATCATCGCTGCGCTCAAGAAACTAAGTTCGCCACCCGGAGAGGCTAACGGCAAAGACAAGTCCTGTTTTTTGAGAATACAAGCTATTGTAAATAAAAACTTTTTTCAGTAACTTTGGCAAGAAAAGATAACTCGCTTAGAATAAATCGGTTGGTCGGGTTGCATGAAAATTGGGTAACGAGATAGCAACCGTTCGTATTTCTGAGTTCTTCATTACTTTACTCCAATGTGATAACTCTTGACGCTACAAAGGTACAAAAAGAATCTAAATTGAAAATATAATTGGGGATTTCTTTGTTGTTTTAAATATTATTCGTACTTTTGCGAACAACAAACAATATTCGATTATGGCAAATAAAGATTATAGCATTAAGCAAGAGCAAGTTGCACGCTTTGCAAAAGCTATGGGACATCCCGCACGCATTGCGATTTTGCAGTTCTTGGCAAAGCAA
>JAZNDZ010000078.1:0-3194 GCA_045588345.1 Bacteroidaceae bacterium
TGAACGGGCTTAAAGAACACCAGGTTAAGGATATCAGGCACATCAATACCCGTATCAAGCATATCAACAGACACTGCAATCTGTGGCATACCGTCACGCACCTCAAATTTGTTAATCAAGTCCTGAGCGTATGTGACGCGGTTGTCGATAAGAACACAGAAGTCACTACCCAAATGCGGGAAAAGCGCATTAAAACGCTGCACCACCAATTCCGCATGGTCGTGGTTATAAGCAAATATAATTGTCTTGCCAATGCGTTCGCCATTCTGCACAGTCAGGCCATTCAGCATAAGGTCCTGCAACACCTTATCTACAGTATCAACATTGAATATATACCTGAATATCTCACTACTTTCGATGTTACGTACATACTTCTGCACCTTTGTCTTCTCGCCATAGTCTTCTCCCGCCTCAGCAGCAATGCCTGTAACATCATAAGTATTTATTGCCTTTTTCGCCTTCTCATATTTCCAAACCTCTTCGAGCTGTTCTTTTTCCTCTTTAGATAGTCTGTCATACTTTATGCCTTCGGCAAGGATATTTGTACCACGCTTGAGCCCATTATACGGAACAAGATATCTATCAGCGACAGCCTCACCAAGTTCATAGGCAAAGGTGTCTTGTTCATCAATGCAAAATAGTTCAAACGTATTGCGCTCTACCTCATCGCGCGGTGTGGCAGTCAGACCAACGAGCAAACAATCAAAATAGTCAAAAATAGCTGTATATTTACCGAATACCGAACGGTGAGCCTCATCAATGATAACGAGGTCAAAACGACCTACCGAGAAACCTTTGGTATCGGTGTCGATATAGTTAATCATTGTCTGATATGTGCTGAACATTATTCGTGCAGACATATCGGGCTCTTTATCCTCGGAAAGAATACAAGTGGTGAACGACGGCAACAACCTTGAATAGTTCTTTGCAGCCTGTTTCACAAGCGCAGTGCGGTCGGCAAGGAAAAGAATATTCTTTACCCAACTGTTACGGGCAAGGACATCAACAAGCGATATTGAAACGCGGGTCTTGCCTGTACCTGTTGCCATAACAAGTAGAGTACGACGGTGCATATTATTGAAACGCTCGCACACACTGCGTATGGCCATTTTCTGATACGGGCGATTAGTAATTTCATCCTTTATGTGTAAATCGGTAATAGATGCCCTATTCCTGCGCTGGATAAGCAGTTCAAGTTCCTCGGCTGTGTGATAACCATACACAGTGCGCGGTGGATAGCCCAAGCCGTCGATAACCTCGGTGCGGTAGCCATTGGTGTAATATATGACAGGGCGCACACCATACTGCTTCTCCAAGCAATCGGCATACAACTCCGCCTGGTGCTTTCCCTTTTCGGGGCTTGCTGTGGTGCGCTTTGCCT
Organism: Bacteroidaceae bacterium; assembly: GCA_045588345.1. Lineage (GTDB taxonomy): Bacteria > Bacteroidota > Bacteroidia > Bacteroidales > Bacteroidaceae > HGM04593. Next base: position 1,382 of record JAZNDZ010000078.1, read on the forward strand.
CTATAACAGCAAGGGGTTTGCCATTGCTGCCGAACAGCACATAATCGGCATAGCCTTTGCCCTCGTTGTTCGGCATACCGCTAACCTCTATCTCAATGCCGGCTTTCAAAGGCATAGCAACACCTTTTTTGTCGAGCACTTGCCAGCCTGCTTCCTCAAGCATTATGTCAATAAAATACTTGCGTGTCTCGGCTTCCGATATTCCAGTGTCGTGCGGTTCGGCCGGAGTGTCGGCGACCTGTTCCATGTCCACACTCCTTATGAAGGCAGGAACAGGTTCCGGTTCTTTTGACGGTTCAACATGTATTGGGGTAACAGCCGGTATCAGCGTCTTGTCAAATACCGGGAATGAATCAAACACACAAAGTTTTACAAGTGATGCGCCTATTACATTATACAGATTGAGCAATGAGAAAAAAGACTCCTTTTTAGTAACACCACCCACGTGTGCCGACTTGTTGCCTACTTTACGCACGTAATGCACCGCCATCATAAGACGGTCATTATCTATGAACTGTTTGAAAGGCTCGCCATCAATCAGTTCGTACAACGAAACACGCTCGCCCACCTCAATGTTTTTCAGTTCATACAGAGTGCGTACCAACCACTCAAGCGCACGACGCCCATTAAGCGCCGACTTGTCAGGGTCGCTCTGCTGGCATATCTCGGCTGTGTTGCAATAGGCATACAACGTAGCGAGATGCGGGTTTTCTCTCAAGTAATCAAAGTTTCTCATAAATCATTTTTTAGGGTCTTTAGAGACCTTAAAGTCCTTAGAGACTTTAGAGACACTATTCTCTCTATAATTTCTTCTTATTCTTGTCATTCTTTCGCTGAAGCCACCATCTTGTACAAAATCATCCGACAGGCGCTGTATCTGGCGGTGCAATAGGTAGTCGGCCTGTTTCAACAACACAATTACCATGTTGGCAATAGTTTCGGGCGGGCGCGTCTGCGCAAGCTGCATAAAATATTCACCATCATTATGCACACGACCAATACGACGCATAGCCTCCAGTTCTTTTGAGCCCTCATCCCATTGCCAGTGCCCGCGTGTCTTCAAATAATCCTCGTAATCTTCGCGCAGTTCGTGCAAACTTGCCTTGGCAACATTCAGCAACTTAAGTTCAGTCTTTGCCGATGTACCGGAGGCCATACAGCCCTCCACAATATTCTGTTTACCAGAGCGAGCAGCCTGTACCATCTGATCAACCGTACGGTCACCCTTCTGCAAATAAGTATGGCAAAAGTAATAAGTAAGCCGAAAAATCACATCAGTCTTCTGGTAACTCAGCAGTTTCTTATAATTACCCCTTTGTGGAATCAAATCTTCGCTCATAATTTACTTAAATTATAGTCTTTAATGACTTTAAAGACTTTAGAGACTTTAAATACCCTAAAATATTGCTCTTTATTAGTTGAATAATAGTCCATTCTGTATTACTTTATAAAAACCAATTATTATCTAAAATGGTAAATATTCAGAAAAAACTAATTTTCCTCTATAGCGAAAAACACGTTCCAACCACAATGTTGTATAATCTACCAAAGCATCATTATAATTAAGTGCATCTACATCTTCTTTAGCAGAAAGAGAATTAACACATATTTCTAGTACAGATTTATCTTCCGAAGGGTTATAACTAAAAAATATATTCATTATCTTATCATCAGTAGGTAATGAACATTCAACCTTCCATTTAATTTTATCAACAAATTCATCCCATAAAAGCAATGCTCTTTTCCTATCTCGAAAAATGTCTTCATAAAAAGATGTTATAAGTCTTGGCAAAACTTCGATATTTTCATCGTG
>JAZNDZ010000079.1:0-33366 GCA_045588345.1 Bacteroidaceae bacterium
TTTAATGTTAACATTGTATCCACATTGTTCCCACTGATCTTTATCAAGCCACCATAGCTTTTCGTTTTCAAAAAGTCCCATTCCCAACGCTTGCGCAAACATTAATGTTTTAGGATCAGTGCGATAACATTTGCTCAATAGAAAATTAGGCGGAATAACATTATTTTTCTTTTCTTCAAAAATTGACTGAAAAATATCTCCTGCTATAAAACATTTTTTCTCAGTTACTAATTCACAGAGGTTAAAAAATGATTCTTTGAAGTCTTGACTTTCATCAATAAATATGTATGTAAAGGCATATCCATTGTCTTTTATTTTATCTTTAATTTGTTCGATTGCCTTTTTGCATACTGCATCAAATGAGCGACACTCACGGAAACTCTGAAAAGTTATGTCATAGAAACTACATATATATCTATAAATACCAGAGTCAGCATTTCCATAATTTCCCCATGCGCTGACACATAGCAATCGCTCCCAATCAATCTGTTGTTCTACCTTCATAAAGTTAAAGAATTCTGGTATTCTCTCTCTTAGTTTTCTCGATAGGATCTTATTAAAGCATGTGAATCCAAATACGGCTTTTTCATTTTTTACATATAAATCTTTGAGCTTATGCATTAATAGCTCCGTTTTGCCTGTGCCAGACAAACCCTGTATTGTAATTTGTTTGCCTTCAGCATCAAGCTCTTCATAAATAAAACGGGTTTGTTGACCATCAAATAACTGAATTTTGTGTTTTACTTTATCTAAAATATTATTTGGTTCTTCTATAGTTATATTTTTAACATCGTTGATACTACCGATAAAAAGCGATACCAACAAATCTAGCGTTCTGAAATCATTAGAATCATTTATATAAATCTCATTACAAAACCAAGTGTAGATATCTTTAATATCCGTTATCGAATAAATGCATGTTAATTTATCTCTCCATATTCTTGGACGACCAATCTTCTCCTTATATCCATATTTGTCGCTAATAGAACCAATATCTTCTATTATATCTTCACATAGGTCTTTAAAGTCATCACTCATTTGATGAGTTGTAACAAATGCTACTTTCCTTTTAGATGATAATACTATCATTAAAGAGTTATCGTCGTATTGATATTTACCATCAATAAGAGGACTAGACAACACATACACTTGTTGTTTAATAGATTCTGCAATTCTCTGTACTTCTTCCAAAAAACTTTTGTTTTTAGAAGATTGTATGACATTGCTATAAAAATAATTACTATTCATAATCAATTGTACTATGTGATTGTGTTAATGATCTATATACAGACAGAATTATACCATTTTAAATCTATTTAATGTGATGTGTAGCTTTGCTATCTCTACGCGATCAAGTTCTAAACAGTCAAAATTACTATCTAACATATATATGATTGTTTATTTATAATGCGAAATAATTGAGGTATTTGTTGCATCCATCATTCCAATGTATTGTAAAAACATATTCCGTCTGGGAATTTGATATTCGGCATCCATAATGGCTAATGATAAAGTGATTCTACTTCCCGATGCAAAAGTTAGCGAAGATATTGCCAAGGACTTCATCGTTGGTTACTTCGCCGATGATTTCGGAGAGGTTGCGGATGGCGGCGCGGAGGGGTTCGCTGACGAGGTCGCCACTGATGTTGTCGGCAAGGCCTTGCTTTACTTCTCTTATATTTTCAAGGGCGCGCACGAGGGCTTCGTAATGCCTGACGTTGGTTACGACTACGTCTCCGGTTGAGATTGCGGGGAGTGCTGCGCTGCGTACAAGGAATTCTTCGAGTTTATCAAGGTTTGTTCCTTGACGGGCTGATATTGCCCATAAATCGCGGCTGTCCCATTCGGTTCCTTGACCATACTTGTTTACCATGGCGTTGCCCCACTCCATCATACGCGAGAGGGTTATTGGATCAACTGCATCGCATTTGTTCACAAGCACTGCGAGTTTCTTGCCGCGGCACACCGGCAACAGCCTGGCGGCTATCTCTTCTATCTGCTCATAGCCGGCTGTGGGGTCAATAAGCCACAGGGCTATTGAGGATTTCTTCAACTGTTCAAGGGTGCGTTCTATGCCTATCCGTTCTATGACATCGTGTGTATCGCGCAGACCGGCTGTGTCAATGAAACGGAAAGTTACTCCGCTCAGGTTCATCACTCCTTCCACTGTGTCGCGCGTGGTACCGCAGATATCGCTCACAATGGCTCGTTCTTCATGCAATAATGCATTGAGCAACGTACTTTTACCTGTATTTGTTTCACCTACTATAGCAACCGGCACGCCGTTCTTCACGGCATTTCCTACGCTGAACGATGATACCAGGCGCGACATAACTGCTTCAACCTCGTTGCAGAGTGCAAGCAACTCGCTACGGTCGGCAAATTCAACATCTTCTTCGCTGAAGTCAAGTTCAAGTTCCATAAGCGAAGTCAGTTGAAGCAATTTATTGCGAAGCACACCTAACTCGTTGCTAAAGCCACCTTTAAGTTGGTTCATTGCGAGCCTGTGCGACGCTCGTGAGGTTGACGCTATGAGGTCGGCTACAGCCTCGGCACGGCTCAGGTCCATCTTTCCATTGAGGAACGCACGCATGGTAAACTCGCCGGGGGCAGCCTGACGTGCCCCACTATCGAGCAGGCTCAAGAGTATCTGCTGGGTAATGTAGGGCGATGCGTGACAACTTATTTCTACTGTGTCCTCACCTGTATAACTGTGCGGTGCGCGCATGATGGTCAGCAACGCTTCATCCAGCACCTCATTGCCATTTGTGCAGATGTCGCCAAAAACAACTGTGTGCGAACGGCGCTCTTGCAGGGATGCACCTTTTTTGGGTACAAAGATACCAGACACTATTTCAATGGCCTTTTCGCCAGATACTCTTATCACATTAAGCGCTCCACCTTGCGATGTTGCAAGGGCGCATATTGTTTCACTCATTGGTAAAAGTCTTTATTAGGAGGGTGACCCGAAAGTCATCCTCATGTTGTCGGGTGGATGAATAGGAGCAAGTTACACCCTATTTATTATAACCATAATCAACAGCAAGCAGGAACGAGTTCCTTCACTGCATCAAGGATGAGAGATGCGCTGGGATGAAGTTCAAGCAATACCTCTTAGACATTCCATCAGATGCGGTCAAGGACAGTCTTTATCAGTTCGTTCATCTTGACAGTGTAATCAACGTCAGCCTCCTTTGCACGGCGGTTTGCTATGACAAGACACACCGTGACAGCCTGATGTCCCATAAGTTTCGCAAGGCCGGCGAGAGCCGAACTCTCCATCTCGAAGTTTGTAATCTGTTGCCCTTCGTAAAGGAAAGACTCAACCTTCTCGTTCTGGTGCGGGTCGGCAAGCGGCACGCGCAAACGGCGGCCTTGAGGCCCGAAAAAGCCTCCGCAAGCAATGGTCACGCCACGTACCATATCATCTTTGGCAACACGCTCGACAAGTTCCTCATCGGCAGCAATTATGTATGGTGCAGGCTGACACATGTTACCGCTCCACCCCAGATGATTGAGCAAAGCACGCTCCATGGGCAAGTCGCACACCTCGTTGCGCCCGGCATAGAAATTGAGCAGACCATCGAAGCCCACTGATTTTGCCGAACAGATGAATGTGCCCACTGGTGTGTGCGGCTGCAAGCCTCCGCAGGTTCCGATGCGCACCAGTTGCAATCTGCGCAAGTTCTCTTTCTCGTAACGCGTAGAGAAATCAATATTGGCAAGGGCATCAATCTCATTCAGCACAATATCGACATTATCGCAACCGATACCGGTGGAAACAACAGTAATTCGCTTGCCGTTATATGTGCCGGTAATGGTGCGGAACTCGCGGTGTTGTATATCGCACTCCTGCTCACTGAAGTACGATGCCACTAAAGGAACACGCCCCGGGTCACCCACAAGAATAACTTTATCGGCCAGTTGCTCCGGCTTTACTCCCAAATGATAGATTGCCCCGTTGGGCTCAATGAGCAGCTCCGAAGGAGCGAAATAACGTTTCATGACAAAATCCTTTTTAGTTCAACATCTACGTATCAGCTCTCTATAATTAAACGCATTACTCCTTAGCAATGTTGTCACGCATTGCAGTATCGGCCTGTATGTTCTTCATGCGGTAGTAATCCATTATGCCAAGGTTGCCGCTACGGAATGCCTCTGCCATAGCCTTAGGAACCTCAGCCTCAGCCTCTATTACATGTGCACGGGCCTCCTGTGCACGAGCCTTGTTCTCCTGTTCAAGGGCAACAGCCATGGCACGACGCTCCTCTGCCTTTGCCTGAGCAATATTCTTGTCGGCATTCGCCTGATCAATCTGCAATGCTGCACCGATATTCTTGCCTATATCGATATCTGCAATATCAATTGACAGAATCTCGAATGCAGTACCAGCATCAAGGCCTTTGCTGAGCACAAGTTTAGATATCGAATCGGGGTTCTCAAGCACAGCCTTGTGGTTCTCTGACGAACCGATAGAAGAGACAATACCCTCGCCCACACGTGCAAGCACAGTATCCTCACCGGCACCGCCCACAAGACGCTTGATGTTGGCACGCACCGTAACACGTGCTATTGCAATGAGTTGTATACCGTCCTTTGCCACCGCTGTAACGTGTGGAGTGTCAATAACCTTGGGGTTGACCGACATTTGTACAGCCTCGAACACATCGCGGCCGGCAAGGTCAATTGCTGTAGCCATCTGGAAGGTAAGTTCAATATTGGCCTTGGAAGCCGAAACAAGAGCATGCACCACCCTTTCTACATTACCGCCGGCAAGGTAGTGTGCCTCAAGACTGTCGCGTGTAATGTTCTCAAGCCCCGCCTTGTGTGCCTCAATCATCGCCTGCACGATAACACCGGGAGGCACATTACGTATGCGCATGAGGAATAGTTGCAGCAGCGAGATTCGCACTCCCGACACTTTGGCCGAAAGCCACAGCACGAACGGAACATAATGGAAGAACAAGACAAGCAGGATTAGAGCACCAACAGATGCACCTGCAATAAGATAGATATTGTCCGGATTCATAATAAATATATTTAAATGTTAGTCCTTATTTACTTTCTCAACAAAAATTGCATCGCCCGAGATACGTATAATCTCTATTTCCTCGTTCTCGTTGATGAAACCGGCCTCGGACTTCACCTCAACGATTGTTCCGCCAAAATTCGCCTCGCCGATAAGAGCCAAACGTGTCTTTGCTAAACCGCGGTCACCGACCTTGAACTTCTTTGCTTCATCGCCTTTCACAGTGGAATCGATATTCTTCTTCAACGCCAGGCGGTCGAGCGACTTTCCGTAAAGTGCCCACAAGAACAGGGCGATACAGATGAACACCGCTGCCAGCACAGTTATCCAGCCGGCAATGTAACCAATAGTGTAGAAAGCGTAGAAGACTGAAGCTATCAATGCCAGCACGCCAAGTATACCGGTAAAGCCAAAGCCCGGAATGAGCGCAACCTCAACAGCGAGCAGCGCAGTGGCAAGCAATACCAGAACCACAACAATTATAATATCCATAATCATTTATAAATTTTTTCCTGTTCAATTTTTCTTATCTCATACTCCATGAGGACAAGAGCATGTTCCTCATCCTCCACTTTACGTTCAAGTTCAAGTATAGCCGGAGCCATTTTCTCTTTTGTAACGGCATTTGCCGATGAATACTGTTCCCTGAATTGCTCAAGTGATGCAATGTCACTCTTCAACTGTCTGGTACGTGTCTGCCATTCAGAAAAGAGTTTACGAGCCTCGGGGCTCTTGAAATCGGAAAGCATTTTGTAATCACGCGTATCGTCAATGACGAAAAGAAAATCGCTGTTTTCCGTTTTGTCTTCATCGGAATAAAGCAACATGGTCAACTGAAGACGCGCCTTGCGAACAGCCTCTTCATCTGTCTGTGTTGCAGCAATTGATGAAAGTTTCGCAAAGGGCAATACTCCATTGTAGCCAAGTTTATCGGTGTTGTACTTCTCCTTTGCGGCATTGGGAACAAAAAGGTAGACACACACCAGGCCCTCGGGCTGGTTCCGGTCCGAGGCGAACCACCCCAAGCCTGTAACCTCATCAATGACAAGCATATAGTCATTGGCCATAGAGTTGAAAGGCATTCCCACATTATCGGGGCGGAGGAAACGCCCCGTCTCACTGTCCATATTTGTCATGAAGATGTCGTAACCGCCAATAGAACCTTTGCCGTCACTTGCAAAATAAAGGGTAAGGCCATCGCTGCACATGAAAGGATAATTATCGTTGCCATAGGTTTCAAAGCCCTCAAGCGGCACCGGAGTACTCCACTCGTCAGCAACTTTGGAAATATGGTACAGTTTCATCAACGAGTCGTTGTACTCCCCGAAATCGGAAAAGAAGATATCCATGCCACGCTCAGTCTCATTCATATATCCAGGCAGGCTATTGTCATCGAAATATGCCGCATTTGTTGTAACCACGCCCACATCATTGCCGAGCCTGTAGGCCGAAAGGAACTTATCCTTTGCAACCACAAAACTGTCAACTACACAAATCTTTGCTGTGCTCATCACCATGCGGGCAACCGTCTTTGCCTTGTTGGCCTTTTGCGAGAACACAATGCGCAAGGAGTCATCCTTTGTCACCTCAAGAAAATTCTCATAGCACTCCAATGCAGCAGGATAATTCTCCTTGCCGAAGTGATAATCACCAAGATAACGGTGTGCATTCACAATCTTGCGCGAAACGGCAAATTCCAGCATCTTCTGCACGTCAACCGTGTCGCCGGTCTCAAGGCAACTTGCTGCGTACCAATAGTTGTATTCGCTGTTCTTGGGATTGCTCTTGAGCATTTTCTTGGCCATAGCCTTTGCTTCCACAAAATTACCCTTGTCGAACAGTTTCTTCAAAGCCGTCCTCGACTGCCCTACTGCTACCGACGAGAGCATTACGACCGCTATTGTAAAAAGAATCTTTCTCATTTCATAAATACATTTTCAAAACACCACTGCACACAGACAGCCGCATCCACAAATTTCCACACTATCCGTTTCAAATATAGAAACAAACGAGCAAAAAAGCACGAAACTTGTTTCGGTATTTTTTATAACGAGTGCAGAATATATTCAAGCGTTGTTTCAAATATAGTAATAAATTGAAGATTCAGCACAGTAATGTTGTCATTTTTATATAATTTAAGATAAAAGCAAGCATTTATGTAATATTTTGGACGTAAAATTGAAAAAAGCCAAGGGCACCGCATCGCACAAAGCACTATTTTCATTAACTTCGCGCCGCGAATCGCAAACAACCGGCAAACAGAGAAAGACCATGGCAAAATTCACCGAACAGCAGAAACTATACAAGCGCATAAGTAAACAGTTCGGGCGCGCCACATCGGGATACTCCATGCTCGAAGACGGAGACCGCATCCTTGTAGCCCTGTCTGGCGGAAAAGACTCGCTCACACTGCTGCAATTGTTGGCGGAACGCAGCCGCATCTTCAAGCCACGCATAGCCATTGTTGCCGCACATGTTACAATGGTAAATATTCCGTACAAAGCAGATATTGCATACCTAAATGAGTTCTGCCAATCCTCAGGAGTAGAACTGCATATACTTGAAAGCGGATTCGACTCAAGCACCGACACCCGCAAATCACCATGTTTTCTTTGCTCATGGAACAGGCGTAAGGCTCTCTTTACACTGGCACAGGAATTAGGATGCAACAAAATCGCCCTCGGTCACAACATGGACGACTTCATAGAAACCATGCTCATGAACATCACATTCCAAGGCGCATTCAGCGCCATGGCACCTGTAATGAAGATGGATAAATTCCCAATAACAGTCATTCGCCCGCTATGCCTTGTCAACGAAAACGATGTCGAGGCGTACGCCAAAGAGAGCAGTTTCCCACCACAGAAGAAAAACTGCCCATACGAAAACGACTCAAACCGCAAAGCCATGAAAGAAATGCTTGCCCACCTTGAGAAACTGAACCCCGAAGCGCGATACAACCTATGGGGAGCAATGAGCAACATACAAGCCGAGTTGCTGCCTCCAAAACAAAAGAAATAACAGTAAAAATATACAACAATGACAAAGATTATCCTGACACTTGTTCTGCTTATAATCTCAAACAGTTTCATGACACTTGCCTGGTACGGCAATCTCAAGCTGCAAGAGATGAAAGTAATCTCCCCAAACACATCGATTGTAATTATCGTACTCATAAGTTGGTGTGTTGCGCTGCTGGAATACTCATTCCTGATTCCGGCCAACCGCATAGGTTCCGAAATAAACGGCGGACCATTCTCACTTGTACAGTTGAAGGTTATACAGGAAGTAATATCATGCCTTGTATTCGGTGTCATTGTTTCGGTATTCTTCAAAGGCGAGACACTCCAGTGGAACCATCTGGTAGCAGTAGTTTTTCTTGTACTTGCGGTTTACTTTGTATTCCTTAAGTAATTGAGCATGCACACCCGTCGCTGAAAGCAAAACAGCGCCTTAAAAAAAATCGAAAACATGAGCGGTTGCTTGCAGGCGGCCAATAACAAAAACCGCGCCGGGCGTAATCACTACGGCCGGCGAGAAACACATTTAAAACACTATTTATTTACTAAAACAATTACTATGAATTCACTTTGCTGTATTTATTCCTCTTAGTTGTTTTATGTTGGAAATATTCATCCATTACTCGGCTGCCGAATCCTTACACATCAGCATTGCCGGTACTCTTTTTTCTTACTTAAAGTAGCGGTTGAACAAGCCCTCAAAGCCCTTGCCGTGACGAGCCTCGTCCTTAGCCATCTCATGTACTGTATCGTGGATTGCATCAAGGTTCAACTCCTTGGCACGCTTCGCAATGCGGTACTTGTCGCTGTTTGCTTCCGCCTCAGCATTCATGCGCTTCTCAAGGTTAGTCTTTGTATCCCAAACTACATCGCCAAGGAGTTCTGCAAACCTTGCAGCGTGCTCAGCCTCTTCCCAGGCATAACGCTTGAAAGCCTCAGCAATTTCGGGGTAACCCTCGCGGTCGGCCTGACGGCTCATAGCCAGATACATGCCAACCTCTGTGCACTCACCAATGAAGTGATTATTCAGGTCCTTTATCATCTCATCGTCGCAACCCTTTGCTACACCAATGACATGCTCCTGTACAAACTCGAGTTTGCCGCCATTATCCTTCAACTCATTAAACTTCTCTGCAGGCACCTTACACATTGGACAACGCTCCGGAGCCGAATCACCTTCATGTATATATCCACAAACTGAACAAATGAACTTTTTCATAATTATAAATTTTAAGCCGTTAATAAATTCTTTACCTATTTTTAAATCGTTTCTGCGATTTCATTTCTGAAATCATTGCAAATATAAAACCATTTCTCACACTGTGCAACTTTTTGAACAACAATTTTCACGAAGTTGTAGTTAAAATTTGTAAAAATGAGAAAATCAAGACCTGAGAACATTCAGTAGGTCATAAAATTGAATTTTTCTGAATAAAAAGAAGAAAAATGGAAAGATTTTATTTTGAAATTAAAAAAATATAGGTAATTTTGGAGAATGAATAATGTATTATTAAATAGGTTTAAGAGATTTAACTAAAAAAAATATAAAACTTATAATACTAAAGAATATGAACAAAACTTTTGGAAAAAACTTGAAGGTTTGGGCAGTTGCAGCCTTAACGGTTTTATCAGGAGTCTCTTTCGTCAGTTGCAATGACGAAATTGATGAGAAAAACCGCTTCACATTCAAGGGCGAGTTGATTTCAACCTATCTTCAGAACAACGAAAACAGATTCGGCAACTTCATCTACATTCTTGAAAAAGCCAAAATCGGCAAAGACCAGGCAACATCGGGCAGCGTAATGAAAATGTTGTCAACCTACGGCGCATACACCTGTTTTGCACCCACCAATGAAGCCGTAGACTCGTTCCTTACAAGGGAATACACCAAATATAAAAAGAGTTTGGAGGAGCACGAAGCCGACAAGAACATTCCTATCTACAGCACAGGTATAACATCCCCGTACCTTGAAGACCTGACGGACAGTATGGCTGTGGTAATTGCCAAGAACCATATTATTGAGGACGCAGGATACAAGACCATTGAAATAAACAACGGTTCTTTCCCAAAGAGCACCATGAACAACCGTTTTACATCCGTTGAATGGATTACCGACGATGTTACAGGGCGCAACTACGCTTTGCTTAACAACAATGCGAGAATCATAGAATCGGACCTTGAGAAAGAAAACGGTTTTGTACAGGTCATTGACGAGGTGCTAAACCCTTCAAGTTACAATGTATATGAACTTTTGGCCGACCAAGGTCCATTCACTTTGATGGCTTCTGCAATCCTCGCTACAGGCTTGGACAAGAAACTCGGTGAATTTGACACAGACCCTGAATACGAAAAACAGGGCAAGCATCTCGAAAAGAGCGATTACCAGGTAAGTGATAGACAGAGACCCCAGTTCCCTCCATATCCGGCAGAACACAAGCAACGCTTCACGTTGCTGGCAGAGACTGACGAATTGCTTGCCGACCCCAACAACAACCACATGGGTTGGTCAATCAACTCTTTTGACAAACTTGTTGAATTTGCTGAACTTTTTTATGGCACAGAAGCCCAAGGTGACTACCAAAACCCCAATAACGCGCTATACAAGTTTGTCGCATACCACATCATCGACAGGCAGTTGCTTTACAAGTCAACCGGTGTAGGCGGTTTCCTTATGGAAGACTACAAGACCAAGATGGGTTTTGATTCAGAGATTCATTTCCCCGCACGTACAGACCGCTATGACTACTTTGAAACAGTACTCCCATACACGATGGTCAAGGTAACGAAACCGTATTCAAACGATTCAGAGTACATTCCATACGGCGCAACAGAGAAAAGTACGCTCAGACAGGAGATTGTAATAAACTACGCACAGGACAATGGTACACGTTGTTTGAACCCGAACATGCAAAAGTACATAAACGTTGTTGTAGAGCGCCCGACTGTATCAAAAAAACGTCCATACCTTGATAAATTCAACCAGAACGCATTGAACGGTATTATACACACCATCGACCGCATCCTTATATATGATGAGACCGAAATGAGAGACAACATCTTCAATGAGCGCATGCGTTGGGATGCATCTTCTTTGTTCCCAGAACTCACCAACAACGGTGTCCGTTGGTCTGAAGCAGATGCAGAATACACCTTGACATACATTCCCGATGGTTTCTGCAAACGACTCAAGATTAATGCACCCGAAACACGTATATACTACCTGCGTACTTCAAACGGAGACAAATCAGGCTATACAACATACATGAACGACGAGATTCTGATATTCCGCCAGTTTGACTTTGAAATACGTTTGCCATACGTTCCCGAAGGAGACTACGAGGTACGTTTCGGTTTCAGCCAATCAGACAGACGTGGAGTTGTGCAGATGTACCTCGACAAGAAAATCTGCGGCATCCCGGTAAACATGAAGAGCGGTGCCGAACTTGATGCCGCCATCGGTTGGGTTGATGACAAGAATATGACAGAGGACGAGATAGAAGAGTTTGATAAGGCCATGCGCAACCGCGGTTTCATGAAAGGCCCCGCAAGCATCATTGTCGACAAGGACGGAACCAGCATGCGTGGCACGGCTACAGCCATACGCAAGATTGTAGGTATCTACCGCCTAAACAAGGGTGACCACTGGTTGCGTTTCAAGAATGTAACCGACATAAACGACGGTCAGGTCGACTTCAGCCAGGACTACATTGAGATTGTTCCGACCACAATCATTTCAAACCCTGCAAAACCAGAGGACAAGAATTAACCGTTTCTTCTTATAAAACACAAACAGCGCCAAAAGGTGCTGTTTGTGTTTTATAAGAAGAAGCATTTTACTATCTTTGTTGAGTAAACATTTACTGTTGTAAAAATATACTGCACTCGCTTTAAAAAATATTCAAGCCAAATTGGTATTTCTCGCTCATTTGTGCCTATATTTGCAAGAGATTCAACATACATATATTATGAAATTCGGATATGTTAAAGCCACAGTGGCTGTTCCGGCAATAACAGTCGGCGACTGCCATAACAATGCAAAACAGATTGTATCACTCATTGAAGAGGCAGCAAGTCTTGAGACAGAAATAATGCTGCTGCCCGAACTTTGCCTGAGTTCAAGCACATGCGGCGACCTGTTTGCACAGCCTCATTTCATAACCGAATGCGAGAAAGCAATCGCAGATATAACAAAAGCAACAGAAACATTGAACCCTATTGTTGTATTTGGAGCACCTGTTGCTTACTGCAACAACATATACAATTGCGCTGTGGTAATACACAAAGGCAAAATAAGCGGAATTGTTCCTAAAGGCATACTTGACAACCGGAATGGCGAAAGCCGTCGGTTTGCAGCCGGCACTACCCTGCCTGGCGGTTGCCATGTACGTATTGCCGGAAAAGATGTTCCATTTGAGCCCAAAGCCATATTCAAGACAGCAACATACACATTCGGCATCGAAATCGGCAACGAATCCATGCTGCCAGTTCCGGTCAGTGCGACACTTGCGACAAACGGGGCTGAAATAATCCTGAACCCATGTTGCTGGCAAGAGGAGAGCGGCAGGAAGGAACAGACAAAAGCGAACTGTGCGCAACTCTCTAAACGTCTGAAGTGCGGATACATATTGTCCAACAGCGGCTGGGGAGAGTCTACAAGTTGTGCCGTATATTCGGGCTATGCTTCAATAACCGAATGCGGTGAGACCATAGCCGAAGCACAGCGTTTCATAACCAAAAGTCATCTGACAACATCTGAAATAGACATCGACAGAATAAGCAAAGAGCGCACAAACGACAGTTCATTTGCAAAGCATGACAATATACCTTATATCTATATAGGGCAGGATGAGAGTACTTGCATCACTCTCACACGCCATATTCCCTCCCTACCCTTTATTCCCCGTGAAAAGGATAGCGAAAGATACTGCAACGAGGTATTCATGATACAAGCCACTGCGCTTGCCAGACGTATTGAGCACACACATTCAAAAAGCGCTGTCATAGGAATTTCAGGGGGGCTCGATTCCACCCTCGCACTTCTTGTTGCCGTAAAAGCATTCGATATTCTCAAAAGGCCACATAACGAAATCATAACTGTTACAATGCCGGGGTTCGGAACAACAGGGCGCACCTATTTCAATGCTCTGAACCTGATGAATAGTCTTGGAACAACCGTAAAGGAGATATCCATAAAAGAGGCATGCATACAGCACTTCAAAGACATTGCTCACGACATTGAGAACCACGACATAACATACGAGAACTCACAGGCACGTGAGCGCACACAGATACTCATGGACATAGCAAACCAGCAGAACGGCATTGTAATAGGCACCGGTGACATGTCGGAACTTGCCTTAGGCTGGGCCACATACAACGGTGACCACATGAGCATGTATGGAGTAAACGCATCTGTTCCAAAGACTCTTATACAGCACATTGTACGCCACATTGCAAAGCATGAGGAGAATAAAGAGATTGCAAAGACGCTGCTCGATATTGTAGAGACTCCAATATCACCGGAACTTACCCCTGCCGACAACGACGGCAACATAAAACAGAAGACCGAGGACCTTGTCGGGCCATACGAACTGCACGACTTTTTCCTGTACAATTTTGTACAGAACGGATACTCGCCTGCAAAAATCCACTTCCTTGCACAAAAGGCATTCAACGGGAGATACAGCGATGACACAATAAAGAAATGGCTGAAAACATTCTTCTGGCGTTTCTTTACCCAACAGTTCAAACGTTCATGCATGCCCGACGGCCCCAAGACCGGTTGTTGCAGCCTCGATGCACAAGGCTGGCAAATGCCTTCGGACACAAGTCCTGAAATGTTTGCAAGACTATGCAACAGAATTGAATCAGAGATATAAAAACAAAAGAACAATAAAATGAACCACAAAATGTTACACAAAGCACACAAGACAGTGTTGGTACTTATTGCCACATTATTGACACTTGCATCATGTGATGATGAAATCGCAATGACAAACCGTTTTACGTTCAAAGGCGAACTGATTTCAACCTATCTCAAGAACAACCCCGACAGATTCAGCAAATTCGTTTACATTCTCGAAAAGGCAAAAATGGGCAAGAGCAAAGAGACATCGGGAAGCCTGTTTGTAACACTCTCTACCTATGGTACATATACTTGTTTTGCTCCCACAAATGAAGCTGTCGATACTTTTTTGAAGATACAATATCAGAAGTATCTTGACGGAGAAAGAACCGGCATTATTTCGCCAAACCTTGAAGACCTTAGCGACAGCATGGCTCTTGAGATAGCCAAGAACCACGTCATTGAAATGGGCTACAAGATTATTGACATCTACGAAGGTGCATTCCCAATGAACACCATGAACCGCCGTTTCACCACCGTAGAATGGAAGGAATATGAAGACGGTACCGTACTTCCTTTGCTGAATAACAGCGCAAGAATAATAGAGAACGACCTTAAAAAGGAGAACGGATACGTACAGGTTATCGATGGAGTACTCAGTCCTTCAAATAAGTTATTGCACGAACTAATAGAAAAGCAAAAGGGATTCAACATCTTCTCCGATGCAATAAAACTCACAGGTCTCGATTCTCTTTTATCGATATACAACATTGACCCTGATTACGACGGTACCAAAGAGGCTTTGGAAAAACTCGATTCAGAAGAATCAACATCACCCTATCCCAAGGACAAGAAACAGCGCTACAGTGTGCTTATTGAGCCAGACGAATTATTCAAATCAAAAGGCATAAACGATGTTTACGAACTTGCCGAATTTGCACAGAAATGGTACGGAACAGAGGACGCTGATGACTACACAAGCCCAAAGAACGCACTGTGGCAGTTTATAGCATACCACATTATTGACCGCCAATTGCTATACAGTTCTTCAACCGGCCCCGGCGGGTTCATTATGGAAGGATACAGCAACCAAGGTTTTTCTTCAGCGGTAAACCTTAACCAGAGTTTTGACAGTTACGAGTATTACGAGACAATGCTCCCATACACAATGATTAAGGTTACAAAGCCGTACACCAACGAGAAACTGAGACAAGAAATAATAATCAACTACGCTCAAGAAAAAGGTTCAAGGTGCATCACATCGGGCATGGACGAGCACATAAATGTAATAGTAGAAAAAGCTAAGGTAACAAAAGAAAAATATGGCGAGGAACTCAGCAATTTCGACCAGAATGCACTCAACGGTATCATACACACCATAGACCGCATACTCATATACAATGAGAACGAGATGGCCGGCAATGTGCTCAACGAAAGAATCCGCATAGATGTTTCGGCCATGTTCCCCGAACTGACAAACAACGGAGTACGCTGGGATCTTTCCAAACCCGGCAATGTTGTAACATTCATTCCAAAGGATTACTGCAAAGGTTTTGTAGTCAACAACGAAGGTACTGAAGTATTCTACTTCCGCCCGCACAGTACCGGACTTGGTTCATACGCCAACTACCAAGGAGACGAATTTATTGTAGAAGGAAAGTACGACTTCAAGTACCGCATACCGCATGTTCCTGAAGGAGATTACGAAATACGTTTCGGTTACCCACGAGGTTACTATCGCGGTATATGCCAGTTCTACGTTGACGGCAAGATTGCAGGTATTCCGGTGGACCTTCGCTGGAATAATGAAACTGACATGATGATTGGCTGGGAAAGCGACAAGGGCAAAAGCAGCGACGAGATTAAAGAATATGACAAAGCCATGCGTAACCGTGGCTACATGAAAGGCCCCGCAAGCATAGTACTCGACCCCAATGAAGCCAAAGGCACCATGCGCGACAGCGAACAGTCAATACGCAAGATTATCGGTATATACAGATTAGGCAAACGCGACTGTTGGATACGTTATAAGGATGTCAGCGAAAACTCAACAGGAGAGATGAAGCAGTTCGACCAGGACTATCTTGAACTTGTACCAATCAGCATCATAAACAACCCGCTGGTTCCCGAGGACATCTATTAACCCTCAATAAGGTCTATATATAAAACAGAATGACGGCAACCGCTTGGCGGTTGCCGTCATTCTGTTCACAAGCACACCTGAATGCCAAAATTACAGCAAAGATGACATAATGACAGCAAAAACAAGATTGGTTCAGAATTTGTTCATTGATTTTTGAAAGGAGATTATTACAATGAACATCAACAAATTTACAATCAAAGCCCAGGAGGCCATTCAGGAAGCTGTAAACATTGCAACAAGCAACGGACAGCAGGTAATTGAACCAGTACACCTGATGGGAGGTGTAATGAAAAGCAGTGAACAGATACTGTCATTCCTTTTACAGAAAACAGGTGTAAACATTAAGAAACTTGGAGTTGAAGTAAACGACGCAATACGCAACCTACCCAAGGTAAGCGGTGGCGAACCCTATCTGAGCCATTCAAGCAATCAGGTATTGACCAAGGCCGAGGATATTGCACTCAAGAACGGCGATGAATTCGTCTCGGTCGAACCTTTGCTGCTGGCACTGCTTGCAGAGAAAAGCAGTGCAGCCGACATACTCAAGAACAACGGTGTAACAAAAAATGAACTGGAAAAGGCTATAGAAGAACTGCGCAAAGGCGAAAAAGTAACATCACAAAGTGCCGAGGAGAGTTATCAAGCACTGAGCAAATATGCCATAAACCTCAACGACGCAGCCAAAAGCGGAAAACTCGACCCCGTAATTGGACGTGACGATGAAATTCGCCGCATACTGCAGATTCTCAGCCGCAGAACCAAGAACAACCCCATACTTATTGGTGAACCCGGAACAGGAAAGACTGCCATTGTAGAGGGATTGGCACATCGTATAATACGCGGCGACGTACCCGACAACCTTCGCGACAAGCAGATATTCTCACTCGACATGGGTGCGCTTGTAGCCGGGGCAAAGTATAAAGGAGAATTCGAAGAGCGCTTGAAGGCCGTGATAAACGAGGTTATGAAGGCCGAAGGCAGAATAATCCTGTTCATAGACGAGATACATACTCTTGTAGGAGCCGGAAAAGGCGAAGGAGCCATGGACGCAGCAAACATACTTAAGCCGGCACTTGCACGTGGTGAACTACGCTCTATTGGAGCCACCACCCTTGACGAATACCAAAAGTATTTTGAAAAGGACAAGGCACTTGAGCGTCGTTTCCAGAGCGTACTTGTAACAGAGCCCGACAAAATGAGCAGCATTTCAATTCTGCGAGGATTGAAGGAACGTTACGAAAGCCACCACAAAGTGCGCATACAGGACGATGCAATAATTGCAGCGGTAACCCTCAGCGACCGCTACGTTACAGAGCGTTTTCTGCCCGACAAGGCAATTGACCTCATTGACGAGGCTGCAGCAAAACTGCGCATGGAACGCGACTCGTTGCCCGAGGAACTTGACGAAATCTCACGCCATATAAAACAGTTGGAGATTGAGCGCGAGGCTATAAAACGTGAAAAAGACGAAGCCAAACTTGCAATGCTCGGCAAAGAACTATCAGAACTGAAAGAGCAAGAAAAAGGCATGCGCGCAAAATGGCAGCACGAAAAGCAACTTGCCGACAGCATACAGAATGCAAAACAGGAGATTGAGAAATACAAGTTCGAAGCAGAAAAAGCAGAACGCGAAGGCAATTACGGACGTGTAGCCGAAATCAGATACGGCAAGATAAAAGAACTTGAAGAGGAAATAAAGAGAGTACAAAGCGAACTGCATGCCACACAGGGCGACAGCGCAATGATAAAAGAAGAAGTAACAGCCGAGGATATTGCCGATGTAGTATCGCGCTGGACAGGAATACCGGTGAGCAAGATGCTGCAGAGCGAAAGAGAAAAACTGCTCAGCCTTGAAGAAGAACTCCACAAAAGGGTAATAGGACAAGAGGAAGCCATAACAGCAGTCAGCGATGCCGTACGACGCAGCCGTGCCGGCCTTCAGGACCCGAAACGCCCGATAGGTTCATTCATTTTTCTTGGCACCACCGGCGTAGGAAAGACCGAACTTGCCAAGGCACTGGCATCATACCTTTTCAACGACGAGACAATGATGACACGTATTGACATGAGCGAATACCAGGAAAAGTTCAGTGTTTCGCGCCTCATTGGAGCCCCTCCGGGATATGTAGGATATGACGAAGGAGGACAGCTTACCGAGGCTGTGCGACGCAAACCCTACTCTGTTGTCCTTTTCGATGAGATTGAGAAGGCACACCCCGATGTTTTCAACATTCTGTTGCAGGTACTTGACGACGGCCGTCTCACCGACAATAAAGGACGTGTGGTGAACTTCAAGAATACCATTATAATAATGACAAGCAACCTTGGCAGCAGTTACATTCAGGAACAGTTCGACAGACTGAACAACAGCAACAGAGATGCCATAATAGAAGAAACGAAGGAGAAAGTTATAGAGATGCTGAAGAAGAGCATCAGACCGGAGTTCCTGAACCGCATTGACGAGACAATCATGTTCACCCCGCTTGACGAGAAGGAGATTGAACAGATTGTGCACCTGCAGATAGAAAGTGTCAGAAAATTGCTTCTGGAGAGTGAAGTTCGCATGGAGGTGACTGAAAATGCAGTCAAGTTCATTTCAAAGGCTGGTTTTGACCCTGATTTCGGTGCACGACCTATTAAAAGAGCCATTCAACGCTACCTGCTCAACGACCTCTCAAAGCAGTTGCTTGCCGGTGTTGTTGACAAGCAGAAAGCAATTAAAGTGGATTCTGACGGCGAAAGGCTCATATTCAGCAATTGAACAACGCCGCCATTAATAGATTAAAAGGCTGCGCAACTTTTTATTCATCTTCACAAAAGGAGGCTGCTAAAAATTACTTTTTAGCAGCCTCTTTTATAACGTCAAAAATATTGACTCCGTAAATTACTGAGCAAGTTTGTTGTCAGAACCAAGTACGTTCACAATCTTGTGGATGTACTGCTTCTTCATATTCTCACGAGCAGGACCAAGATACTTTCTTGGGTCGAACTCAGCAGGATTTGTTGCAAATACCTCACGGATAGCAGCAGTCATTGCAAGACGGCTATCGCTGTCAATATTGATTTTGCAAACTGCGAGTGAAGCTGCCTTGCGGAGTTCCTCTTCGGGAATACCGATAGCATCCTTCAACGCACCGCCGTACTTGTTGATAGTCTCAACCTCTTCCTGAGGAACTGAAGAAGAACCGTGGAGAACGATTGGGAAACCGGGGAGTTCCTTCATGCAGCCTTCGAGAACGTCGAATGCCAATGGGGGAGGAACAAGAACACCCTTCTCGTTACGTGTGCACTGTTCGGGTTTGAACTTGTTTGCACCGTGAGAGGTACCGATAGAGATAGCCAAACTGTCGCAACCTGTCTTTGTCACGAAGTCAACAACCTCCTCAGGACGTGTATATGTATGATGCTCAGCAACAACGTCATCCTCAACACCTGCAAGGATACCGAGTTCACCCTCAACAGTAACACCGTACTGGTGAGCGTACTCTACAACCTTCTTTGTGAGAGCAACGTTCTCCTCGTATGGAAGGTGAGAACCGTCAATCATAACTGAAGAGAAGCCCATGTCGATACAAGACTTGCAGAGCTCGAAAGAGTTACCGTGGTCAAGGTGGAGAACAATCTCAGGATTTGTGCAACCCAACTCCTTAGCATACTCAACAGCACCCTCAGCCATGTAACGGAGAAGTGTCTGGTTAGCATACTTGCGGGCACCGCTTGATACCTGAAGAATAACAGGAGACTTTGTCTCAACAGCAGCCATGATGATAGCCTGCAACTGCTCCATGTTGTTGAAGTTGAACGCGGGGATTGCATAACCGCCCTTCATTGCCTTTGCGAACATTTCCTTAGTGTTCACAAGACCCAATTCTTTGTAATTTACCATAAGTTTATAGTTTAAAAGAAATAAAAAAATCTGCTATAATATAAGGAAGACAGCACACACCAAACTTGAACGGCAAACAGCCTCCCCATAATCCTTTGCAAATTTAATAAAATCTTTCATTAATCATCAGTAATATGGAAAAAATTCTGCAATAAAGCGAATAAAGATTTTTTCTCTTTGCGAAACAATGAATTTAGGAATTAAAAGATTATATTTGCGGATATGGGTTAATGTATTACCGGAATACCCGGAAACTGAAAAACAAATCATATCGTCATGTACATCATAGGTATAGCAGGAGGAACCGCATCGGGCAAATCAACCGTAGTAAAAGAGATAGTGAACTCACTCCCCAAGGGGTCGGTAGCAGTAATACCGCAGGATTCATATTACAAGGACAGCAGCCACGTACCTGTCGAGGAACGCCAGTTCATAAACTTTGACCACCCCGATGCATTTGACTGGGACCTGCTTGTAGAGCATATAAGCATGTTGCGCGAAGGCAAAGCCATTGAGCAGCCTACATACTCATACATCACATGTACGCGCCAGCCTGAGGTCGTCAATGTCGAACCCAAAGAGGTAATCATCATTGAAGGCATCATGGCACTTGTAAGCCCTGAATTAAGAGACCTCATGGACCTGAAGATATTTGTTGATGCAGATGCAGATGACCGTCTAATACGTCTCATACGCCGCGACATTATTGAACGCGGGCGTACACCAGAGATGGTTATTTCACGTTACGAGCGCATTGTAAAAGCCATGCATTGGGAATTTATTGAACCCACAAAGAAGTTCGCCGATATAATAATTCCGCAAGGTGGAGAAAATGTAAAGGCAATCCAGGCCTTGCAGATGTCAATAAGGTACTTCCTGAAATAATGCCATGAAGTTGCAGCATTCATATCTCATACCATTGGCGACATCTGCTGCAATACTTGCAGTGTACATTTTCGCCACTTATGGCTACAATAATAAAAAGCAAACTGAAACAGCAAACACCGTTGTTCCTGAATATGAATACTTGTCGCCCCATGTAACCCTTTCGCACTTTGACAACTTTTTCCGCGAAGCCGCAGACAGCATTGAACTCGACTGGATGCTAATTGCTGCAATTGCATACACCGAGTCTCGTTTCGACAGCACAGCCGTTTCGTCAGTGGGGGCACGCGGAGTTATGCAGATGATGCCACGGACATTAAAAGGGCTTGAAGTACCCGATTCACTCCATGCCGACAACCGTTCAAACATCATGGCATCGGCAAGATACTTAAAGTCACTTTTTTACATATTCCGCCGCATAAAGGACACTGACGAACGCATAAACTTCGTGTTAGCATCGTACAATGCCGGATACGGACACATAATGGACGCAATGCGCCTTGCACGAAAATACGGATATGACAAACACAAATGGCATGCCAATGTCGACTCGTTCCTTGTAAAGAAAAGCATACCGGAATATTACAACGACAGCATCTGCCGCAACGGAGAATTCAAGGACTGGAAACAGACACTCTCTTTTGTAAAGAAAGTGAAACGCCATTGGAAACGTTTCTACGGCATGCAACAGGAGTATGCCGACTCAATAAGCAACATCATAGCGACCGACACGCTCAAAAGAATAAAATAAATTGGAGGCCACTTCAAACAGAGACCTCCAATTATCTTTATTATAAGAGATATTAATTGCTCAACTGCTCATGCATTGCAGCAGCAGCACGACGACCGTCACCCATTGCAAGGATTACAGTAGCACCGCCACGTACAATATCGCCACCGGCATATATGAACGGAATTGATGACTGCATGTTCTCATTAACAGCAATTGTATTCTTGCGGCCAAGTTCAAGACCTTCGACCGATGTTGGCACAAGCGGATTAGGAGCGACACCGACTGAAACTACAGCCATATCAATGTCTATTGTCTCTATTGCACCCTCAACAGGCACCGGCGAACGACGGCCTGAAGCATCAGGCTCGCCAAGTTCCATCTTCTGCAACACAATCTGCTTTACACAACCTTTTTCATCGGCTATATACTCTATTGGGTTATGCAATGTAAGGAACTCAACACCCTCTTCTTTGGCATGCTTTACCTCTTCGAGGCGGGCTGGCATTTCGGCCTCACTGCGGCGATAGATAATCATGGCACGCTCAGCACCAAGACGGAGCGCAGTGCGCACCGAGTCCATTGCAGTGTTACCGCCGCCTATAACCGCCACTCGCTTACCAATGTGCATTGGAGTATCGGTTTCGGGATTTGAGGCATCCATGAGATTCACACGTGTCAGGTACTCGTTGGACGAGAGGATATTGATTGAGTTCTCGCCGGGAATGTTCATGAAGTTTGGCAAGCCGGCACCCGATGCAACAAAGACACCTTGGAAACCCTCATCCTGCAACTGAGCGATAGAGATTGTCTTGCCCACAACGCAGTCCTTGACAAATTCAACACCCATTGCGCGCAGATTCTCGATTTCATGCTCTACAATAGAGTTCGGCAAACGGAATTCGGGGATACCATACTTGAGAACACCGCCAATCTCGTGCAACGCCTCGTACACAGTTACCGAATAACCGAGTTTGGCCATATCGCCGGCAAATGAGAGACCAGCCGGACCTGAACCCACAACAGCCACCTTCTTGCCATTTGAAGCAGCGACCTTGGGAGCAGGCATCTCGCCGCTCTCACGTGCATAATCGGCAGCAAAACGCTCAAGCGCACCGATAGCAACAGCCTTGTGCCCCATCTTCAAGTGGATACACTGGCTCTCGCACTGTTTCTCTTGTGGACAGACACGACCGCATACAGCAGGCAATGAACTTGTCATCTTTAGAACCTGGGCTGCTTTTACAAACTCGCCACGTTCAATATTCTTGATGAATGAAGGTATCTTTATGCTTACAGGACAACCCTCCATACAAGCAGGTTTCGGGCAGTCAAGACAACGCTGTGCCTCAACAAGAGCCATTTCCTTGGTAAAGCCGGTATTGACCTCTTCGCGCAGTTTTGTTGCACGGTATGCAGGTTCCAACTCCGGCATAGGACAGCGTTCGATTGCCGTACGCTCTTTCGGTTTCATCCTGTTACGGAGTTCTACACGCCATGCCGCATCGCGGTTTGTCAGGTCATCACACTCGCTTGCACACTCAACAGCCTCCAATTTGTCAAGTTCATGAGCCTCTTCGGCTTTGAAAGAGCCGAGGCGCTGCATCATTCCGTCAAAATCGACCTGATGACCGTCGAACTCAGGACCATCGACACAAACGAACTTTGTCTTGCCGCCAACAGTAACACGACAAGCACCGCACATACCTGTACCGTCGACCATGATTGTGTTGAGTGAAACAACCGTTGGTATCTCGTACTGCTTTGTGAGTTTGCAAACAAACTTCATCATTATGGCTGGACCTATTGCCACACAGTGGTCAACTTTCTCACGCTTGATGACGCGCTCGATACCTTCGGTAACAAGACCCTTGTCGCCATACGAACCGTCATCGGTCATGATTATTACCTCATCAGAAACCTCGCGAACCTCCTTTTCAAGGATTATAAGGTCTTTTGAACGGCCTGCAAGCACTGATATCACTCGGTTACCCGCCTTTTTCAGCGCTGTAGCAATAGGCAACATAGGCGCAACACCTACACCACCGCCGGCACACACAACAGTACCGAAGTTCTCAATGTGTGTAGCCTGACCGAGCGGACCCACGACATCGGTAATACAATCACCCTCGTTGAGGTCGCATACGCGGCTTGAACTGAGACCCACCTTTTGGATAACCAAGGTAATAAGTCCCTTTTCCGGGTCGGCATGAGCGATTGTGAGCGGAATGCGCTCTCCCTTCTCGCCAACGCGAAGAATCACGAAGTTACCGGCTCTGTATGCCTTTGCGATAAGCGGAGCCTCTACACGCAGACGGAAAACCTTTTCCGAAAACTGCTCTTTTGAAACTATCTTGAACATAAATATGTGTTTTGTCTGTTGTTCTTATGGTTTCCAATAAAGGTGCAGCGTAAAAGTTCTTCAAAAAAACGGGAGAACAAGGCTTGCGGTGAAGGCGGGAATCGGAGTTTACTGAGCGTAAATTAGGATTTACGCCTTACCGCGTAACGCTGTTATCACCTTTTTAGTGGACTTCAGTCTATAATATCGAAACCACAGTAAGGTACCAACGCCTTTGGTATGCGTATACCTTCGGGAGTCTGGTTGTTCTCAAGGAGCGCTGCAACTATACGCGGAAGAGCAAGAGCAGAGCCATTGAGAGTGTGGCAGAGTTCAGTTTTCTTTTCGGCATTGCGGTAACGGCACTTCAAGCGGTTTGCCTGATAACTGTCAAAGTTTGACACTGATGAAACCTCAAGCCAGCGCTGCTGAGCCTCAGAATAGACTTCAAAGTCAAAGCAGAGAGCTGCGGTAAAACTCATATCGCCACCGCAAAGACGGAGAATACGATAGGGAAGTTCAAGTTTCTTGAGCAGACCCTCAACATGCTCAAGCATCTCCTTGTGTGATTCCTTGCTGTGCTCGGGAGTATCAATGCGTACAATCTCGACCTTTGAGAACTCGTGCAAACGGTTAAGGCCACGCACGTCCTTGCCGTATGAACCGGCCTCACGACGGAAACACTGTGTATAAGCACAGTTCTTTATAGGAAGTTGTTTTTCATCAAGTATAACATCGCGGTATATGTTCGTTACAGGAACCTCAGCTGTTGGGATGAGATAAAGGTCGTCAAGGTCGCAGTGGTACATCTGCCCTTCCTTGTCGGGAAGTTGGCCTGTTCCGTAACCCGATGCGGCATTAACGACTGTAGGAGGCATAATCTCAACATAACCGGCCTTGCGTGCCTCATCGAGGAAGAAGTTGATGAGTGCGCGCTGCAACTGGGCTCCTTTGCCTTTGTAGACAGGGAAACCGGCACCTGTAATCTTCACGCCCAAATCAAAGTCAATGAGGTCATACTTCTTGGCGAGTTCCCAGTGAGGAAGAGCATTTTCGGGAAGAACAGTCTCGGTTCCGCCTGTCTTCTCAACAACATTATCCTCTGCTGCGACACCCTCAGGCACCTCATCATACGGGATATTGGGGATTGTATAAAGGACCTGCTGGAGTTCATCGGCAGCAGCATCCATTCTTGTCTGCAGTTCAGCAGCCTTTGTCTTGAGGACGGCCACCTCAGCCTTCACTGCATTTGCCTCTTCCACAGCCTGCGATTTCATGAGCTGACCTACTTTTGCAGCCAACTGCTTGTTCTGTGCAAGCACATTATCGAGTTCCTGCTGAGCAGCACGACGAGCCTTGTCCAGTTCAAGAACTTTCTCTATAGTTTCCTTTGCATTCTTGAAATGCTTCTTTTCCAAGCCTTTCAGTACCTTTTCGGTCTCCTGACCAATCTGTTTAAGTGTTAGCATAATATATCAGTTTCTTAGTAATTCGTTATTTATGACATTGGCATCGGCTATTATACGAACGCCGCAGGCAATAATTACAAAAGTACAACTATTTTTTATTTTTTAACAACATAATGGCAAAAATGTTACACATTTTGAAGACAAATGAACTATTGCTTCAAGAACAAGGCTATATACAAAAAAAGCGACCCGCAACGGGTCGCTTTATAATCTGTTTGACAAGAATCATTAGTTATTCTCAGCAAACGGAGTAACTGAAACGTAACTCTTGTCGTTCTTGCCACGCTTGAAAGTTACAATGCCGTCAACCAAAGCGTAAAGAGTGTGGTCACTACCCATACCGATGTTTGCACCGGGGTTGTGAACAGTACCACGCTGACGTACGATGATATTACCGGCTTTACATGCCTGACCGCCCCAGATCTTAACACCAAGTCTCTGGCTTGCTGACTCACGGCCGTTCTTTGAACTACCAACACCTTTCTTATGTGCCATAATACTTAAACTTTAAAGATTAACCGATAATTTCTTTAACAACTAACTCTGTAAACTGCTGACGGTGACCGTTCAGTTTGCGGTAGCCTTTACGACGACGCTTGTGGAACACCAACACTTTGTCACCCTTAACCAATGTAGGGTCGATTGTACGTGTTGTAACGATGTTCTGACCGTCCTTTGACTTGCGAACAATCTTCATCTCACGAACATTGCCGATATAGCAAACTACCTTGGCACCTTCTACTGTAGGAGCACCTACTGTAACAGCACCTTCCTTATCCAACAACAACACGCGGTCAAACTCCACTGTTGTGTCATTCTGAGCACCTTTGATGTGGTGCACGAACAGCTTCTTGCCAGCCTCTGCCTTGAACTGCTGTCCGTTAATCTCAACAATTGCGTACATTTAATTTATCGCTTTTATTGTGAATTCCGCGAGGTGCGTTCTCTTCGTGAGTACGTCTTCTTCAACCCCAACGGACTAAATCGGGTGCAAAGTTAGGCAATATTTTTCATTCAGCGAAACATTTGCACCATTTTTTTACCGCTATAACACAAGTTAAAGCAATTGCTAAACAGCAGATGCTGCACCTCGCGTTATAATCAGATATTTGACAAATACCTCTCAGCCTCCATTGCCGCACGGCATCCGCTTGCTGCGGCATTGATTGCCTGACGGTAATGAGGGTCGGCTACGTCACCGGCAACAAAAACGCCGGGAACGACTGTTTTTACTCCGCTCGCATCAGTTGGTACAAAATACCCGGTCTCATCCGTCTTAAGATACTTCTTGAAGACATCACTGTTAGGTTTGTGCCCGATAGCAAGGAAGAAACCGTCAATAGCAATGTCGTAACGCCTTTCGTCGGCCTCGCCCTTGCGGTACACAACATGTGCGCCCTCTACTCCATTTTCACCGAAAAGTCCTTCGGTGTTATGCTCAAAGAGTACTTCTATCTTAGGATTGTTCAGCGTGCGGTCCTGCATGGCTTTTGATGCACGCAGATATGGTTTGCGCACTATGAGGTAAACTTTCGCAGCAAGTGATGCAAGATAGTTTGCTTCTTCGCATGCAGTGTCACCTCCGCCTACAACAGCAACAACTTTCTTGCGATAGAAGAAACCGTCGCATGTAGCACACGCGCTAACGCCCATACCCTGATATTTGATTTCATCGGGCAGACCAAGATACTTTGCTGTCGCGCCCGTAGCAATGATGACAGTATCGGCCTCAACAACCTTTCCGTCATCAAGAGTAACTTTATATGGCACCTGTTCAAAATCCACATCAACAACGCTGCCCGAACGGACATCGGCACCGACATTGACTGCCTGCTGGCGCATATTATCCATGAGTTCAGGGCCGGTTATGCCTTGCGGAAAACCGGGGAAATTCTCTATTACTGTAGTCTGTGTCAACTGGCCGCCCGGCTGCATTCCCTCGACAAGCACCGGTGAAAGGTTGGCACGTGAAGCATAAATGGCCGCAGTATACCCCGCAGGGCCTGAGCCGATAATCAAACATTTTGTCTTGTTCATAATATTATAGTTTTTATCTCATGTCAACAATTTCAGCCCCGGGGAAATTCTCTACGGGGCATTCATAAATCTTTTTATCGAACTTACACTTTGGAGTGTAGTTGTTGAGTTGTACCTCAATACAGCCTTGAGCAGACATGTGTACTGTCATCCCTATGAGAGAGGATTTTGCGGTATCAATAAAGAGTTCCACCTTGTTCACTTCTGCATCGGCATCGGTCATGGTAATCAATACCTGCGTGCCGTCAAGTTTTTCAAGCAAGAGTGAATAATTCTCCCTGTATGCTTCCATTATATAAAGAGGAGAGAGATTCTGTGCCTCTTCGGAACCAGCATCTGTAATATACACCTCATCAATATCCTTCATATAACTCCACTGTGTCTTGCCGTTGCACCAAACCTTCATGTTGTCCATATCCAAGGAATAACATTCATTATCCAGTTTCATGGTACCGTTATCGCTGTACACAACAGCACCGTCTTCATCACAGACTGTGTATGCATAATCCATCTGCAATGCAGCATCGGCTTTTATCTTTTCAACAACCTTGCTCAGCAGTGCGGCAGCATCCTTTTGGGACGTTGCAACAAGTGGAAACAGCAGAAAAACAAACAATGCAATCTTTCTCATGGTTCAATAAACTATTATTGCAAAAGACTCTTCAAACGGAACTCAAGGTCGGCCTCATCGGCACAAAGCACCTGACGCGGTTTGCTGCCCTCCTGTTCACCGACAATACCCGTCTGGCACAACTGGTCCATGATGCGGCCGGCACGATTGAAACCGACATTGAACTTGCGTTGTATGAGCGATGTGGAGCCGTGCTGGGCAAGCACCACTGCACGGGCAGCCTCAGCAAACAACGGGTCAAGTTTATCTGATGAAATTTCACCGCGGCTACTGCCTCCTTCACCGCTGAAATCAGAAGCCTCATCAGGTTCGGGCAGAATATATGCCTGCTGATAACCTTGCTGCTTTGCAATGTGGGCACAAACGCGCTCAACCTCTTTAGTCTCTACCAACGCACATTGCACACGTACAGGGTCATTGCCCGCAAGGAAAAGCATATCGCCCCTACCCTGCAACTGGTTGGCACCTGAACGGTCAAGTATTGTACGCGAATCGATAGCGGAGATAACACGGAAAGCCATACGGGCAGGAAAGTTCGCCTTGATAGTACCTGTTATGATATTTGTTGTAGGACGCTGTGTGGCTATAATCATGTGGATACCCACAGCGCGCGCTTTCTGTGCAATACGTGCAATAGGCTGCTCCACCTCGCGGCCCGCAGTCATCATAAGGTCTCCGTACTCATCAATTATGACAACGATGTACGGCATGAAACGGTGCCCCTTTGTTGGTAGCAGTTCTTTATTCAGGAATTTATCGTTGTACTCCTTTACAGAACGCACCGATGCCAACTGAAGCAACTTGTAACGGTTGTCCATTTCCACGCAAAGGGATTTCAATGTGCGGACAACCTTGTTCACATCGGTTATAATAGGTTCATCCTCGCCCTCAAGTTTTGCAAGGAAGTGTTTCTCAAGCACCCCGTAAAGACTCAGTTCAACCATCTTGGGGTCCACCATAACAAACTTCAGGTATGCAGGGTGCATCTTGTACAGCAACGAAGTGATTATTGCGTTGAGACCGACAGACTTACCCATACCTGTGGCACCGGCTACAAGCAAGTGGGGCATCTTTGCCATATCCACCATATACACCTCATTGGAGATTGTCTTGCCAAGAGCAAGCGGCAATGCCATATCGGTTTCCTTGTACTTGCGGCTATTGAGCAGAGAAGCCATAGGGACTATCTGTTTGTGGGCGTTAGGCACCTCTATGCCTATAGTACCCTTGCCGGGGATTGGAGCCACGATACGGATACAAAGCGCCGAGAGGCTCATGGCTATATCATCTTCGAGATTGCGTATTTTGGAAATTCTGACTCCCGGTGCCGGAGTTATCTCATAAAGTGTAATGGTAGGACCTACCGTAGCCTTTATCGAACTGATGTCTATACCGAAGTTCTTGAGCACCTCGACTATCTTGTTCGCATTCGCCGACTGTTCGTTGCGGTCTATCGCTTGGGCAGCCTGTTCATACTCCTCAAGCAAATCAAGTGTAGGCGGCTTGTAATAACTCAGTTCATCTTTGGGGTTAAGGGGGCGCAACATATCACCGCCCATATCTTCATCGCCATCCGCCTTTTCAACCTCCATAGAGAGTCCGTCATCTCCTGAGTTGACTGTTTCGGAAAGCCTCTTTGATATCTCGTCAAATCTTTCGGCAACATCATCGCCGGGCTGTTCTGCATCTTCAGTTGTTCCGTATTCCACTGGAACATCAAGTTCGACAAGAAGCTCATTCTCTTCGCCGGCATTCTCTTCTTCCTCAACTGCAATTTCCTCATCCGCATCATCACTTTCCTCTGTAGCCTGCTCATCATCTTCACAGCCTTCATCTTCTTTGTCATCTTCATCACCGGCCGGTTCATCAGCACTACTCGCCTGAGGTGTTTCCTTATCAGACAGCCAGGGCAAATTAAAAAAGAGTTTTTGCTGTAACCAAGGAATTGTTTCCGCCGTTACATAAATCATGAAGAACAGGAAGACTATAATAAGCAGAAGAACCACGCCCACAGCACCTGTCGCACGGAAAATATATTCCACTATCAGATTACCATGTGCACCGCCCGGAGAGACATGCCATGTATCGGCTCCCTCACCAAATACAAATGAAAAGAGAAGCGAGAACCACACAACCGGCACTGCCAGAATAATCGTCCAGCGCCTTGCATCAATTTCACAGAGACGCATCAGGCGCAATGCCCACACGACAAGCAACGGGAACAGCAGGATAGAAGCCCAGCCGAAACAGCCGTTTACAAGATATTCGGCCAGAATTGCACCACCAGAGCCGGTACTGTTTGAGGCACCGCCATTTATCACACCCTGCAAGCCTGTTTCCACTATATCACTGTCTGCGCTGCCCGAAGAAAAGAATGACACATAGGAGAAACAGAAGAACACGGCAAATGCAGCCAACAATGCGCCAACGACAAACTGCACCTTGCGGTCAGAAATAAATCTCCTGAACGCAGAAAAAGCATTTATAATCCTTGAGAAAAAGCCAGGTTTTTCTTTATCGTTTTTACTCTTTTTACCCATACTATATGCTTGTCATAGTAAATAACATATTAACTGATAGAATTTTGCGACCGGATACCAACAAAAAGAATAAACGGACCGCAAAATAGCAAACGCGAAGATAATAAAAAAAAGGATACTGCGGGTGCGCTCCTACGCTATTTTTTTGTAACTTCGCGGCAAATTAGAACAGCAGACCAGGATGAATACATCTGAAGACATTGTTTTTTCACGCAACACGGTGGAATTCGTAACCGTAGCGGCTGAATATTGCGCATACATGGAACGTTGCAACGAACACTCGAGAAAGGAGTTCGTGAACACGCTTCTTAAACTCTTGCCGTTACTTTACCTTAAGGCGCAGATGTTACCCGAAGCAGAAAGGATTGGCGAAGAGGAACTTGAGGATTTTGTAACAGAAGACAGTTATGAGGTGCTTCGCATGACCGTTTATGACCTACTGGCCGACAAAGACAGTTATCTTGACGTATTCGTGGCCGAAATGAAATACAGCGACACCCCTGTAACAAAGAGCATATCAGAGGACCTGGCCGACATATACCAGGACATAAAGAATTTCGTATGCCTTTTCAAATTAGGCATAAACGAGACTATGCACGATGCCATTGTTGAGTGCAATGCACACTTCAGCCAGTACTGGGGACAGACACTTGTGAACACAATGCGCGCACTCCATGAAATAAAATACAACACTCTTGACGAAGAGGGGAAAGAAGAGGAAAGATGAGCAACTACCGTGCACACATAGAGAAGAGCGAGATTTCAGGAATGCCGACAGCCGCATTTACAGGCAGAATCATTACAATTGACACCATTGAAGCAACCGACAAGGCTGTTAAGGCACTCTCGGCAGAGAGTTTCCTTGGCATTGATACAGAAACGAGGCCTTCATTCAGGAAAGGTGTCCAGCACGAAGTCGCACTCATCCAGTTATCCACTGCCGACACTTGCTTCCTGATAAGGCTGAACCGCACCGGAATCCCAGACTCTTTGGTGCAGTTACTTGAGAACAAGGAGATTACAAAAATAGGACTTTCATTGCACGACGATTATCAGGCATTGTGCCACAGACGTAAATTCAAGGCCGGTGGATTCCTTGACCTTCAACAGCATGTCACAAAATTCGGCATTGAAGAAAAAAGCCTGCAAAAGATATTCGCCATAGTGTTCGGGCAGCGCATTTCAAAAAACCAACAACTCACGAACTGGGAAAACGATGTGCTCACCGACAAACAGAAATTGTATGCAGCCACAGACGCGTGGGCATGCCTTGAAATATACAACAAGTTGGAACACACAAAATAACATATATGGAAAAAGCCGTCATACTCAAACGAGGTAAAGAAGAGTCATTGCAACGTTTTCATCCCTGGATTTTTTCGGGTGCCATACAGCGCATAGAAGGGAAACCCGAAGAAGGCGACATTGTTACCGTATACACAAATGACCGCCAGTTTATTGCCCGTGGGCATGTACAGGTAGGCAGCATTGCGGTGCGCGTGCTCACATTCAAGGACGAACCGGTAGACAGGCAATTTTGGGAAAACCGCATAGCAACGGCTTGCGACCTGCGCGAAAGAGTCGGCATATCTTCACGCGAAGACAACAACACATACCGCCTTGTTCATGGCGAGGGCGACAACCTTCCGGGACTCATAATCGACATATACGGCGACACAGCAGTAATGCAGGCACACAGCGTGGGAATGCATGTGAACCGCATGGACATTGCCGATGCTTTAAAAAAGTGCCTTGGCGAAAAAATCAAGAACATATATTACAAGTCGGACACAACACTACCCTACAAGGCCGACATTAACAAGGACAATGGCTACATAATGGGCGGCAACGCAAGCAATGTTTCTACCGAATATGGTCTCAAGTTCCACATTGACTGGCTACGCGGCCAAAAAACCGGATTCTTCGTTGACCAGCGGGAGAACCGTGCACTGCTCGAAAAGTACGCAAAGGGCCGTAAACTGCTCAACATGTTCTGCTACACAGGAGGATTTTCAATTTACGCACTGCGCGGCGGTGCCGAGATTGTACATTCAGTGGACAGTTCTTCAAAGGCTATCGACCTGACAAATGCCAATGTAGAGATTAACTTCCCGGGCGACACACGCCACACCGCATACGCCGAGGACGCTTTTGACTTCCTTGACCGCATGGGCAATAACTACAACCTCATAATCCTTGACCCGCCGGCATTTGCCAAGCACCGCGACAGCCTGCGCAACGCACTCATAGGCTACCGCCGACTGAACGCCAAGGCAATTGAGAAAATACAGCCGGGAGGAATACTCTTTACCTTCTCATGCTCACAGGTTGTGAGCAAGGAGAACTTCCGCACAGCAGTGTTCACAGCCGCAGCAATGGCAAAGCGCAATGTGCGCATATTGCATCAGCTGACACAACCCGCCGACCACCCGGTAAGCATATACCACCCCGAAGGTGAATACCTCAAAGGACTGGTACTGTATGTGGAATAAGGAGTAACTTTTTTTGCATTTTATATAGGTTATAAATAAAAGACCCACTATCTTTGAAAATAGAAACAATATTCACATCTACATAAATATTAACAAAACACAAAAGAGGCAGGAACAGAAACAAGCACAAAACAACATATTTATTAACAAGCGTTTACTTATTATTCGAGATACCGCAAAAAATGATCTAAAACATGATTTCTTTCCTGAAAACGAAAAACAAGGCGATATACACTGGGATTCTTTCCATACTGACCGTATGTTTGTTGGCTGGCTATGTGCCCGGTATGTCCGCATTTTCTTCCTGGGTTACTCCT
>JAZNDZ010000080.1:0-28780 GCA_045588345.1 Bacteroidaceae bacterium
TAAGAAGCTGTTTAAATTTCTAAAAAAAGTTTTATTATATTGGAAGCCGCTATTTCGTTGTCTTTTATGTTCAAAAATGTCTGTTTTCCTCTTTTTCTCGGTTACGTAGCCCGCTACGCGCCCTCAAAAAATAATAAAACATTCTATTTTTGACCTATAAAAAACTAAACGATATAAATTTAAACAGCTTCTAATAATTATAATAGTCTCTGCCTTCTAAGTGTACAATATGTATACTAAAAGGCAGAGGCTATTATTTAATAAATCTAATTGCTTACTTTACAACCTCAACAACCTTCTTTGACTTTGCAACAGCGATTGTTACACGGTTTGCTGTGCCCTCCTTAGGCTGCTCGGTGTCACCCTTGAAGTCGGTGGTGATGCGAGATTCCTCGATACCGAATTTATTCTTCAATGCTTCGGCAACAGCCTTCACACGTTTCTCTGACAGTTTAGCATTGATGCTGGGGTTACCTGTACCCTTGTCAGCATAACCGCAAAGTGTAACTGTTGCATCTGGATGGTCTTTCATGAAGTCTGCAACCTCCTGTACCTTTTGCATCTCAGCAGAAGAAATCGTCGTATTTCCGGCGCGCTTGAAGTAGATTGAACGGCTCATCTCGTGGATTGTAGTCTCTACGTAGATTCTCTTCTCAACCACCTTCTCAACCACCTTAACCTGATTCTCTGTGAGCGGTGCAACTGGCTGCGGAGCCGGTATTACCTTCTTGGTGTTCTTGTTACCGAATACATACTTCACGCCGATAAGACCGTTGAAGTACCAGTCTGAGTTGCCGGCTTTCTTTGAGTTGTATTTGTCGCTCAAAGTGGTAGCCTGCAATTCAATGCCGACACTCCAGTTCTGGTCAATGTGGAAGTCTCCCATGATACCCGCTCTGCCAAGGAAGCATACCTTGCTGCCATCCCACAAATAGCGTAGGTTTCTATCGTGGCCATAGAGTGAAGTCAACTCTTCCTTCACCTTAGCAGCATCTTTGTTTCCCCAAGCGATGTTTAAACCGATACCGGCAAATGCTCCAAATGTGAATCGGCGGTCAGGGTTGTAACCGAATATCAGGTTCGATAGGTCCAGAGTAGCGTCAACTGCCGGTGCAATGTAGTACCATTTCCAGTTTTTCTTTACATCAATATCCCAACCGGCCTTGCTCTGGAATGCGTTGATTGCAAAACGTGCACCCAAGTACTTATTGAAATTGTAACCGCCTGCAAACTGAATGTTGTATGACAGCAATTTCCCAAATGGATTTTCTCCTAATGTATATTGCATACCTAATGGCTGGGCCTGAACATACCAATGTGGATTGAATACGTTCTCCACCTTTTCGCCATTTTCCTGAGCCATAGCAGAAGAACTCAATACCATCATCAACAGGCCTGCCAATAATGCTTTATTGATTTTCATAATCCTTATATATTAAAATAATTTTCTATTTAACCAGGCGGGAGCAAGTCCCGCCCGATTGTTATCTCTTTTTAATGCTTACTTTACGGTTACATAGAATTTCTTTGCAGCAAT
The DNA here is from genome assembly GCA_045588345.1 of Bacteroidaceae bacterium. Taxonomy (GTDB): domain Bacteria; phylum Bacteroidota; class Bacteroidia; order Bacteroidales; family Bacteroidaceae; genus HGM04593. The sequence goes on from JAZNDZ010000080.1 coordinate 1,538, forward strand.
CAAACCGCTGAAGTCAACACTTGTATAAGTTACCTCATAGATGTAACCCTTCTTCGCTGCGAAGTCTACAATCTGAGTGTCACCGTTAAGGATTTCTGCTACACCCTCCTTGGCATTTGCCTCATTCAAAGCAGACAAGCAGTCAGCATCGCCGTTCTGTGCATTCTTGCTGCGGTCCATTGAGTAAACGTTTGTTACACCCACAAGCTTCTTGTAAGCAGGAGCAATAATCTCTGCTGTGTAAGATGTAGGTATGAACTGTACATTTGCAGCGCTCAATACAGTCGGGTTGTAGATGGTTTGGCTCAGCACATTGAAACCGCTGGTTGTGTTCACAAGCATCATTGGCTGTACAGCCTTGTTGACAGAGTTTACTGCGGTGAGCAACTTGTCCTCAATTTTGTCAAGATAGCCGATAATCTTATCCTTGATTTTGTCCTTTTCCTCGTCAAGTCTTGAACCAATTTCAGTGAACTTGTCTGTGAAATCATTCAAATCCCCAAGCTGGTCGAGGTATGAGTTTACCATATCGATAATCTCATTCACCTTGTCCTGCTGACCATTCAGCAAATCGTTTACTTCGTCCTCGAGGCCGTCAATTTCGTTGAGTATCTTCTGGAGTTCTGACAGGTCTACAGGAACCTCAATGTTTACAGGTACCTCAACAGGAACGTTGCCGCTCCACTTGAATGGTACATCCTTTTCAATGCAAACGAGAATATCCTGGCTTGGAACAGTGATAGTGTCTTTTACGTTCTGTTCAAATGTTCCAACGGTATTACCATCCTTGTCCTTTACCTCACCAGATACCGGAACCTCTACTGGAATTTGCTGTTCAGGTACATTAACAAGTTGCTCTATGTCAATTTTAACAAGAGTGTCAATAGAGATTTCTACACTTGTTCTGATTGTGTCCTTGTAAGTTACAACCAAATTAAGGTCAACGTCTTCGGTGTTGATGTCGATTTTGTCGAACTGGATTCTCTTGATATGCTCAACGTCAAAATTAAAGTCAGGCATCTCACCTATAACAACCTTGAATTTGTCTGACACCTCGTCCATCAACTTACCGGCCACGTTGCGCATCTTGTCAAAACCGGGGAATGATGTAAAGTTGGCATCCTTCATGAATGCGTATGACAACGGCTTGATTGCAGTTGTAGCAAGGTTGTACTGTGAGTAGATGTTGCGTGATACGCCCATAGAGTCTGTCCAGCTTGCCTTCAATGCGTTTGCATCGAGTTCCTGGTTGAATTGGCTCATTACATCATATACTGTGTTGGCAACCTGAGTCATGTTAATGCCATCGAGCGGGTTGATGATATCCTTTACAGTCTCCTTTATCTCATCTTTGTTGAAATCGAATGTCATCTTCACCTTGTTGATATCCTCAGCAGCCAATGTTGCCTCAGCCTCATAGAAACCGTTGACAGCAGCTCTTGTTGCACCGAATGTCAACTTCTTGTCAGAATACTTGAGTGAAGAGAGCTTGATGCCTGACTCCTCGTCCAAACTGTTTACGATTGGGAGAGTCTGGCCCTCGAAGTTTACGTTTGATGGGTTTACAGTCACATATACCTTGCCGGCACCGCTAACGATAGCTTCGCCGTCCTGAGCAAATTCAACGGGCTTTACGCCAAGCATCTCAATATCCTTTTCTGAGAGAGCCTCGCTTTCTCTTACATAGTAACGTGGACGGTCACCAGGGAACTTTATACCGTAGCTTCCTGCATAACCGTAGTATGCCATAAGGATGTTTGTCTGAATGTTCGCAGGGAATGAGAATGAACCGAATACCGGGTTCTCTGTTCTCTGGAGAATGATTCCGGTGATGAACTGCTTCAAAGACTCGTCAATCTTGTCAACCTTGCCTGTCAGTTCATTAATCTTCTTTTCGTTATCCTCAACGCGCTTTGTTACATCATCAAGTTTCTCTTTCAAGGCATCAATCTGCTCCTGCAACTTCTCATCTGCTTCTTTGTATGCCTTCTCAAGTTCCTCCTTTGTAGCTTTAATGTCACCACGGAGTGCTTCTGCAGCAATCTCTATGCGCTCGTCTGTATATTTGTTTGCTTTTTCAAGGTTTTCCTTTGCCAATTCAAAAGCGAGGTTTACGCTATCCTTTACAATGGTCAACTCTTTGCAGATGCTGTCGATTCTTGCTGTGAGCGCCTCATTGTCTTTGCTGTGCTTATCTTTCAATTCTGAATATGCACTTTCAAGGGCATCGATTCTGATTGAATCGTCCTTAGCAAGATTATATGCCTTGATTACATCCTTCACTGTCTCGTTCAACAGTTCTTCAATGCCTGCAACCTTCTCTTTGAGTTTTGCGAGATCTGAGTTGATGGTTGCAATTGCAGTCTCGTTTGCAGCAACTCTCTTATCGAGGTTTGCAATCCCATCATTAATCATTTCCTCGAGTTCCTTCTTGTTATCTGCAATAGCCTGCTTAAGTACAGCCTTGTTGGCTTCAATAGCATCCTCAAGTTCTTTCTTATTGTTAGCTATTGTAGTAGTGATATCATTTACGTCATCCTGCAAAAGAGCGCTGAGGTCATTCTTAACCTTGAGAATCTCTGCCAGCAACTCTGACTTCAACGCTTCATCGGCTGCTAACAACTCTGCTTTTACATCGTTGATTCTATTTTCCAGGCTAATGATTTTGGCATTGTTTTCTGCGATAGCGTTAGTCAGTTCAAGAACTTTTGCTTCATAAACTGCTTTTGTTACGTAGTTGTTCTCGACATATACCTGCCAATCTTTAATCTGCTGTTTCCATGCTTCGCAGTTTGCCTTGCACTCTTCCTGTGCCTGCTTCAAAGCGTCAATCTGACCGTTCAATGCATCAACCTGAGCATTTACAAGTTCCTCCAATTTGGAGTTTTTTCCAAGCATATTTGCATATGCATCTTCATCGTAGTCCTTACAAGAAACATAAGAACCTACAGTAGCCAATAACATGGCTACCAACAGAAATCCATTGTGTAATTTCTTTTTCATTGAAGTAAAAATTTAGTTAGAAAATAATTATTATAATTTTATCTATTTATCTATATTGTTTCATGCTTTATAGTCCAGCGACTATAAGTGTAATTTATTCTGCAAAGTTAATGAATTGTAATAATTTGTGCAAATGTAGGTTGTGTTTTTTTTTTTGAAAAAACGTCGGGTGGAAATTTTATGCGGGCTGGATTGGTTTGAGAGTATATACAACAACAGCGGCAACCAATTGGTTGCCGCTGCCATAATTACTTGTCTTTCGCTATGAATCAGCAAATCTTGCGAGAACCGTCGCCGATAACTACGTCGTACACCTTTGGTGCCTTGCCGTACTTCTCGTTGTAACGCTTCTCAGCCTCGGCGATGAAAATTTCGTACAACTCCTCTTTTACAAGGTTGATTGCGCAACCGCCGAAACCACCGCCCATCATACGTGAACCGGTAACACCGCAGTCAATAGCAACGTCAACAAGGAAGTCGAGCTCCTCGCAACTTACCTCGTAGTCCTTGCTGAGGCCGAAGTGTGTCTCATACATCTTCTTACCTACAGTCTCGTAGTCGCCGGCCTCGAGAGCCGCGCAAACATCAAGTACGCGAACAACCTCACCGATAACATATTTTGCACGGCTATAATCCTCAGGTTTCAATTCTGCCTTAACCTCCTCAAGCATCTCAAAACTTGCATCGCGCAATGACTCAACCTCGGGGTGCTTAGCCTTGATAACCTCGGCAACACGCTCGCAACTCAAACGACGCTCGTTGTAAGGAGAACCTACGAGTTCATGCTTAACGCATGTGTTCAAGAGAACGAGCTTGTAGCCCTGTGGCTTGAATGGGAAGTACTGGTACTCGAGTGAACGGCAGTCGAGACGGATAAGGCTGCCTGCCTTGCCGAATACGCTTGCGAACTGGTCCATGATACCGCAGTTTACACCAACGTAGTTGTGCTCTGTAGCCTGACCAACCTTTGCAAGTTCGAACTTGTCGACCTTGTTGTCGCCGAACAGGTCATTGAGGGCGTATGCGTATGTGCTCTCAAGAGCAGCCGATGAAGACATGCCCGCACCAAGAGGTACATCACCGGCAAATGCTGTATTGAAGCCCTTTACGTCAACGCCACGCTTAATCATTTCGCGGCATACGCCGAAGATGTATTTTGCCCAAGAAGCGCGTGGAGCATCCTCCTCCTTCAAACCGAACTCAACATAGTCCTTCTCGTCGATAGAGTAGGCACAAACCTTGTCAGTACCGTTAGGCTTGATTTCGGCCATGATACCCTTGTTTACAGCACCGGGGAATACAAAACCATTGTTGTAGTCGGTGTGCTCGCCAATGAGGTTGATGCGGCCGGGAGATGCATAAATGCTACCTGTTGTGCCATCGAAGTGTTTGATGAAACGGCTTCTTACAAATTCTATATCCATAGTTTTAAATATTTAGTAGTTAAACAAATATTGTATTTCGTGTTTTTTACTTCTTTGCCGGCTTTGAACCTACAAGTGCATAGAACAGCAGATAAGCAGCACAGAATATTACAACCCAGTAACTTGTCATGTAGTCGGTCATTTCTGCAACCTGAGCCTGGATAGCCAGCATTACGGCACAACCGAATACCATTGTCATGAAGATACCCGATGCAACGGCTGTGTATTTGCCAAGGCCCTCAACTGCCATGTTGAAGATTCCGCCCCACATAACCGATGTGCAGAGACCTACAAGAAGGAATGCAAAGATGCCTGTTGGAACCTTTGCCCAAATTACCTCCATGTTGCCCCAGTCAATACCCGGAACCTCAACAAGTTCTGCAGGTGCGAACATGCCGTACAATACCAATGCGATTGTTGCAATGGATACTGTTGTAATCATGGCACGGCTTGATACCTTGCTTCCGATAGCACCGCCGATGAAACGGCCAAAGAGCATCATCAACCAGTAAACGGCAACGATAAGACCTGCAGTTGCTGCAGAAATTCCAAGTTCCGGAGTGTTTACAAGGTACATGTTAACGTATGTAGGAACACCTACCTCAATACCCATGTAAAGGAAGATTGCAAGAATACCGAGTGTGAAGTGACGGTACTTCAAAGCGCCCTTGATAAGGCTTACCTGTACAGGAGCCTGTTCCGGCTCTTCGATTTTGGTAAAGAGGATGACAACGAATGCAAGAACAAAGATACCCAATGCAATCATGAGAGCCGGTGTGGCATCTGAAATTGCTGTGTCCTTAGTGATTTCGCCAATAAGTGCACCCATGAGTATGTAGACTGCAACGGCTGCAGATGAGTTGAACACACCACCAATCTGAATGAGCTGGTTGCCGCTGTTGCCGCCGCCGCCAAGCAGGTTAAGCATGGGGTTTACAACGCAGTTGAGGATACACATGCAGAAACCTGCAATAAAAGCGCCCACAAGGTATACACCGAATACAAGACCAAGATTCTCCTTGGCATCAAGCATTCCGCTGAACCACTGTACAAGAATACCGATGATACCTACTGTCAGGCCTATAAGGGCAGTCTTCTTGTAACCGTACTTTGCAATTAGCATACCGGCAGGGATACCCATTACAAGATATGCGACAAAGTTACCGTAGTTACCAATCTGTGCAAGTACTTCAGGAATGTCACCTTGTGCCTTAATGATGTTTGCCATAGGTGAACAGAGGTTTGTCACGAAGGCAATCATTGCGAAGAGTGCAATCATTACAATGATAGCCCCCCATTGTTTCTTTTGATTACTCATAGTTTTTTTTGTTTTTTTGTTATTTTGTTTATGAATGATTATTTCTCTACTCCGAATTTATATACGGTAACCTGCTTGTATGTCTCGCCTGGGCACAATACTACGCTTGGGAAGTGTGCGCGGTTGGGAGAGTCGGGGAAGTGTTGTGCCTCAAAACAGATTGCGCTGCGCTTGGGGAATGTTGCACCATGGGCACCGGCAAAGCCGCTGTGCCAGTTCGATGTATATACCTGAACGCCCGGTTCTGTTGTGTAAACCTCCATTGTGCGGCCGCTGACAGGCTCTGTTACCTTGGCGGCAAAACTTAATTCACCAACCTCTTTTTTGTTGAGTACATAGCAGTGGTCGTAGCCTGCGCCATGTTTTATCTGTTCCTCATCGGCATCGATGCGTGCACCCACTTCGGTAGGGGTGGTGAAATCGAATGCAGTGCCCTTTACCGGTGCAATGCAACCGTATGGTACTGATGTGTCGTCAATGGGCACAAAGAAATCTGCATTGATTTCGCAAATGAGGTTATCTATTGTCGCTGTGGGGTTTGCAATACCTGAAAGTGAGAAGAAACCATGACTTGTAAGGTTTACGATGGTTTTTTTGTCGGTAGTTGCAGTATAGTCGATTTTGAGTTCGTTTTCGTCGGTGAATGTGTAAACGACTGTAACGTCAAGATTGCCGGGGAAGCCCTCTTCCATGTCGGCCGAAAGATAGTGGAGTCTCAGTGTCTGACAGTCGGTCTGCTCAGCGTCCCATACCCTTGCGTGGAATCCTGTGGGACCGCCGTGAAGGTGGTTGGGGCCATTGTTTATTGCAAGGCTGTACTCTTTGCCGTCAACGGTGAACTTGCCTTTGCATATTCGGTTGCCGTAACGTCCTACAAGTGTGCTCAGGAACGGTTCCGGGCTGTTTAGGAGGTTGTCGATGCTGTCGTGCCCCTGAATTACGTTTGCATAGTTGCCGTTTTTGTCGGGAACCATGATGCTGCAGATTGCACCTCCGTAGTTTGTGATTGCAACTTCGCTACCTGCTTTGTTTTTCAAAATAAATAGCGCTGTTTCCTTGCCGCCGATATTCTTTTTGAAGTCGGCGGCCTTCAATTGTGAAAGGTTTTCAGTACAATTCATATTATGTCTGTTATAAAATAGCTATTCTTCCGCAAATAAAATAAAAAAAAGATTTACCGCAAAGGAAAATGAAGATAAAAATTAGCAAAAGGGGAAAATGGGCCCATTTTCCGCTTTTAAAGAGAGAAGGTATGATAAAAGGGTGATTTAAGAATTATAAATGCTGTTAAAGGATATTGAAGCCAGCAGGTCTGCTACAATGAAACAGCTGCCGCCCACAAAAATGAAATCGTCAGTAGCGCTGTCGTCTTTTGCTGCTTGCAGGGCGGCCTTAACGTTGGGGTAGTGGCTGCCTTGTAACCCGAATGCAGCAGCCTTCACTTTTAATTCGGCTGCCGGCATGGCGCGCTTGATACTTGCTTGGGTAAAGTAGTACACTGCATTTTGGGGCATCATGGCAAGTACGGCGCTGATGTCCTTGTCGCTCACCATGCCGAATACAATGCGCAACGTGTCGCACTCCTGTGCCTGCAACTGCTTCGTTACGTATCCGATGCCGCCAATATTGTGCCCTGCATCACATACAATGCGCGGGCTCTCTGCAAGAACCTGCCAGCGCCCCATAAGCCCAGTCAATGAGGTGACGTTTGTAAAACCTTTTCGTACAGAATCATCGGTTATGCTATAGCCTTTTTGCTTTAATAGTCCAATGGCTGCAAGGATTGTTCTGGCGTTTTTCTCCTGGCAGTAACCGCCCAATGTTCCATGTATGGTGCCGTATGACGAGGTGCGGTACTCATATCCGCTTCCGCTTGCTGTCGCACCGGTTAGTTCTGTCTCCTCTTCGGCAAAGAAAATAGGACTGTCTGATTCGCTTGCTCTCCGGCTAAAGAGTTCTCTTGTCGCCTCTGTCGTTTCACCTATGACAACAGGTACTCTGCTTTTTATTATGCCAGCCTTCTCTTCTGCAATCTTTTCAATTGTGTTGCCCAAGAATTGTGTGTGGTCGAGGCTTATATTTGTTATTATGCTGAGTTCCGGTGTTATGATATTGGTGCAGTCAAGACGGCCTCCAAGCCCCACTTCTATTACTGCGACATCGACTTCCTGCTCGGCAAAATAGTTGAAGGCCATGGCCGTTGTGAGTTCAAAGAACGATGGGCTGAGTGGTTCGAAGAACTCCCGATGCTTCTCTACAAAGCCTATGATATAATCCTCGGGTGCTGTCACTCCGTTTATTCTTATCCTTTCGCGAAAGTCAATGAGATGCGGCGATGTGTACAGTCCAACTTTATAGCCGTTCTGCTGCAGTATGGCGGCAATTGTGTGCGATGTAGACCCTTTGCCGTTTGTGCCTGCAACATGTATTGTGCGGAACTTTGTGTGCGGATTACCCAAATGGTTGTCAAGGGCTATTGTGGTCGATAACCCCTCTTTGTAAGCGGCACCGCCGACTTGCTGGAAGGGCGGTGCGCAATTGTAAAGATATGTGACAGTTTCGTCGTATGTCATCATATTGTTTTTTCTTATTGTTTTCTCAATCAAAGAAATTCTTGAAGCGGCGGAATATCTTGTCTTTTATTCCTGCACTCGGTCTGAAGTTCTCTGATTCCCTGAACTTCTCAAAGCATTTCTTTTCATCCTTTGTCAATGTTTCCGGAATGTATATGCTTATGTTTATTATAATGTCGCCACGGCCATATCCGTTGAGCACCGGCAAACCTTTGCCGCGCAGACGCATCACCTTGCCGGGTTGTGTGCCGGCTTCAATGGTGACTTTTGCCTTGCCTTCAATGGTCGGAACCTCTACTGTGCCTCCCAAAGTTGCTGTGGGAATGTCAAGCAATAGGTTAAAGATGAGGTCATTCTCCTGACGTATGAGTGTCGGGTGCTCCTCCTCTTCAATAATAATCTGCAAATCGCCGGGGATGCCGTTGCGTCTGCCGGCATTTCCCTTGCCGCGCATAGTCAGCGCCATGCCTTCCTGTACACCGGCCGGAATGTTTGCTTCAACGACTTCTTCGCCGGCAATCACTCCCTCTCCATTACAATGAGGACATTTGTTCTTTATTATTTTTCCCTCGCCGTTGCATTTTTGGCATGTCGTCTCGCTGTTCATGATGCCGAAAGGCGTGCGCACGGTGCGTACAGTGCGTCCGCTTCCTTTGCAGTCGGGGCATGTTTCTGTAGAGTTGCCTTCGGCTCCGCTTCCGTTGCAGTGCGGGCAGACAACACTTTTCTTTAACTTAAACTTCTTTGTTACGCCTTCAGAAATTTCGTTGAGGTTCAGCCTTACCTTTACTCTCAGGTCCGAACCGCGGTGACGTGGCTGCTGCTGGCGACCGCCGCCAAAACCTCCGAAACCGCCAAAACCTCCGCCGAACCCGCGGCCGCCGAAGATGTCGCCGAACATTGAGAATATATCGTCCATGTCCATGCCTGCTCCGCCGAATCCTCCTGCTCCGCCGTTTACCCCGGCATGGCCGAACTGGTCATATTGCGCTTTCTTTTCAGGGTCTTTGAGTATGCTGTATGCTTCGGCTGCCTCCTTGAACTTCTCTTCGGCCTCCTTGTCACCCGGGTTCTTGTCCGGGTGATACTTTATGGCCATTTTGCGGTAGGCCTTCTTTATATCATCGGCAGATGCGTCCTTGCCGATGCCTAACACTTCATAGTAGTCTCGTTTTGCCATAATATCTGAATTATTCGCCTACGGCAACCTTTGCGTGGCGTATTACTTTTTCGTTGAGCATGTAGCCGGGCTGTACACAATCGAGAACCTTGCCTTTCAGGCTTTCGTCTGGAGCCGGAATCATTGCAATGGCTTCGTGGTAGTCGGTGTTGAAATCGGCACCTTCGGTCTCTATCTTCTGCAAGCCGTTCTGTTTCAGGATGCCTGTGAACTTGTTGTATATAAGTTCTATACCTTTCATCATTTCGGCAGCGCTCTCATCTTTTGACATGTTGCTTAGTGCGCGCTCAAAGTCATCAAGTACAGGCAGAATTGACTCGATTGTGCGCTCGCCGCCGTTCTTTATGAGTTCGGCTTTCTCTTTCATTGTGCGTTTGCGGTAGTTGTCGAACTCGGCCAGTTGGCGCAGATACTTGTCTTCAAGGAGTGCAATCTTTTCATTTGCCTCAGCAAGTTCGGTGCGCAGTTTCTCTTCCTCGGTCGGTTCGGCTGTTTCCTGCCCTGCATTTTCCTCTACTGTGCTCTCTTGCACATTCTCATCAGTTGTGCCGATATTTTCATTTACGGCCTCTTCTTTGAATTCCTTATCTTTTTTGCTCATAGTTCAAACGATTTCTACTTGACTATAACAAATAGTATGCCAATGCGGTTTTTGGCAGAATATTGCTGCAAAGATACTTGTTTTGTGTGACACTTGGTGTCAAAATGGCAGATTCTTGATTTTTGCGCCTGCTCATTTTTATTATTCGCGCAGAATGGTTACTTTCGTGCTGTAAAGTAATAGGAATAATAATGGATAAATTTGGTTTGGGAATATGCTCTGTTGCGCTTGCCGCTCCTTGCTTTGCCGGCGCGCAGGCTCAGGAAATACCCCCAAGGGGTATGTGTCCTAATGTGGTACTCATATATGCCGATGATTTGGGCTTCGGAGACCTTGAATGTTATGGTGCAAAAGGTGTTAATACGCCGAATGCCAATAATTTGGCTGCAAATGGTTTGCGCTTTACGAATGCTCATTCTGTGGCTTCAACGAGCACCCCTTCGCGCTATTCTCTGCTCACCGGCGAATACCCCTGGCGCAAGCAGGGGACTGATGTTGCAGCGGGTAATGCTGCAATGATTATTACTCCCGAACAGTACACGGTTGCCGATGTATTCAAGGAGGCCGGTTACACGACTGCTGCTTTCGGCAAATGGCATTTGGGGCTTGGTGCAGAGACGGGCAAACAGGATTGGAACGGTGAAATATCTCCGGCTTTGGCAGACATAGGTTTCGACTATTCGTACATAATGGCAGCAACTGCCGACAGAGTGCCGTGCGTGTTTATCGAGAACGGTAGAGTTGCGAATTATGACCCCTCTGCGCCGATTTATGTAAGTTATAGGCAGAATTTTGAAGATGAACCTACCGGGCGCGAGAATCCCGAACTGCTGTACAATCTCAAGCATTCCCATGGGCATGACATGTCCATTGTGAACGGAATCGGGCGCATAGGTTACATGAAGGGTGGCGGAACGGCGCTGTGGAAAGATGAGAATATTGCCGACAGCATAACATTGAAGGCTGTTGACTTTATTAAGGCAAATCATGAACAACCATTCTTTATATACTTTGCTACCAATGATGTACATGTTCCGCGCTTTCCGCACGAAAGGTTCCGCGAGGCAAGCAGCATGGGGTTGCGTGGCGATGCCATTGCGCAGTTCGACTGGAGTGTGGGAGAAATTGTGCGTGCCTTGGAAGAAAAAGGAGTACTTGAGAATACTTTGATTATTTTGACAAGTGACAATGGTCCGGTGCTTGATGACGGGTATGCCGATGGTGCAGAAGAACTTGTGGGTGAGCACTCGCCCACGGGAAACTTGCGCGGAGGCAAGTACAGCACCTTTGAGGGCGGTACGCGTGTACCTTTCATAGTTCATTGGCCGGCAATGATTAAGACCCCGGCGGTTAAGGACGGGCTTGTGTCGCAGATAGATTTCCTTGATGTCATGGCAGGCATAACAGGCGTGGGCGGTGGACAGCGTCTTTCGCCCGACGGAGCACCGGTAGAGAAGAATACTTGGCTTGGTGCCGATGACGGCGGTCGTCCATTCGCTGTGGAGATGGCGGCAAACCATACACTTTCACTCACTATGTTCGGCTGGAAGTATATTGAACCCAAAGGCGGTCCGGCAATGGTTCCTTGGGGGCCTAAGATTGAAACCGGTTATTCGCAGGAACCTCAACTGTTTAAAACTGTAAATGGCGAGATAGATGAGAATAATAACGTAGCAGCCGAATATCCTACAATAGTCAACGGGCTTGAAATGGAACTTGAGAACATAAGGAACCAAAGAGGGTATTATATCGAATGCAGATGAATATGAAACTGAACGAAATACAGCGCAATGCACTCAACGGGCTCAATATTGAAAATCTTAACCCAATGCAGCATGCGGCTATTGAGCATTGCCGCCAGAATGACAGCATGGTGCTTCTCTCGCCTACAGGTACAGGAAAGACGCTTGCTTTCCTGCTGCCTTTGCTCGAGAGGCTCGATGCCTCATGCAAAGGGGTGCAGGCGATTATTGTGCTCCCCTCACGCGAACTTGCTAAGCAGGTATTTGATGTGTGGCGTGCTATGGCAACGCCATTCCAGATGACTGCGCTTTACGGTGGCCGTCCGTTGGAGCAGGAGATTGCATCGCTTGGCGGTGCCTCTACATCTGTTATCGTGGGTACTCCCGGCCGTTTGCTCGACCATCTGAACCGCTTTAGTTTTGCTGTAGACAAGTGTACTCATCTTGTTATTGATGAATTTGATAAGTGTCTTGAAATGGGCTTTCAGGATGAAATGTCAAAACTTGTAGAAAAACTCCCTGCCGTCAAATCGCGTTTCTTGTTTTCTGCAACCGATGCTGCCGAAATACCGCACTTTGCCGGAGCAGCAGATATTGAAAAACTCGACTATCGTCAGGGTAGTGAACAGCCCACCGTGCGTACCTCATTCTACACGATAACTACAACGCCCGATAAGCGGCTCGAAAAACTTTTTTCATTGCTTTGCTCATTCGGTGGCGAACCGGCTATAGTCTTCTGTAATTTCCGCGAGACGGTTGAAGAGGTTGCGCGCTATCTTGCAAAATCTTCGCTTCATTGTGTCGCATATAACGGAGCAATGGAGCAGAAACAGCGCGAACTTGCGCTGTACCGCTTTACCAGCGGCTGTTCCAACATTCTTGTGAGCACCGACCTTGCAGCGCGTGGTCTTGATATAAAGGATGTCAGGCACATTGTCCATTATCAGCGCGCCCTTTCGGCCGATATCTTTACCCACCGCAACGGACGAACCGCCCGTTGGGAGGCCGAAGGCTCAGTCTATATGATGACATTCGAGAATAAGGAACTGCCCGATTTTGTGCCTTCGGAACTCGAGGAATATACGTTGCCAAAGCGCAACGTTTTGCCGCCTGCTCCACAGTGGGCTGCGCTCTATGTGGGAAAGGGCAAGCGCGACAAACTCAGCCGTGGCGACCTTGCAGGCTTTTTCATTAAAAAAGGTGGCTTGAAACCCGATGAAGTAGGTACAATCCTGGTGTTCCCCGACTATTCATACGTTGCTGTGAAAATGAACCGCATGCGCGAGGTCTTGAAAAAAGTAGTAGGTGAGAAAATAAAGGGGGTAAAGACATTGGTTATGCCGGCAAGGTGTAAGTAAACCTTTGTTGTGTGATTGGTTTATGATTCATGTCAAAGCCTTTGTCAAGATAAAATAAGTTAAATGATGCTTGAGAGACTGCTTTGGCTTTTATTGACGAGGGGCGCGTTAGTTGTGAAAAATATTCAAACTTGATGTTTATTGCCCGTTAGTGCGTGTATTCTCTCCATTTTTCTTAACTTCGCACATTGAAAAAGAAATCGGCAGTAAATGAAAAAATACAACTTCAATGCAGGTCCGTCTATGTTGCCGCGCGAGGTGGTGGAGCAGACGGCAGCGGCAGTGCTCGACTATAAAGGTATGGGGCTGTCGCTCATGGAACTTAGTCATCGCTCGGCAGAATTCAACCGTCTAAAAACAAAACCAAATCTTTTTTTTCATTGTGTTTTTTTTGTTATAAAAACAGAATCATTGTTCCAATTATTCAGTTCATTTACATATCTCCACTCTGGTTGATATTTTTCTGTCATATCACGTATTATATAGAATTTGCCATTCTTGTTAACATGAAATTTTGCATCATTGCGCTTACGTTTGATAAAACTATTGTCTGTACAGAAAATGACTCCCTTTTCTTTGTCACTTGCCATATTTAGGTCTATTACATATACAAGTCTCCCATTTTTCCAAAAATGTATTTTTTCTTCAGAATTTCCACGGCACTTTTCGTTTTCCACCCAATATTTGTCATTCATGTATTCATATAACCCCTTTTCGTCATTGCTTCTGAAATACCAAACATACACCATAGTGTCCCATTCCAAAGGTACCATTTCCGCGAGGTCCACGATGCACATTGTAGTGTCTTTTCCTTCTGCTTTCCATTTTTTCCAGTGCGCAGCCACTAAATTGTCAAGTTCCTCCTTGTTGCTCTCGAATAAACTCTCGCAACTGCACAACAGTAATAGTGTACACGCAAGCAAAAACATTAATTTAGTTTTCATTCTCTTCCGTTATTATCTAATTTCAAAATACTATTATATACATCTATGTAATTTTGGTCACTCATTTTTTTCTTTTTTATGTACTATAACCCGTCGTTTCCCTTTTCGTATGCGTATAGGCCGTTTTTCCAGAATTCATCCAATACAAGAAGAGTAAGCTCTTTTATACTTGACTTTTTGTTGTTATGTCCTAATTTCCTTCCAATCCTGTTGTTGAGTAGGTCGGTTATCATATCTGCTTCACTTTCAGTATAGAAAATTCTTTGGCTTGTGTCGGCATACGGACGTGTTTCATGAGCCATTGCTGCATCGTAGGCAACTTGCGGATTATACTGCGATGCAAGCGTCGCTTGCCAGATTGTATGTCGCAATGTGTTCCTTGCTTTGTCTATATGGTGTATGCTCTTGTGTTCAGTATCTTTGTTTACAAAAAACTCATCGTATTTGTTTGCAAATCTGTTTACAACACTTGCAAGGTTGTCACCATCGCCTACTCCCAGGCCGTTGTCTATTGCCGCAATTAAGTGGGTCATGCTTTTGGTAGGAAACTCAGCTTCTCTGAGTTCCTTGACATCCATGATTTTTTCGTAGGCATTTGTTATCTGTCTGGTTATGGGCCACTCCTTCATTGAATTCAATGTCTCACGTTTTTCCTTGTTCCTCTTCTCGTTTGCCTTCTCCCATTCATCAATATTTTTCATCTCTAAATAATTCAAAACGGAACCGATGGGTCCTATGAATTCTATGTCCGTTCCCCAAGGTGTCTCCCCGGCCTTTACTGGACGGTGCGGAGCATAACCGCCTATTGCAAATGATAAAACCTTAGTAAAATCCTGAAGAAAAGTTCTGTTTCTTTTTTTCTTACTTTCGTTACTCCTATATAAGGCGTTGGCCTTTGCCTGGGTCTCAATCTCGGCTTTTAGTTTGTCATCAATAAACGGTATCTGCTGTCGATTGTTCTGTGGATTTGAAGTTATATTGTCTACAAATTGCTTGCCAACCTGTGTGTAATCTTTCTGCCATTTGCTGTTGTTGCCAGTTACTCCATTGCCTTTAAGATTTGTGACTTTTTTCTTTTGTCCAGTCTCATGCAATATGTCTTGCTGTTGATTGTCGTTGTTGACGGCGTTGTCTTTCCTTAAGACATATTTTGTCGTGTCTTCTTTGCCTCCTGCGAGTATAGGTAACAATGTGTGTATTGCTTGGCGTCTCTGTTTTTCTCTTTCAATGTCCTGAGGATCATCCGAAATGTAGAATTCCTCACTGTTTTCAAACTTATTACTCATAACTTTTTTATCCCAAAGTTACATCCGTACTGGGATGTTCGGGTTGTTAAAGTGACAATTTGCATTGTTATAACAACTTCTTGTTGCAAAAATAATAAAATTTGTTCCCTGTGTCAAGAGAAAAAGTTAATATCCTATTAAGGTAACTTATGTACAACAATTTAGTCTGTTTGTTGCACTATTCCTCTTGTTTTCTTAACTTCGCACATTGAAAAAGAAATCGGCAGTAAATGAAAAAATACAACTTCAATGCAGGCCCCTCTATGTTGCCGCGCGAGGTGGTGGAGCAGACGGCAGCGGCTGTGCTCGACTATAAAGGTATGGGGCTGTCGCTCATGGAACTTAGTCATCGCTCGGCAGAATTCAAGTCTGTTCTTGACGAGGCACGTGCGCTGTTCAAGGAACTGCTTGACGTGCCGCAAGGCTACGAGGTGCTGTTCCTTGGTGGCGGTGCAAGCATGCACTTCTGTATGGTGCCCTTCAATTTGCTTGCCAAGAAGGCTGCATATTTGAATACAGGAACCTGGGCAAGCAAGGCAATGAAGGAGGCGCGCCTTTTCGGTCAGGTGGTTGAGGTTGCATCGTCGGCCGATAAGGCTTTCTGTTTTATTCCAAAGGATTTTACGGTGCCTTCCGATGCCGATTATCTGCATGTGACATCTAACAATACCATATACGGAACACAGTTGCGCCACGACATTGATTCGCCTGTGCCTCTTGTGGCCGATATGTCATCGGATATTCTCTCGCGCCCGGTGGATGTGTCAAAATACAGTTGCATATATGGCGGTGCACAGAAGAATATTGCCCAATCAGGTCTCTCCTTTGTGATTGTCAAAGAGAGTGCGTTGGGAAAAGTGAACCGTGCAATACCTTCAATACTCGATTACAGCGTACACATAGCAAACGGCTCGATGTTCAACACCCCGCCAACACTCCCTGTCTACACAGCCCTGTGCAATATGCGCTGGGTAAAGCAACAGGGTGGTGTAAAGGAGATGGAACGGCGTGCGGCGGAGCGTGCAGCAGTGCTGTATGACGAAATAGACAGTAATCCTCTGTTCTGTGGAACGGCCGCTGTAGAAGACCGCTCATATATGAATATCGATTTTATTATGGCATCGGGATACGAGGAACTTGAATGCGATTTTGTTGATTTTGCAGCCGAACGTGGAGTTGTTGCCATTAAAGGTCATCGCTCGGTGGGCGGTTTCCGTGCATCGTGCTACAATGCGATGCCGCTTGAGGGTGTCAAGGTACTTGTACAATGTATGAGGGATTTTAAAAAGAAGATAAAAGGATAACATGCTTGAAGAGGATATATACAAGACTATTGAACAGCAGGGCGAGGCCATATATACCGAAAAGCGGAGCAAGTTCCTCGCTTTTGCCATTCCTGTGACAGCCATTGAACAAGTCAAGGAACATATCGAGGCATATCAGAAAAAGTATTACGATGCCCGCCACGTCTGCTATGCCTACCGCCTTGGCGAGCGTGGAAATCAGGAGCGTGCCAATGACAATGGCGAACCATCCGGCACGGCCGGAAAGCCTATTCTTGGGCAGATACACAGCAAAGAACTCACAAATGTGCTTGTTATAGTAGTGCGTTACTTTGGTGGAGTGAAGTTAGGCACGAGCGGTCTCATAGTAGCCTATCGCGCTGCAGCAGCCGAGGCGCTTGAGGCTGTAGAGCATGTTGAAAAGACAATCAACGGCGAGATAGTGCTAAAATTTTCATATCCGCTTCTCAACGAAGTGCTACGCATTGTAAAGGAGGAAGAGCCAAAGGTTGTGGAGCAGGTTTTTGACAACGATTGCATGGTGCGCCTTTCGATGCGTCTCTCGCGTTTGCCGCGTTTGGTAGACCGTTACGAAAAACTGGTCATCGCAAGCAAGAACGACCTTAAAATAGAATATCCCGAACAAGAATGAGTGATTTCTTTTCCCTTCTGAAGAGCGTTACCGTTGATTGCAAGGACAATGGCAAGGAGTTTCTTGTAACGGATAGAATAACGGCAATAGAACGTCTGCTCAAAGATACGCCTTACACTCTTGTGGCTCGTGAACCGCTCGCATTGCTTTTTTCAAAGCATCGGCCGCTCAGCGGGGAAAATGTGCTGCTTATATCTTCGCACATCGATTGTGTGTACAATAACTGTTTCTGCTATGATAGCGGTGAATGTTATCAAGGAACTTTCGACAACAGTTTCGGCAATGCCGCAGTGCTGTGGTGCATGATTAATGACATGCTCCCCGATAATGTTGTCGTCGCCTTTACCGGTGACGAGGAAAAGGATTCCAATGGTGCAGTGCAGACGCTTCTTGCCCTTGGCCGTATGGGCTGTACTGTTTCCGCGGCTATTGTACAGGATGTAACCAATGGAGGGTGGGAGAGCGGTGCCCTGTTCACCCTTGAGAACGATTCGGGCTTTGACCTTTTGCAGGCACACAATATCATCTCCTCGCTTGAACAATATCAAGGAAAGTTCGCATTCAGGCATGATGCCGAACCCGATGAATCATGGGATTATGCCGAGTACGGCATTCCATGTCTCACGCTCTGCGCACCTGTAAAAGGTGACCTTCATAGCAACGAAGGAGTCTCACTGCGCAAAGAATCTGCATTTGAATATTGCAAGGTTCTGGCTATCCTGGCAAAGACAATTTCTTAAAAAATATTCAAATATTTGGTTAAAAAATGTATTAATCATTATGGTTATATATTTTTAATTAAATTTGCATTCGTTGGGAAATCTTTTTGTTTCCAAACGACTAAGTAATGTTTAAACTAACCTAAATCAAAACAATGAAAAAATTATTTACAACGTTTGTTTTATGCGGGTTGTTGGCTCCAATGGCTGCAACGGCACAGTTTCAGCTGAAAGATGAAGTTCCAGCCAACCCCGACAATCAACCGGCTCCGGTGCACCCTGTGCCCGACGCGCGACAACTCTTGTGGAACGAAACGGAGTTTTATGCCTTCTTCCATTATGGAATGAATACATTTACCGGTTCGGAGTGGGGCTATGGCAATGAAGCTGAGTCAAGATATGCTCCTTTGGCATTTCCTAATCCCGAGCAGTGGGTTACTTCAGTAAAGGCTGCCGGAATGAACGGTGGTATTGCAGTTGTAAAGCATCACGACGGTTTCTGCCTGTGGCCTACAGCAACCACCGAACATAGCATCAAGAATGCCGGCAATGAGAATGGCCGCAATGCCAACATCCCTCAGCTGTTTGCCGATGCAAGCAAGAAGCATGATATGAAATATGGCTTCTACATCTCTCCTTGGGACCGTAACTCAGCGCACTATGGCAAGGATACATACGTTACTGAGGTGTTCTTGAAACAGTGTGAGGAGTTGGCCGAATATGGTGCAGATCAGTTTGAGATGTGGTTCGACGGCGCGCGCGGTGGCGACGGTTATTATGGCGGCGAGGGCGGTACACGCGACATCGACCCTGAAATCTACTACGATATACCAAACTTGCGTGCCCGTGTACACCGTATTGCTCCCAACTGTGTCATGTGGGGCGTTGGCGGTGAAGCGCGCTGGATAGGCAATGAGTCCGGTTATGCCGGTGAGACCAATTGGGCTATGACCGATTATATGTCCGAGACTGTAATACGAGAAGAAGGTGACATCAACGGTTGGATATGGAATCCCGGCGAGAGCGATGCCAAGGCTACAAACGCAGGCTGGTTCTGGCATCAGGGAGAGTCAATGAAGAGCGCAGAGCGTCTTTTCCAGATGTATCTTGAGACTGTCGGCCGTAATGCAACCCTTATCCTTAACTGCCCACCGAACCAATATGGCGTGCTTCCTGACAATACCGTGAACGAATTGACAAAACTGGGCCGAATGTTGCACGAACGTCTTGCCGTGCCGGTATATGGTCTTGACGAAACCACTGCTGCAACCGATTTGGCGAAGAGTGCAAAAATCGAGGTTAGCGATACACGTACCGGCGGCAAATATGATGTAGACAACCTCACAGACGGTGACAAAGAGACCTATTGGGGTACAAACGACGAAAACCTCACTGCAACAATAACACTTTCTTGGGACACGCCTCAGGTAATCCGTTATCTCGTTATGCAGGAGCCTGTCTTCTTGGGTCAGCGCATAAAGGACTTCAAAATTGAGTACAGTTCTAACGGTGAGTCTTGGACAGAACTCTGCCCTGCGATGCAGACAACGACAGTCGGTTACAAGCGCATTATTCCTTTGAATGGAAAGACAAGCGAAAGTTATGGCAGTGGTTATAACGCAAAGAAATTGCGTATAACAATTCTTGATAGCCGTGCTTGTCCTTTGCTCTCTAACCTGAACGTATATTAATAAACATCGACACAATATTTAAAACGAAAACTCATGAAAAAGAATATATTATTTTCTGCTGCGTTGATGTTTTTAAGTCTTGCATCTTCAGCGCAAACAACGATAACATTTGACAGTGAGGATTATAAATCCATCAGTGTATATGATAAATGGGAAGAGAGTCCTTTCCGTAAAGGTACTCTTACAGGAAATGCTGCTGTTACAGAGAATCCGGATGTAGCCGTAGATGAGGTACTCGGTGTTGCTCCTAACCCAACAGGCAAGGTTCTTGCTTTGCAACGCAGCCGTTTCGGCAGCAATACTTTCGGTGTAAGGATTGACCTCAAGGAACCTATCCGTGTGACCAAGCAGTTGCAGTACATCCACGTAATGGCATACCTCAAGGATAAACCTGCCGATAGCCGCATGATGGTCATTGGCTTGGGTAAACGAATTGAGGACAGTTGGAGCTGGCAGACAGGTGAAGAAGAACAATTTTGGGCAACAACCAATGTCAATGTTGCTCCAAAGGCCGGCTGGCAGGACATTGTAGTCAGTTTTAAGGGATTCTCATACTCTAAAGAGGAAAATGCCAACAGTGGTATTGATATTTACTCATTGGTCATTGTTCCCGATGTGCGCTCCCCACACGCAGATAACGCCGACTGGGTAGCATACATTGATGAGATTGTTGTTGACAATAATCCCGATAAGCGTTTCTCTACCGACAAATATGCACTCACAAATGACAAGGATGCTATAAGAACCCGCAAAGACCGTTCTCTCAATAGCGTGGGTCTCGCATCTGCCGGTGTCAACTACACTTCGGCTGCAAATACCGGCAAGGTTTATACAGATAACACTACAGTGAGTGTATTCTCTGCAAAAGCCGGTACTCAGGTACAGCCTACATTCAACTACAGCGGTTCTTGGATGAGTGCCTATGTGTATGTCGATTGGAATAATGACGGTAAATTCGACTACACTATAAACAGCAATGGAAAACCTGCGGCAGGCAGCGAAATTGTCAGCTACAGCGCATATCAGGTTGACGGAACATGGTACAAGAGTGACGGTACAACAGTCGGCAATGGCAACACTATCGGCGGAGGCGTGCCTGCATTTACCATTCCTGCCGGAACAGAGCCGGGTTTCTACCGTATGCGCTACAAGGTTGACTGGAACAGTATCGACCCTGCAGGAAGCAGTACAATTATTTCCGATGGTGGAGGATACGTGGATTTGATGCTTGACGTGCATGGTGACCAGGTAACAGTCAGTGCATCTCAGCTCAATGGCGACATTGTGCTGGCATCGGACGAAAGTGAACTGCAAGGCTATCTGACAGGCTATGCCCAGCCTTTGAAGGTGAAGGATATCCCTGCGCCAGGCTTCATACAGTATGGTTTTGCACTAAAGTACGGTTATAATGTGAATGCGGCAGAGCAACTCGACGATAATGGCAACCCTAACTGGATAGAGGTTAATGTTCCTCATACAGCAATTGCTGCTGACGGAACATATACCATTCCGGCTGAGTATATGCGCGGTGCCCAAGTGAGTATCAAGGGCGATATGCAGCAGGCATACGAATATACTGTAAGTGTTACAGGTGTGGATGACGAAGGCGGTATCGTATACGCCGGCAAGGAATATAAGGCCGGTGGTGTTATAACAGTTACCCAATTCTTTACTGCTGAGGATGTGGCTGCCATCAGCATCGAAGGCTATACGGCCGAAATATCATTGGATACCCAAAGCAACACAATTGTTGTTGCATATAAAAAGATTGAGGATTATCGTCAGATAACCTCGCTCAGTGAGTTGAGCAACGACGCTGCTTATCACATCAAGGCCAAAAGCGGTGAGGGTTACCTTGCTTGGAATACAACAATTTCCGACACATATCTAAGTCTTCGTGGCTTGACAACATCATCTTATAACAACCTTCCCTCAAATCAGGGTGTCGTGGATATTTATAAGGAGGCTATAAGCCCTTTTGACAAGACCGTTGTGTGGCAGATTATCCAAGAAGAAGGGAATTTCTATCTGTTCCAGCCTGCAAAGCAAGAGTATGTTACCCGCGAAGGCCGTGATTATAAGTTTACAGCCGAAAAGACAGCATTGGACAAGATACGCGACAACGGTGATGGCACATTCAGTTTCCACGCAGGTGGAAATTACAGTGAAAGTTCTACGTATTTCGCATGCATCGTTACCAATGAGCCTCTGACATCTGTCCGCAACTGGACTTGGGATGACCATGGTTCTGTAATGTATATTGTTGAGAATCCTAATATCAGTTTGGATAACTTTACTGATATTGAGACTGTAGTAAATACAGAGGACAATGTGCGTAAGGGCATATATAATATGTTTGGTCAAAAACTTGATAGGCTTCCATCTTCAGGAATTGTTATAATAGATGGTCGAAAGTATCTTATAAAATAATACAGTAAATTCTCTATATAAAATATCGGCAACATCAGTTGCCGGTATTTTTTTGCATAAATAATTCCCCTTAATCTTGTAATGCTCTTTTCTTTTGTATACTTTTGCCTTTGACGATTGTTTTAAGATAAAATTCGGTTGCTGTCCACAAGTAGACAGTTATGTCATCCTGAACGTATGTGAAGGATCTCCCCAATGTATGATGGGATTTTTCGCTCTGCTCAAAATGACAACCTTATATCTTATTTTATGCGCCGATAGAGAAAATACTAACCTTTAAAATATTACTCCAATGAACACAATTGTTTCTCAGTTCAACATTCAGGGCAATGTTGTTGAAGTTGCTCCTCTGGGCAATGGCCTTATCAATACTACATATCGTGTAAAGACAGAAGGTGATGCACCCGACTATGTACTGCAGCACGTGAACAACGCAATTTTCCCCGATGTTGACATGCTCATGAACAATATTGTTGCTGTTACTGAGCACATCCATGGCAAACTTGTTGCAGCCGGAACAGATGATATTGCACGCAAGGTGCTCAAGTTTGTTCCTGCAAAGGACGGCAAGTATTATCATTTCGATGGTGAAAAGTACTGGCGTGTAATGGAGTTCATTCCCGATACAGAGGGCATGACAGCCGTAACTCCCGAGACTTCTTACATCGTAGGTGAGACATTCGGTAACTTCCAGGCAATGTTGGCTGATATCCCTGCACAGTTGGGTGAGACTATCAAGGATTTCCATAACATGGAGTTCCGCCTGCAGCAACTTCGTGAGGCTGTTGCCGAGAACAAGGCCGGTCGTCTTGCCGAGGTACAGTGGCTTGTTGACGAACTTGAGGCGCGTGCCGAGGAAATGTGCAAGGGTGAGCGTCTGCACCGCGAAGGCAAACTTCCAAAGCGCATCTGCCACTGCGATACCAAAGTAGACAATATCCTTTTTGACAAACAGGGTAACGTGCTTTGCGTAATCGACCTTGACACAGTGATGCCGAACTTCATCTTCTCTGACTTTGGTGATTACTTGCGTTCAGCAGCCAATACAGGTAAAGAGGATGACAAAGACCTTGATAATGTGAACTTCAATATGGAAATCTTCAAGTCATTCACAAAGGGTTACTTGAAGTCTGCCGCATCGTTCATAACACCTCTTGAGGTTGAGAATTTGCCATACGCAGCAGCTTTGTTCCCATATATGCAGACAGTACGTTTCTTGGCCGATTACATCAACGGTGATACTTATTACAAGATTCAGTATCCCGAACATAACCTCGTACGCTCAAAGGCACAGTTCAAACTGTTGCAGAGTGTAGAGGCACATCAGGCCGAAATGCAGGCTTTCATTGCAGAATTGGTAAAGTAAAGATAAAGAACGAGGGTGACTCCAAAGCCCTATTTTTGAACGAGCAATCTCCGTTAGAGTTATTCTAACAGGGATTGCTTTCTTTGTAAAATGACTTTTGAGTCACCCTCGTAACATCTTGCTGCTATATAAAGTCAACGGGTGCAATCACAATTGCACCCGTTGACTTTATAGACTATCGTGTTACTTTGCAGCCTTTACTTCAAGCAACTCCACATCAAAGAAAAGAGCCTCGTTGGGACCAATATCCTGGCCGGCACCTCTTTCTCCGTATGCAAGTTCTGCGGGTATCCACAACTGGATTCTGCCGCCTTTGCCCACAAGTTTCATGCCTTCAGTCCAGCCTTTGATTACACCGTTCAAAGGGAACTCGATAGGGTTGTCCTTGCCTACATTCTCAGGTTGGAAGTTTGTAATCATTGTCTTGCGCTGTTCCGGGATGTCCGCCCAACGGTTGCTGTCAAATACTACATCCTTGCGTGTCTTGCCGGTATAAAGCACTTTGACAACATCTGTGTCATTTGTAGCCTTAGTGTTCATGTCACCCTCGTTGACAATCTTGTATAGAATGCCCGATTCGGTTTTCTCTATACCGTCCCATTGCTCGACTGCGGCAAGCCACTCCTCAGAGAGTTTCTTGTTCTCTGCCGGTATTACAACCTGGAAGTAGTTCATCATGAAATCCTGTGCTTTCTCTTCTGTGATAACCAGAGTGTTGTTATGGTTGTCGTTGATACCTTTTATAACAGACTTCGCATCCACATCAAATGGAGCCTTCTCTAAACCGAATGCGTAATCAGCTCCAAGAAGTGTCGATGCAATCTCCTTGTCTGTAGGATTGTCAAAAACCTCGGTCTGTCCTGTGCTGTCAGCCATTGCCTTTTGGACCTTTATGCTGATTTCCGGGCCAAGGTATTTCATGCCAAGTTCCTGAATGTTGTTCTTGTCAATGGTAATGTCACCGACTTTGAACGATTCTTCACCGTCCAGTCCTTTTTCAAGTGTTGCGATGATGACATCATAGTCGGCCTTGAGTTGGGGAAGTATGACATTTTCTATATTCTTTCCCATATTCATACCTACGATGTATGAAATTGTGTCTGTCTTTGTTGATGCGGCATCCGCACCATTGCCTGCATTGTTGCATGACATTGTCATAGCTGCAAAAACGCATGCAAGTGTTGTTGAAAATAATTTCTTCATGATATTAAATGTTATAATTGGTTATAGTTTGTTTGAGTGATATTTGACAAGCCCATCCATAGGACTTTCCAGGATGTTGCCGACAGAAAGTCCAAGACTCTCGGCCGTCTCCTTGATTTCGTCGGAAAAACTGATGCCGATACCTCCCAATATGTGTATGGGCAACCACGAATGGCGGTAAACCATTACGTTGCGTTTGAAGAACTGTGTAAAACAGTTCTTGAGCATGTCGTGTATCTCGGCATTTTTCCTGTTCTCTTGAATGAACGGAGTGAGACTGGCAAGCCAACGGTTAGGCAGGGGAGTGTGGTAAACCCTTTCAAGTATGGCTGCAACATCAAGTTTGTATTGCTGCATGAACTTTTCCCTGATATTCTTGGGTAGCTGCTTCTTTATGCAGTCGCTGACCAATTGCCGTCCCAGATGTGCGCCACTTCCTTCATCGCCCAAAATATATCCCAATGAAGGTGTGTTGTCTACAATTTCCTTTCCGTTGTAGAGACATGAATTGGAACCTGTACCTAAAATGCATGCAATGCCTTCCTCGTGTCCGCACAATGCACGGGCTGCTGCAAGCAAATCGCTGTGTATGTGTATCTCTTTTGTTTTGAAAATGCTCTCGAGGGCACGCCTCATGCGATTGTTGGCATTGTCGTATGCACATCCGGCTCCATAGAAATATATACTCTGTGGGGCATCGGTGTCAAGTTTGTCAAGCAATTCTGCGGTCAGTACAGCCTCTATGTCGTCGGTTTCCTGTATTGTCGGGTTAAGGCCCTGTGTCTTCGCCCGGCTCACAATTTCGCCGTTGCAGCATAGAGCCCAGTCGGTCTTTGTGGAACCGCAGTCTGCTATAAGTATCATTTTTTCTGTTTCCTGATTCAATTGAAAAACTGTTTTAGTTGTAAAGTGTTTGTAAAGATACTTCAAATTCTACTTTTTACCAAAATTCGGGTCTATTTTTATGAGTGCCGACACTGCAAATGTCGCCGCAGTACAAGCCATCACCCAAATGAAGAAATTCTCATATCCTATCCACTCCTGTATGTAGCCCGAAATCATTCCCGGCAACATCATTCCCAGTGACATGAACGCTGTTGATATAGCAAAATGCGCAGTCGGGTATTTCCCCTGTGCAAAATATATCATATACAGGGTATATGCTGTAAAACCGAAACCGTAACCCAGTTGTTCAATGAAGACGCAACTCCCTATGGTATACAGGTCACTTGGTATTGCCATGCTCATATATACATAGACAGCATCGGGTAGTGATATTGCAATGACCATTGGCCATAACCAGTATTTCAGTCCCTTGCGCGAGATGCATATACCGCCGGCTATTCCTCCTATAATAAGGCCTATGATGCCGACAACTCCGTTTATGAAACCTATATCGCCTTTGTCCAATCCCAGACCTCCGGCCTCAATGCTGTCCATAAGGAACAGTTTGCCTATTTTACCAAGTTGCGCCTCTGGAAAACGGAACAGCAGCATGAACAGAAGGGTTGCCCAAATGCCGGGTTTGCGAAAGTATGTTGCAATAATTTCTATAAAATTGTTGAAGAACCCATATATGTTGCTCGGGGTGTGCGATTCATCTTTCTCTGGCTTTGGAAGAATCCTGTTATGGTAAATATATAGTATCGCCATAATGGTGGCAGTTACTGCAAATGTGGCGCTCCATGCGTATGGCTTCAGCTTGAATATTACACTTAGGTATTCAAATGTGTTTGCAAAACTTGTCAGTTCCAATTCCGTTGCATACTCTCCCAGCATTCCAAGCCAGGAACTCAGCCTTGCAGCAAGTATTACAAGGAATCCCGAACTGAATACTATGGCAATGCGGTAGAAGGTGTTCCTTATTCCTGAGAAAAAAGATTGTTTTTCTTGTGTCAATGCCAATATGTAGAAGCCGTCCAACGCGATGTCGTGTGTCGATGACACAAACGCTCCAATCATGAATGCTGCAAGGGTGAGAAAGAAAAAACTTTCCGAAGTTACAGCCATTGCTATTGCAGTAAAACATACAGCAAGCAGAAGCTGTGAATATAATGTCCACTTGCGCCTGGTGCTTATCATCTCCACAAAAGGACTCCATAAAGGCTTTATGGTCCATGGAATGAGCAAGAGGCTGGTGCAGAGGGCTATAGTCTTGTTGTCAACCCCCATGTCCATGTACATTATGTCCGAAGCCGATGTAATCGCATGGTATGGCAGTCCCGAAGCAAATGACAAGGTCGGAACCCATAGCCAGGCATTAGTTTTCTTTAGCATGTCAGTGTGTCATTTTTCTTTGTTTGCGAAGATAAAAATAATAATGCACATACAAAAGAGGGTGACTAAAAAGCAAATTTCTACGTTACGTTTGGCTTCAAAATCCTCATTTACGCTTAGTAAACTGCGGTTTTGAAGCCTTCACAAGCCTTGAACTTTACTTTTTATTCACGCCTCATACAAAAGAAGGAGA